>JAJTHM010000033.1 GCA_021297855.1 Sphingobacteriales bacterium | reverse complement strand
GGGCTTCGCGTAAACGAAGCCTTTTTGCATTTCAACCAAAATTTGGGAGGGGATTAAATCACCATTTTAAACATAGGCCTTGCTCACAGGCGCTAATTAGCTCTCTTTTGTCATAAAGCATACGTTTTCTTAAAATTTGGGATAAACGGGATTTATAGTTAAGCCCTATACCAACTTTCCATCTTTCATTTCTATCACACGATCGCTCATCTTGGCGAGTTCTGGATTGTGTGTGACTATGAGAAAAGAATAACCAAACTCCTTTTTTAATCGAAAAAATAAATCGTGGATATCGAGGGCATTCTTCGTGTCCAGATTTCCAGTAGGTTCGTCTGCAAAAACCATTTTGGGTTGGTTGATGAGTGCTCTAGCTATAGAGACGCGCTGCTGCTCTCCCCCGCTGAGTTCTGAAGGCTTATGGTGCATTCTATCTTTTAGACCTATAAACTCAAGTAATTCCTTGGCTTTAGCTTTATATTCTGCTTCTTTTCTATTTCCAATCATAGCTGGTAGGCATACATTTTCGAGTGCATTAAATTCGGGTAGGAGGTGATGCGTCTGAAATACAAAGCCCAAAAATTGATTTCGTATCCTAGCGAGCTGGTCATCATTCATTTTAGAAATCAGTTGATTTTCAATCCATATCTCCCCTGCTGTTGGTTTCAATAAGGTACCTAAAATATGCAGTAGCGTGCTCTTGCCAGCACCAGAAGGCCCCACAATTGTGGTGACTATGCTGGGCTCAATGTGAATTTCAGTCACATCTAAAACCGTCAAGTGGTTGTAATTTTTTTGGAGATGACTAGCAGAAATAATCGGAGTTGTTGTCAATAAATTCTTTTAAGGTCTAAGTGATTTTTTATAACTTCGCAAAGTTTTCAAATTTATCCCAAAACACGACAATTAAATTAAATTATCCATGAATCTGCATGAACATCAAGCCAAAGAGTTGCTAAAAAAATACGGCGCAAAAATCCAAGAAGGAATAGCAGTAGAGTCTTTAGCCGATGCCGTAAAAGCTGGACAAACCCTCACAGAGCAGACAGGCACTCAGTGGTATGTGGTCAAGGCACAAGTCCATGCTGGTGGTAGAGGCAAAGGTGGAGGGGTGAAATTAGCTAAAAATGCCGATGAGCTCAAGGTGAAAGCCTCTGAAATCTTAGGAATGAATCTAGTGACTCCACAGACGGGAGCCCAAGGAAAAATAGTCAACAGAATTCTAATTGCGGAGGATGTATATTATGGTGAGAAAGATAAAATCAAAGAATTTTACGTATCTATATTACTGGATAGAACGACCAAGAAAAATGTCATCATCTATTCTACCGAAGGGGGCATGGATATTGAAGAAGTAGCTGAAACGCATCCCGAAAAAGTACATAAGGAATATATAGACCCGCTGATAGGAATCCAAGGCTATCAGTGCCGCAGAATTGCCTTCAATCTGGGCTTGGAAGGCAACGCTTTCAAGGAAATGGTTAAGTTTATGGCAAACATCTATAATGCCTATGTAGGCGCTGATGCGACATTGGTCGAAATCAACCCATGTTTAAAGACATCGGATGATAAAATCATAGCTGTAGATGGCAAAATATCGATCGATGATAATGCGCTTTATAGACAGGCCGACCTAGCGGCGATGGAAGATAAGCGCGAGCTAGAGGCTACAGAGGTAGAAGCTGTTTCCTATGATTTAAATTATGTTCAACTAGATGGCAACGTAGGCTGCATGGTCAATGGTGCTGGTCTAGCTATGGCTACTATGGATATCATCAAACTAAGTGGTGGTGAGCCTGCAAACTTCCTCGATGTAGGGGGAACTGCTAATGCTGAGCGAGTAGAGAAAGCCTTTCGAATTATTCTACAAGATCCAAAAGTCAAAGCCATACTAATTAATATTTTTGGTGGTATTGTGCGCTGCGATAGAGTAGCACAGGGTGTAGTCGATGCCTACAAATCTATTGGCAATATTCCTGTACCTATCATCGTTCGCCTGCAAGGAACCAATGCGGAAGAAGGAAAGCGTCTCATAGATGAAAGTGGATTAAAAGTAAAATCCGCCATCTTATTGCGTGAAGCTGCGGAGGCTGTTAAGGAAGTTTTGCGTTAATATCTGCTTTCTTTTCCTTTTTTGATAATCATTCAGTCTTTTTAACCTAGGACTGTCATAAACTTTTCCCAACTTTGTAGTTCTAAGTAAGAAAAAGAAAATGAAAAGAACCCTAGCTTGTTTGTTTATAAATTTTGGAATTCTGAGTCTGTATGCTCAAGAAGATATTCAAGCGGGTACAATACACTTCAGTGCTAAAGAAGTAAATTTTGGCATTATAGAAAGGGACTCTGATCCTTTTCGAGAAATCACCATTACAAATTTAGGAAACTACCCGCTGATTATTAATAGTTGTCGGGCCAGCTGTGGCTGCACCGTGCCCAATTGCCCAGTCGAAGCTATTGCTCCCAAGAAAAAATCTACCATAAAGATTCGCTATAACACACATAATATTGGCTCGTTTTCTAAAACGATTACGGTTTATTCCAATGACCAGAAAAATCCCATAAGTCTAATTAGAATTTATGGTGAAGTCAAGGATAATACCACTGCCAAACAAAAAAGCACTCCCTAGTTGGAAGTGCTTTCATATGATTAGTTTATAATTTGTTTTTTTATCCTAAAGCAGGAATAACTAATTTCTGTCCAGGGTAAATTTTATCAGGGTGAGTAAGCATTGGCTTATTGGCCTCGAAAATTGTAGGGTATTTATTTGGGTCGCCATAAACTTCCTTAGAAATTTTAGAAAGATTATCTCCTGGTTTTACATCGTAAAAGTTAGAGTCGGACAATTCTCCAGCGGGCTCAGCTACAGTCATATTGTCAACAACTTTAGCTATACCAGCTATGTTCCCCGCTATGGTTAGCACTTTTTGTTTAGCCAAAAGAGTCGGACACTCTCCTGTTAAGGTGATTTGATCTCCCTCTACTATAGCAGAAACAGTTTCTGATAGTTGAAATTTTTTGATCTCTGCGGTGGCTTTTGCTGCTTGTTCTTCGGCAGTATCACCACCTCCGAATAATTTAGTTCCTGCATCTTTAATGAATGAAAATAGTCCCATGATTTTTTGATTTTTAGTTGTTATTGAATAATTTTATTTGCGAATGTAATGATTAAAAAGACAAGTTCCATGAATATTAAGCTTGTGCTTTATTATTAAATTGTGAAAACATCGTGTCAATCTCCGAGAACACAAAATCTGCGGTAGCTTTGAAACCACTTTCCTCGAAGGGTGAGCTCAGTTTAGCTATCGGCAATAATTCCAAGAAGTTTTTACTTCCTCCAGCACAGCATAAATCATAATAATCTTTCCATGCTCCTTTGAAGTCCTCATTCATTTTCTTATAAAACTGAAAGGCACATAGCTGAGCCAGGGTATAATCTATATAATAAAACGGAGAGAAGAATAAATGTCCTTGATTTTGCCATCTACCTCCATTCTCCAAGAAAGGAGCATCGTCATACTTCACCCAAGGCATATATTTCCCTTGAATTTCTAACCAGACTTTTCTTCTTTCCTCAGGGGTCATCGTAGGATTTTCATAAACTCTATGTTGGAATTCATCTACAGTAACACCATAAGGAAGGAATAAAAAAGACTTCATCAAATGACCAAGCTTATACTTCTCCGTATCTTGAAGGAAAAATTTATCTACCCAATTCCAAGCGAAAAATTCCATACTCATCGAGTGAATTTCCGCAGATTCTGAAGTAGGGAAATAATACTCGCCTAGCTCAAAGTGCATGGAGCAATAGCACTGAAACGCATGGCCAGCCTCATGAGTCAATACATCCACATCATGTGAAGTGCCATTAAAATTTGAGAATATAAAAGGAGACTTTACAGCATCCACATAGGTACAATATCCTCCTGGAGATTTATTTTCTCTATTCAAAAGGTCTAGCATACCCTTCTCCTGCATCATGTTGAAGAACTCCCCCGTTTCTTTAGACAATTCATTATACATGACCTGTGCATCCGATATCATCTGCTCTGGGGAGGTCTTTGGTGTAGGATTGCCATCAGGAAATAATAAACCATCGTATTGATAAGGTGTTTCAATTCCTAATGTCTTAGCAATTTTAGTCTTTAACTCATTCGCTCTTGGCGTTATGTATTTCAATACAAATTCTCTGTATTTTGCCGTTTCATCAGGTCCATAACAAGTTCTACCCATGCGGTCATAGCCTAGCTGAGTAAATGTTTTATATCCCAATTTTGAACTGATTTCGGAACGAACCTTTACCAACTCATCGTAGATTCTATCCAACTCTGGTTGATTCTTGAGCATTTCAGAGTAAAGTGCTTTTGAAGCTCCTTTTCTATAATCTCGATTCGTATTCTCCATCAATGGAGCCATGCCACTCGTATTATAGGTCTTACCTTCAAATTCAATTTTGATTTGAGAAGTCAATTTTTGATATTCTGAAACCAATACATTCTCTTTTTGAAGCAAAGGCATCACTTCTTCTGAAATTGTCTTACGAGACAATTCAGCCAAATCTAAAAACTGTGAGCCATATTCCGAACTCAACTGCGCTCTATGCTGAGAATCTAGGAGCATATTGGTAAAGTCTGTCGAAACTTTTTGGAAACGAGGTAATACTTCATCAAAAAAGTTTTGCTCCTCTTCATAGAATTTATCCGCCGTATTCTGGCTGTAGCGAACACTCACAATCGTGTAGGCACCCATAAATTCTTTAGACAATTTATTGACCGCTAAAAAATGCTTTTTAAATTCTGTATAATCAGTCATATTCTGCATTGCACCTAAAGCATCTTTGACTGCATTCTCAAAGCCCACTATATCGGGGCGTGCGTATTTTACTTCTTCTAATTTCATTGGAATAATTTTAAAAATTTATTTTCTAGTTAAGTCATTATAAAACACATAAACCATTAAGGCTAGAATCATATAGGTTCCTATAGATTGCAATATCTGCAATACCTTCGGATTAACTGGCTTTCTGGTAATGGCTTCAATAATTATAATAACTGCATGTCCTCCATCCAAACCTGGAATAGGAAGCAAGTTGGCAAATGCCAGAGCAACAGAAATCATGGCAGTAAACAACCAAAATCTATGCCAGTTCCACTCCACTCCAAATCCTTTTGCTATTGCAATTGGTCCACCGACGCTATCTTTGGCTTTTATTTCCCCTTTGAAAATCTTTGCAACATTAACAATTTGGAGTGTAAATAATTTGACACATTCACTTGCTCCGTATTTTAAAGATTGAAATAGTCCGTACTCCTTCATCTTATATTTACTATCTGCTAACTGAAAGCCTGGATTGAAACCTATCTTACCGGATTCACTTACGTTAACGGTTAAATGAGCAGTATCTTTGCCGCGTAAAACATCTAATCCTATAGTTTGACTTTTACTTGAATCCAGTATTTGTCTAAACTCATCAAAGTGAGCAACACTTAAATTCTTTGCAGAAATAATTTTATCTCCCATTTTCAAACCAGCCTTATCCGCTGCTGAGCCCGAAACAACATTTTCTACAGATACCGTGTGATAAAAAGGATAGAAAAGATTTTTTTCGAATTTTTTATAGAAATCTGAAGGGATAGATATTTTTTGTTCAGTTTCAGCACCATTCACTTTGCGCAAAATTTCATACTCTCCGCCGAACAATATATTCAAAGGAACTAGGTCATCAAATCGTTCAGGAGTTTCTCCATTCACTTTCAAAATCACATCTCCATTTTGAAATCCTAGAGACTTGGCTAAATCACCTACCATAACACCTCCATTTCTAAGTTGTTCGGCTGGCAAATACTCCTTATTATAAATCTTTAATACAGCGGCAAAAATCATCACAGCAAAAATCAAGTTGAAAATAATCCCACCTAAAATGATAATCATTTTTTGATAACTTCGTTTGCTTCTATACTCCCATGGCTGGGGCTCTGAAGCTAATTGGTTAGCATCTTGTGTCTCATCGACCATGCCGGCTATCGACACATAGCCTCCGAGAGGAAACCAGCCGAAACCATATTCGGTTTCCCCTATTTTCTTTTTCCATAATGCGAAGTTTAAAACATGAGGCATTGGAAATAAGAAGTCAAAAAAAAGATAGAATCGTTCTACTTTTGTTTTAAAAAATTTAGCGGCGAGGAAATGTCCAAGCTCATGCACGAAAACTAGTATTGTCAAGGACAATAGAAGCTGTGCGACCATAATTACAATATTCATTCGAGGGTTATGTAGTTTATTAAATTGTTATAAATTAGATGATGTTACGCAATAATTACACATCAATTTTGGCATAGATAGCATTCTGTTCGATGAATTCACGGCGCGGTGGGACCTCGTCACCCATGAGCATGGAGAATACATGATCTGCTTCTAATGGATTTTCCAATGTGATTTTTTTGAGAATTCGTCGTTCAGGATCTAAGGTTGTTTCCCAAAGCTGCTCTGGGTTCATCTCTCCCAAACCTTTGTAGCGCTGCACAATGACCCCGCCGCCTGATTCTCCACCTAATTCTTTAATGGCTTCGTCTCTTTGCTTATCATTCCAGCAATACTGTGCTTTCTTACCTTTTTTCACTTGATAAAGTGGAGGTGATGCCACATAGACATAGCCGTTCTCGACTAGTGGTCGCATAAATCGGAAAAAGAAAGTCAAAATCAAAGTAGTAATATGCGAACCATCCACGTCGGCGTCGCACATGATGACTATTTTGTGATATCTTAATTTTTCAATGTTGAGCATTTTCTGGTCATTCTCCGTCCCAATGCTGACACCTAATGCTGTAAAAATATTTCGTATTTCTTCATTTTCATAAATCTTATGCTCCAAAGCCTTCTCTACATTGAGTATTTTACCTCTCAGAGGCATAATAGCTTGGAACTTTCTATCCCTGCCTGTCTTAGCAGTACCCCCTGCAGAGTCCCCTTCGACCAGGAATATTTCACTCAAACCAGGATCTTTTTCAGAGCAATCCGCCAACTTTCCGGGCAGTCCTGAGCCTGTCAAAACTGTTTTTCGCTGCACCATTTCTCTCGCCTTCTTAGCCGCATGTCGTGCATTACACGCAATCATAACTTTTTCAAGAATGATTCGCGATTCTTTAGGATTTTCCTCTAAGAAATATTCAAGGACTCCCGTAACCGCTTGCGACACCACACTGGTGACTTCTGCATTGCTCAGTTCGTCTTTGGTTTGTGACCGAAACTGTGGATTAGGAACTTTGACTGAAACAATGGCCGTCAATCCCTCTCTGAAATCTTCTGCTGATAGAGAAACTTTCATCTTAGCAAAGATTCCATTCTTATCTCCATAATCCTTCAAGCATTTAGCAATAGCTCGCTTGAAACCATTAACATGGGTTCCACCCATGATGGTTTGAATATTATTAGCAAACGAAAATATATTTTCCGTATAACTTGTGTTGTATTGAAAAGAAACTTCTACCACGACTCCTTCTGACTCACCTACAATAAAAATAGGTTTTGGCAAAATGGATGTACGCGACTGATCTAGATAATTCACGAAATCTATCAATCCATTTTCGCTGAAATAAACTTCCCTCTTGGCTTCGCCATCTGCATCTTTGATTCTTTCATCAACGAGTATGAGCTTGACTCCTTTATTTAGGAAGCTCAATTCTTTCATTCTATTGGCCAAAAATTCAAAACGAAACTCTACCGTATCAAAAATAGTGGCATCTGGCTGAAATATAACCTCTGTGCCAGTTTCAGTTGATACGCCAATCTCACGTACATCGAATAGTGGTTTGCCTTCGCTATACTCTTGTTCGAAAATTTTACCCTCTCTGTGCACCACCGCTTTCAAATGAGAAGAAAGTGCATTCACACACGACACCCCAACACCATTGAGTCCCCCCGATACCTTGTAAGAATTTTTATCAAATTTTCCACCAGCATGTAATTCAGTCATCACAAGTTCTAAAGCACTGCGACCTGTATCTTTTTGAATACCTGTAGGAATACCTCGGCCATTATCCTTAATAGACATGGAACCACTTTCCAATATCGTGGTAGTGACCTCCGTACAGTAGCCTGCTAAGGCCTCATCAATTGAGTTGTCTAAAACCTCATTGACCAAATGGTGTAAGGCTCTAGAATCCGTGCCGCCGACATACATGCCGGGACGCATTCTTACCGCTTCTAATCCTTTTAATGTCTGGATGCTCTCCGCACCGTAATTATTGCTCGTTTGTTCTAAATTTTCACTCATTCCTTGATTCACTAAATTCAATTTTGCAAGCTACAAATATAGGCAATAATTACTTAAATTTTTGTTATAAAAAACTATCCTTTCACCATTCAATTAATGGGCAAAACCTGTGGAAAACCCGCAAATTAATGTGCAAAACAAATCAAGCAAACTACTTTAATACTCAAGAGGTAAGAATGAGTTTTTGAATTTAGTCCAGAATGCTGAAAATTTGTCGATTTATAATTTTAATGTATATTTGTCATTCTAAAAAATTACTAAATTAACTCTCATGAGAAAAAAGTTTGCCTTTGGTCTATTATTATCCATAGTAATATTCTATACTTTCACCAATAACTCTGACAATGTAGCAGTAGCTAATGTAAAAGGCTGGAATACATGTGCCAATGCCGGTTGTCATACATCGTCATCCAGTACCACTGTAGATTCCATAATATTAATGCACCCAACTACAGGGGCAGTGATGACTGGTTTCTATCCAGATTCTAATTATAAAATACGTATGGTAGCTTCCAATACTTCTGGTACTGGGACATATCCTAACTTTGGATTTCAACTAAGAGGCATCAATACCTCAAGTGCTGTAGTAGGTTCATTTCAAACTCCTTTTCCAACAAGCACAGGCCTCAGTTCAGGTGCACAAATGCTGACGAACAGTGCGATGGTAAGTCCTGCCTCAGGTAAATACATCGTAGAAGCTACATGGAAAGCCCCAACAGGACAAAATTCGATAACACTGCAATCTGTCGTCAATGCTGTAAATGGAACTGGTTCAAATGCTGGCGATGCCTTTTCTTCATCTCCTAGATCAGAGAGTTTTAATGTTTTAGGAATAGTTACCACTTTAGTTTGCGCAAACAGAAGATTGGTAGGTAATTTAACTTCTGGGACACCTGCCTCTGGTGTTTCAATCAGAGTGCCGTACACTGGTGGAAATGGTGGTGCACATTTCGGACAGGTAGTCACATCTACTGGAGTTACTGGATTGACCGCTACTCTCACTGCGGGGAATTTTATAAATGGCAATGATTCATTGACCTATACAATAACTGGGACGGCTTCTGGTCCTGGTACTGCTAACTTTGCCTTAAATATAGGTCTAAAGAACTGTACAGTTAGCGTCGCAGTGACTGCGCCAGCGGGTTCAATCACCTCTTTAGATTGCAACAATGGCAGAACTATAGGCAGCTTAACAAACGGTCAAGCTGCCAGTGGAGTTTCATTTAAAGTGCCCTACACAGGAGGAAATACTGGTACACATACTGGGCAATCCGTCACATCCACGGGGGTCACTGGTCTCACAGCTACCTTGGCTGCAGGGAATTTTGCGAATGGATCTGATAGCGTGACTTATACTGTAAGCGGAACTCCAGTTGGGGTTGGTGCTGCAAATTTTGCTTTAAATATAGGTGGCAGAAACTGTTTATACCCTGCTACGGTCAACGCCGTGGTTGGAACAATTACTGCCTTAAATTGTGCAAATGGTAAATTATTAGGCATACTGATGAATGGTTCAGCTACTCAAGTCACTGATTCTTTCAAAATACCATATACTGGTGGTAATGGTGGAGCACATAGTGGTCAAATAGTTAGCTCAACAGGAGTAACTGGCTTGACTGCTACTCTTAACGCTGGTAGTTTCAAAACAGGAAACGATAGCGTAACCTATTCTATTTCTGGAACACCTTCAGGTACAGGGAATGCAACCTTTGCTCTTAATATTGGCGGACGCAATTGCAACTATGTAGCAAATGTCCTTCCACCAGTTGGCGTAGTCACTGTTCTTAACTGTGCAGGTGGCAGTGTCAGTGGTACTTTATCCAATGGCGTAGCTGCTAACGGGGTTTCATTTACTATACCATATACTGGAGGGAATGCTGGAACATATAATGCAGACACTATATTTTCGACTACAGTGACTGGTTTGAAGGCGATTATTCAAGCAGGATTATTTGCTTCTGGGGCTGGGACAATCACCTACACAGTGACTGGGACACCTGCGGCAGCTGGTTCAGCAGACTTTTCAGTTTCAAGAGGTGGGCAGACATGTGCGTTTTCAATTACAGTAAATTCAGGTTTGATTGGTGCTATTGACTGTGCGTCAGGAACGACCACAGGTACTGCTGCTGCAGGAGCTGCTGCCAGTGGATTGTCCTTTAAAGTTCCTTATTCTGGAGGAAACGGTGGATTTCATACCGGACAAACGATTAATTCAACCAATATCACAGGACTTACAGCAGTTTTATCTTCTAATAGCTTTGCCAATGGCAGTGGTGATGTGACCTATAATGTGACAGGAACTCCGAGCGCAGTTGGTAATGCAAATTTTGCGGTCAACATAGGAGGAAAAAACTGTACATATACTATTAATGTTGGGCCAGGAGCCATTGGTTCTATTAATTGTGGGTCTGCTGCCACTACAGGTACTTTAACAGCTGCTAACCTAGCCAGCGGCGTCTCATTTGATGTTCCATATACTGGAGGCAATGGGGGCACACATAGTGGTCAAACTATTAATTCTACAGGTGTCACAGGTCTAACTGCTACTCTATCCTCAGGGAATTTTGCAACAGGTAGCGGAAATTTAACTTATTTCGTAACAGGAACACCATCAACTTTTGGAACAGCGGACTTCTTCCTCAATATAGGAGGTAAATCTTGTTTATATTCGATCACTGTATCTCCTGCTATTGGTGTTATTTCAGCCTTAAATTGTCCAAATGGCACTACCATTGGCACTTTAACTGCGACAGTAGCAGCCAATGGGGTTTCCTTCTCTATTCCATATACTGGCGGAAATAATGGTTCCCACGCAGGTCAAACTGTAAGTTCAACTGGAGCCTTAGGTTTATCGGCTAATACACCTTCAGCTTTGTTCGCTACAGGAAATGGTAATCTCACGTATACCGTTACTGGCATACCAACAGGCGCAGGAAGTGCAAGCTTTGCTTTGAATCTCGGTGGTAAATCGTGTAGTTATTCTATCCCTGTTAGATTGCAACAAGGAACTATTTCTGCATTGGTATGTGGTCAAATAATGACAAGTGGAACCTTAAAAGGTGAGCAGGCAGCAAGCGGTGTATCTTTCAAAGTACCCTATACAGGAGGAAATGGAGGGCTGTATTCTGCTATTAGTAATATAAACTCCACGGGAGTGCTAGGCCTCACAGCCCAAACACCTGCTGATACCTTTGTTGTAGGTTCAGATAGTGTTATGTTTACAGTAACTGGTACTCCAGACAAAGGAGGTGTAGCTAGTTTCTCATTCACTATAGATGGTAAAACATGTATTCACACTATTCAGGTCGGTTTGCCTAATGCTAGAATTGGCGGTCAACTCGATTGTGGAAATGGCGTGAGAACAGGAACTTTAGTGAGAGGAGAAGTTGCGACTGGTATTTCTTTCACCATTCCTTATACTCAAGGCAATAGGGGATTATTCTCTGCTCAATCGATAAATTCAACAGGAGTCGCAGGACTTACCGCAAGTATTACTGCAGATACCTTGAAAGATGGGAATGGCAATTTATTATTTAATGTTTCTGGTACACCCACCACTGCAGGCACTGCTCTATTTAATGTTTTAATCGGAGGTAAATCCTGTGATTTCTCTTATAATGTAATACAACCAGTTGGAACAATAGCCACCCTGCAATGTGATAGCTTGAAGCTAAGCAAGACCGAGGATATAATGGCTCAAATTCCTCTAGCGGGAGTTTCGTTAAAGGTTCCTTACTTAGGTGCTAATGGAGGATCATACAATGCTATTAATATTGCTTCCACAGGTGTCACTGGACTCACTGCCGCCGCTAATGCCGGCGTTTTAGCCACTGGTAATGGGAATATCATACTAACCATCACTGGTACCCCAACTAATTCAGGCAATGCAGAGTTTGCAATTAATATTGCTGGCAAAATATGTAACTATGTTATTCCTGTGAAACCACTATTAGTTGGTACAATAAATTCTTTGAGCTGTACAGATGGGAAAATCTCTGGCTTTTTAATCCAAGGAACTGCAAGCAATGGCACATCTTTTACGATACCATACGATGGAGGAAATAGAGGCTATCATTTTGGCCAAACAACTCCTTCAACAGGTGTTACAGGTTTGACTGCCACCTTGAATTCTGGTCAATTCGCACTTGGATTTGGTCTAGTATCCTACTCGATAACAGGCACTCCTTCTGCCGAGGGTACTGCTAGCTTTGCGCTAAATATAGGCGGCAAGATGTGTTCATTCTCGATTCCAGTAAGATCTTCAACAGGGCAAGTTATGAATATAAGCTGTGACAAAGGACAATTAAGTACCTCCGTTTTAGTTGGCACATTAAATCCTGGTGTATTCTTTACTATACCTTATCAAGGTGGAAATGGTGGTCCAGTTAGCGCTCAAGCTATTCAATCTGCTGGTATTACTGGTCTTGCTGCCCAGTCTGCCAGTGGGGTATTAAACTTTGGTGATGGCGTTTTGAGATACAACTTAAGCGGCACAACAACATCAAATGGATGGGCAAACTTTAACATTCAGATTGGCAATCAAAATTGTATTTATGCAGTGCAGGTATATCCGGGTTCTTCTTCGATTGTATCTAGTTCAGATAAGTTTGAGGTCTTTAAATATGCTAATAAAATTCAAGTGAATAACCATAAAGAAAACATGAATTATTTCATTTATGATATGACAGGTAAGAATAGATTCGAATCTGTGATTAAAAAGACTGAAAACGCTATCGATTTAGTCCCACTAGGGTTGACATCTGGAACGTATTTCATTCTTCTTCAGGGTGAAAAAACTTCCACTAGTTTGAAGTTTATCATGGAATAAATTTTAAATCCTAATTAAAAATGCCCCACAAAACGTGGGGCATTTTTTTTGCTCATTATCGAATTGTTTTTGTACATTTGAGGTAAATATATTTAACCCAAAATTCGCATTAACCCCAACTAAATCATATAGTTCGGAACATAGTTGCTTCTAATGATTAATTTGGGGTTAAGATAAAAAAGTATTAATTCATATGGATAAGATCAAATTGAAACAATTTTTAATAGCTGAAGAGAAAATTCTACTGGAAGAAGCTCGCAAAGATTTACAAGATTATCGGGTAGAGAATAGTCTTGATCATGACACGGTAAAGGACCTAGATGACTTGGCGCAGAATGACGCCAGCTCGTACTTCGGGCACGACCTAGAAGCGAGAGTTTCAGGACATATGGATACCATTCAGCATCTAGAAGAAATAAATTTCGCTCCTACAGATACCGTAAAACCTGGTTCGATAGTTAAAATCAATGGCAAAAGATTGGTAATCGCTAGTCCTAAAAGACCCTTTCAATTTGAGGGAGAAACGATAGAAGCGATTTCACCATCTGCACCAATATTTAAAGAAATGTTAGGTAAAAAGGCTGGTGATAGTTACAATTTTCATGGAGAAACTTTTCAGATAGAAGAGGTGCACTAATAATTATTTTTTCCTTTTTCCACGAAGAAAAATCTCCCGCAATAATTAATACTTTGCTTTGAAAAAAGCCTAATGCAGCCAAACTTAAATACTTTAAATTCTTTTGTTAATCCCGCCAAATATGCATAACACCATTTTGAATTTGTGTTTTTTCAACTTCATTGAAAAATTCAATAAAAGTGCTATAATTTTTTATCATTAAAGAAGTTATTAAAATTTCTTTAGAATCGTTTAACTTCAGTTTCACAAAGTAAAAATCGAGAAGGCTATCATATTTCATACGCTCAATTGTCTTCTCATCTTGTCTGTATATTATCATTTGCCTTATTTCTGAATATAGATACTTGGTCTCTTTACCAGACGATTTAAATACTAAATAGTCTCTATTCAGTTCAATCGTTTGTCTAAAATTTGAAGATAAATAACCTGCTAATACAATTATAGTTGGAACATGAAAAATTGTAATCCAAAAAACAATTGCAAAAATTTTAGCTGAAACACTACTCCCTATAACAGTTATAACAATCCCTCCCATAATTGTTAAAAATAAGGTATATCTTAGACTGTTATACAAAGTAGTGTGGTCAATTTTTAACGTCAACTTATTCTCCATACTGCTGCAATACTCTCAAATTTAAAGCTTACAACTTATAGATTTTATCTTCTCCTTTTTCCAAGAAGAAAAATCACCTTCAATAATATGCTGCCTAGCTTCTCTGACTAGTTCTAAATAAAAACTTAAGTTATTAATCGAAGCTATTTGCATAGCGAGTATTTCTTCACACTTGAATAGATGACGGAGATAGGATTTGCTAGTTGTTCGAAGAAGTTCATTTCCTGACAACTCATCTATTGGCGATAAATCAAATTCCCACTTCTTAGACTTTGCATGCAAAATACCTTGATGTGTAAATAGGTAGCCGTGTCTTGCATTGCGCGTAGGCATCACACAGTCAAACATATCTATCCCTCTATCTATAGCTTCGAGAATATTTTCAGGTGTACCTACCCCCATCAAATATCTTGGTGCATTTTGAGGGAGAATATCATTGACTATTTCAATCATTTCGTACATCTCCTCTGCGGGCTCGCCTACGGCGAGCCCGCCTATAGCATTGCCAAAAGCGCCCTTATCTGCTATATACTTGGCAGATTCTATTCTCAAATCTTTATAAACTGAGCCTTGTACTATGGGAAACAAATGTTGCGGATATCCGTAGAGTCCTTCTGATTTTTCAAATTGCTCAATACATCGATCTAGCCATCTATGTGTCAGTCCTAATGAATTCTTAGCATAGTTATACTCGCACGGATATGGTGTGCATTCGTCGAATGCCATAATGATATCTGCCCCAATCGCTCGCTGAATATCCATCACATTCTCTGGTGTGAAGAGATGATAGGAACCATCTATATGCGAGGCAAATTTTACGCCATCTTCCGTTATTTTTCTTCGATGTGCTAATGAATATACTTGAAAACCTCCACTATCTGTTAACATAGGTCGATTCCACCCAGTAAACTTTTGCAGTCCTCCTCCATTTTTTAAAACCTCTATACCAGGCCTAAGATAAAGATGGTAGGTATTTCCAAGTATTATGTCTGCTTTAATATCATTCTTCAATTCAGAAAAATGTACTGCTTTGACAGCTGCTTGAGTGCCCACAGGCATAAAAATCGGCGTCTGAATCTCTCCATGCGCCGTAGCTATAGATCCCGCACGAGCGTGGGAAGAAGGGGAAGTATGTATGAGGGAGAAGAAGGACATTTTAAGTGTTAATATAGAATTTGATATAATTTTTGACTACCTCTACCTAAATTATATCAGGCAGGATACTTTGTCGGGTCTTGAAAGGTATTGAACACAGAAACAATTAGTATTATTCCTTTTGATTCAAATATTTTAAAAAATAAAACATAGGGAAAAACCTTAAAAGGAATAACCCTAATAGTATCTATCTTTACAGGGAAAT
This sequence comes from Sphingobacteriales bacterium, assembly GCA_021297855.1. GTDB lineage: Bacteria > Bacteroidota > Bacteroidia > Chitinophagales > JADJOU01 > CHPMRC01. Next base: position 24,503 of record JAJTHM010000033.1, on the reverse strand, counting down.
ATGGGCTAGTTTGTAATTGATTTAGAGTTCTTCTATAGTCTCTTAAAAACCTCTCAACCAAACCAGATACATTTAAAGAAGCATAATAATTAATAGCTTCTAACATTTCTCTATCTGCCCTATCTTCAATCTTGATTTCAAACTCCATAGTCCTTTTCTATCTCCGCTAAACGCTCATGCGCGTTTCTGCACTGGTCTAAAGGAGTTTTTGTTCTTTCTAGCAATTCACTTAAATATTCACTGGACAATTCCTCTGATGATTTCATCAATACCTCAGAATCATGCTCTTGTGACCACTCCATAAGAGAAATTATTTCATTTTCTGGTATCTCAATAAGAACTTTCATAAGCGAATACTATTAATCAATTCTTGTGTAAATATTTCTTTTTTACAAAAATACTAAAGGTTAATTTAAAGTGAGACCATTATTCTAATAGTCTTTAACAAAATTAAAAATACTAAACTACTGCGCATGAGAGTTATATTTGTCTTATTAAAACATTATACTTTAGCTACTAATCTTGCTTTCTTATGAACTTTACTAGAAAATTTGGGGTAATTGCCAATCTAATTGCTGGTATTACATTTTTCGTCTTACTCACTGGTCATCAAATGGAATGGATATCGGATGATGCCTTAAGTATCGTTTTTATCAATGTAATTCTATGTACAGTATATAGTATTACATGTCTAGCAAACTTATTTCGACATAAAAAAATTGATAGCTTAGGACTTCCTTTACTATATAGTTTATGGACGATCAGTTGTTTTAGTCTCAACCTACTTTTTGATGTATTCGAAAATACAACATATTGGGTTTATATTTTATTAGCAATATTTTTTATAAGTAGTTACTGGATATATCATCAAAAAGAAAAACACCAAAAATTGGCATTTTACCTCAATGGCGTTTCCTTTCTTTTAGTAATTTACTTTACAGTTTACTTAATCCCTTTAATCCCCATCTCAGCTCTTGTTATAATTCTTTTAGGATTAGGGCTACACGGATTCGCTCCTTTATTGATAAGCATATTACATATAAGTACATTAATATCCAAGTTAAATACTGAAAAGATAAATTGGTATTACTTCTTTTCTGGCATTGGATCTGTGCTTCTACTCATAGGTGTATTTACTATTTTATTGAATATGGAGAGTACTAAACTAGTTAATTCTAAAACTATTTTTCAATTTGAATCCAATGAAGAATTACTTGACTGGGTTCAAATATCTCAAAGGGTCAAACCTAATTTCATCAATGAGATTCTTTTAAAGAAAGGACTCGTTTATAATAGCATTGACGAATTTTGGACTATGTCCAGATTTGATTTTGGTAGTTCTAAACAATACAACGAGAGAAAAATACACGACCCATTTATTCTCACCTGTTTCAGTTTGACCAAAGACCCCAGCATATCAAAAGATGATAGAATTAAAATTTTAGAGGCCAATTTTGACAATAGAAGTCAAACAGAACATCAATTGTGGAGTGGTGATAACTTAGAAACTAAAGCAATTAAAGAAGATGTATATCTTTTTGAAAAAGAGAGGCTAGCGTACACAGAATTAACTATGGATATAGCCAATAATTCAAAATGGGGTCAAGGCGAAGCCATTTACTCTTTTCAACTGCCTGAAGGAGCCGTAGCTACCTCCCTCTCTCTGTGGGTGAATGGTGTAGAAAGAAAAGGTGTATTGACTTCAAAATCGAAAGCTAAAAAAGCGTATGATCAAATAGTAGGTGTGGAAGCCAGAGATCCATCTCTGCTTCAATGGCGCGAAGGAAATAGAATTGTTTGTAGAATATTCCCTGTAACGAAAGAAATGCCAAGACAATTTAAGTTAGGAATCACTTCTCCTTTTTCTATGGAGAATAATCAGATGAAATATGATAACATCTCTATAAAGGGTCCGTCTATGGCTGAAGCTAAGATAATCTCTCGTGTGCGTTCCAAAAGTCTTGAGAAAGTTTCCACTTCATCAAAATTTGATACTGAAGCGAATCAATTAATACGTTCTTCCCAAGGATATACTAAATGGAATGCATCTCTACCACGGGCTACTCTTACTCCTATTCACTTTCAATGGAAAGGGTTTAACTACACTGTAATCAATCCAATATACGATACTGCACAAACTGACTTGAGTGAGGTTTATTTCGATCTAAACTCGAACTGGGAAGAGACTGAAATTAAAAAAATTCTTGGACAGTTAGACCCTAAATTTTCTTGCTATACTTTTATAAATGGAGAGCAAGTCCGAATCGAAAAATCAAATCTCAAGAATATAATTAAAGAAAATATAAAATACAATTATAGTCTGATTCCTTTACACAAAATATCAAAAGAAGGTTTTATTCTAACTAAAATGGGGAATAATTCTGCCAATTTTGAGGAATTGAAAGAAAGTCCGTTTTATGATAGTTTGACAAAGTACAAACAAAAGCACACACTATATGCATTAAACATTGGTAGCGAGATCACACCTTATTGGCAGACTTTGAGCGAACAAAAATATGTGAAATATCATCAAACGGATATGGATAAAGCAATCCATATTATTCTGCATCAGCGTTATCCACTAGTCATAGAAGATGCTAATTTATCTTATATAGAGACATCGAAAGTAGGTATAAGAAAGGAATCTGTGCTAAATAATAATACCAAATCAAATGGCTCAGACCATATTTATAGAATGTTTGCTTACAGACAAGTTCTCAATGATTTCGTAGGCAATGCGGCTGACACTAACGCCGAAAACTATGCCAGTCTTCAGCTAGCTGAAGACGCCAATATTGTGACTCCTATAAGCTCCTTAGTAGTATTAGAAACGGATGAAGATTACAAAAAGCATGGTATCCAAAAAAATGAAAATACCTTAGGCAATGCCTCTATGAAAAATGCAGGTGCTGTTCCTGAACCGCATGAATGGGCATTATTATTGCTAGGAATTGTATGCACATTTTACATTTATAAACGAAGATTACTTACTAAATAAATTGAGTTTTTTCAGCACACCAGCAATTAGACCATTGAGCAGATTGGAATTTATTGCCTCTCTTCTTATACTTTTTCCATTTCTACTTCATTTTGAAATAGTCCTGGTTTCTATGAATGATAATTTTTTCGGTTTAAGTATCTGCATATTAATCAGCTTTATACATGGGCGTAGTTACCACTCTAAGATTCCACATAGTTTACTGTTAGGACTTATCCTTATTTTTTCTTTTCTCTCAGTAAGACTTGATGCAAAATCTTTGTTTTTAACTTCCCTTGTATTATTCATTATCTATTTTCAATATTTTCTGTACCGTAAACTAAATTGGTTAGTACTATTCATTTTGATTTTTTACTCCCCCATATTCGACAAAATAATGTCGGTTTATACTCCTAATATTAAACAGTATTTAACTCAGCTTTCTTATTGGACGCTTAAAGACCTTTTGAACTTATCGGATATATCTGGAGTACATTTCAAACAAGGTTCTCAATGGATAACAATTGACAGTAGTTGCATGGGACTCCATATGTTTAAAACAGGATTTCTTGTTTTACTAATTCTAATTACCCTTAAGGAAAAAATCGAAAACCTGTTCTACAAATATTGGTTCTACTTTCTATTAATTGTTGTCTGTTTTTTTCTCAATATATTTTCCAATTACTTTAGAATAATTTTACTCATTCTTCTAAAAAACACACAGGCTGGAACTATTCATTATTTGATAGGCATAGTTTGTTTTTTATTATATCAGATACTTCCCTTATATTTTCTTGTGAGGTATTGCAAGCCAGTAATTCTGGATGTCAAATCTATAAAGTCCGACGATATATCTCCATCTTCTATAATCATTATTGCTGCTGTGAGCATATTCTTAGTTTGTATTGGATATTCAGTTAAACGAAATCAGAACAAAACTGAATATGTTTTAAATGGTTTAGAAAAGAGATACCCAATTGCAAATGGAAAATGGGTCGAACCCGATGTTTATAAAATATTTACAGATAACAAACTTATTTATATTAAAGCCAAATATCACAACCCTCTAATTTGTTGGACAGGGGACGGTTTTGCCATACTTGATAAAAAAATTACAGAAAAAATCGTACGAGGTAAAATGGAAAAAGTTAATCTCGCTTTAATAACTAATAAAAAGGATACCATCGCCGCATACTATTGGTTTGAGCACAGAGATGTGGTGTTTACTTCTACATGGAAAATGAACTTACAACAAATTTTGTATGGAGGTAAGAGCAGATTAATTAATGAAAATTACCTCACCACCAATGTCTCCGATACTAATTCTGTCGTAGCATCTCCATGAAGTTCTTTCAATAAAGATTCTACTTCGTCTGAATTGAAATTGCAGAACCAGCGGTCTGCTCTGGCTTCGATGGAGGGAAGTCCTTTACCTCTAACAGTATCGCAGATGATAACGCTTGGTTTTTCACTATGAAAAGGGAGTTGGCTGAAAGTTTCATGCAGTGCATCAAAATCATGTCCATCAATTCGTCTTACCTCAGCGCCGAAAGCGATAAATTTATCTGCAAAAGGCTCGAGAGGAATCAAATCTTCCGTAGCTACATTTGCCTGAAAGTGATTTCGATCTACGACTATGGTGAGATTGTTCATTTTCTTAGCACTCGCTACTAGCATAGCTTCCCACACGGAACCTTCATCACATTCGCCGTCGCCTACGATACAGATAATTTTATTCGATTGCTTTTTCATTTTACAATCATAGGCTACACCTAAAGCTACAGAAGGTAGATGCCCTAATGACCCAGAATGAAACTCTATTCCATCTATTTTTCTATTTGGATGCCAGTAAATATCATCATTTGATTTGAGGTGATTATTAATTAATCTATCCCTGGTCATCCAACCTTTCTCTACAAACATACCATAAAGCGCTGGAACATCATGGCCCTTAGACAAAAACAAATAATCTCGATTCTCATCTTTAAAATTATGTGGGCCAATATTGAGATAATCATGATAAAGATAAACTAAAATATCCGCACATGAAAGTGAAGCTCCTGTGAAGCAGCCCCCATTGGTGCTCATATTCACGATATGCTCTCTGACGTTCAGTGCGACTTTATCTAATTCATTTTTCTTTTCTACGCTTAGCATATTTCTGATTTAATATTTACTTCTTTCACCTCTTAACTATTAGTTAAGAGGACAATTTTAAAATCCAAAAAGAGTCTTACTATCAATCTCTTCCATATGACCAAAACTCTTGATATCTTCAAATTTAAGTTTAGTCTTATCTCCCATGATAGCAGTAGTGTATACTCTGTTTGATATTTTATTATTGAAATTCAAAGAAAAATCTGCCAAAGTCATTTTCTTAATCAATTCCAGAGTTTCTTTTCTATAATCATAGTCAATATAAAGGCGTTTCAAATTAAGATGTGACCAATAGATATTATCTCGTACAATTCTATCGGAGGAAATTTGCTTAATGACACTTTCTCTCGCATTATTAAATTGAATCTCCACATTCGGAGCTTTGCTTTTCAATTTTTTAAACTCCTGAGCAGCTGTAGCCATTTTATCGGCCTGAGTACCTATGAAAGATTGTAAAAAGTAAGGCTCTCCCTTAACACTTGGTGGCGCATAGAGCGAATAGGCTGAATACGCCAATGCCTTTTGCTCCCTCAATTCCTGGAAAACGATGGAAGAAAGTCCGCTACCGAAGAAATCATTATACAAACTCGCAAATGGCATATTAGCTTTGGTAAAAGGTTCCGCCTTATTTAGAAACATGATTTGCGCTTGAACCATGTTGGAATAGTTATAAAAATAAACTTTATCCAAGTCATTCGTTAGAATTTCAAAACTGGCTAATTTGGAGGGTGGCGCCATGTACGTAGCATCTAGCAGAGAATATGAACGAGGTAAATTGTTCAACGCATTTTTCTCATCCTTTCCATAATAGAATATACTATGCTTGTACTTAATTAGATTGTTTAAATAGTTAACAATTTGCGGTGGCATCAAAGCTTTCAATTCATCATTAGTCAATACAGTGTTAAAAGGATTTTGTGGGCCATACTTAGAGAAATTTACCAAAGCCTGAAAACAAGCACCCTTATTGATTTTGGCATTCTCTCTTTCCTTGATCGTCTTCTCAATCAATTTTTTCCAAGCGTCTTCATCTACCTTGGTGGTTTTTAGATTTGCATACAAAAGCTCTATCCCCGCCTTCATATTTTGCTCAAGACCAGCTAGGGTTATATAGGTATATTCTCTTTGCACACTCGTTGAAATTTCCAAACCATTTTTGTACAGCTCTTTCTTTAATTCCTCATTGGACAATTTATCTGTTCCTAGATAGTTTAGATACGAAGCGGTAAGTCCCATTAGTTTGGAGTGGTCTTTGCCAAATGGCAAAACAATACAGAACTTAGCAAAATTATTTTCATCATTCTTTACATAACTGAATTCTAAATCACCTTTTAATTTCTGTGTCTTAATTGCTGTTTTATAATCTACGAAAAGTGGTTCAATATTTGGGCTTTTCGTTCCAGTAATACTTTTATAAAATTCAGAGCTGTTGTCTCTATTCATTACTACCGGAGTTATTTGAGGTTTGTCCACCTTTGGATTATCCGACTTTCCTTTTCTCTTATAAGATACTGCATAGTTGTCCGTTCTATAATATTTATTTGCAAAATCTATCAATTCTTGTTTAGTAAATTTTCGCATATCTGCAATCTGGGATACATAATTTTCCCAAGGTATGTTTTCCGTAAATGAGGCGACAAAGGCTCCTGCTCTTGCGGCATTACTTTCATAGCCCTTTATGGTTTTCAGTTCCAAATCGTTAATCGCAGCTTGAATGAGCCATTCCTCGAATTCGCCCTTTTTAAACTTTTCCATTTGCTCTAACAAAATATCGCGGACTTCTTCCAGGGTCTGACCTTCTTTCGGCTTTCCGTTGAGCATATATACTCCAATGTCATGCATACCACTGACGAAAGAACTTGCTGAAAGCGTGCGTTGCTTTTGGACTATATTAAGGTCTATGATTCCAGCTACACCATTAGCCATAATCATATCAATTACAGTGGCCTTGAGTGACTCTTTGTCACTTGGTGGAGGTATTCTATAGCCGATGTACAAGAACTCTTCTTGCGGACCGAAATTTTCAATCGAAATAGGCTTAGCAATAGCTGGTAGCTCCGACATTTTGAAGGGCTCAATATTTTTTGGCTGCCATCCTCCGAAATATTGCTCAATCAATGCAACTGTTTTTTCTGGATCTAAATCACCAGAAAGACAAATTGCCACATTGTTGGGCACATAATATTTTTCAAAGTATTTGCGAATATTGACCATGGACGGGTTTTTTAGATGTTCCCCTTCTCCGATAGTCGTTTGCGTGCCATATGGATGATTCGGCAATAGTGCTTTTAATAAATTAGCATAAGCCCAGCGGCCGTCATTGTCCTGACTGATATTAAATTCCTCATATACTGCCTCCAACTCTGTATGAAATAGTCTCATAACCAGGTGGTTAAATCGCTCGCTTTCCAACTTTAGCCATTTTTCCAGTTCATTGCTTGGTATAATATTTTGATAAACGGTCTGGTCTGTACTAGTATAGGCATTCGTATTCTGTGCACCTAGGGATGTCACGATTTTATCGTATTCATTGGGCACAGCCTGCTTAGATGCTTCGTAGCTTACACTATCGATGATTTTATATATTGCTCTCTTCTTTTCTGGATCTTTTTCTGATTTGTGCTGTTCGTAGAGGTCTGAAATTTGATTAAGTAGTACTTTTTCCTTCTCCCAGCCCATAGTCCCGAGGTTTGGGGTTCCCTTAAACATAAGGTGTTCTAGATAATGCGCCAGACCTGTATTGTCACTTGGGTCAAATTTAGAGCCCGCCTTCACCGCAATATAGGTTTGAATCTTAGGTTCTGTTTTGTTTACCGTCATATATATTTTCAACCCATTTTTCAAGGTATGAATCTTCGCCTTTAGAATATCATTAGGCACTTCTTGAAACTGAGCATGCATGGAACTTGTTATAATCATAAGTGATAAAAAAATGTACTTCATTTGAATGAATTTAGTGAAAACTTGTTGTATACTATAAAACAAAAATATAGGTTTCATAGAATAGTTCCTTGTTTAAAAATGCTAATAAGCTCAGTCATAAAGGAATCGTCGTCATAACTAATTGACAATCTAATAAAAATGAACTTTTTAATCGCTACTTTGGCTAGTTTCTATTAAATTTGCCCACCAAAAAACTGAAAGTGTGAAGATCCACAAAGAAGGATACGGACTTATATTTATTGTTTTCTTTTTCGCCTTAGCCACAACCTCTATATGGTACTTGTACTATCCAAAGGATAAATGGGCTCTGGCTATAAGTATATTCTCTATTATTATCTGTGTATTTATTATTTCCTTTTTTAGAAACCCTAAGCGCTACATACCTTTGGGAGATGATGCCATAATATGCCCTGCTGATGGGAAAGTGGTTGTTATAGAAGATGTTATGGAAACAGAGTATTTCAATGAAATGCGCAAGCAAGTGTCAGTTTTTATGTCTCCCGCGAATGTGCATGTCAATAGAAGTCCAATAGACGGAGAGATTAAATATTTTAAATACCACCCAGGTAAATATTTAGTGGCTTGGCATCCTAAATCAAGCACGGATAATGAGCGAACGAGTATGGTAATTGAAAATGAATCATTTTCTGTCCTTGTTCGGCAAATAGCAGGAAAATTGGCTAGAAGAATCGTTTATTATATCGAAGAAGGTGATGAAATAGAGCGAGGAGAAGAGTTTGGATTCATAAAGTTTGGCTCTAGAATTGATTTGTTTCTGCCCTTGGATACCCGCATCAGCGTTGAGCTTAACCAAAAAGTGCGCGGAGGGGAAACCGTCATTGGAACTATTCCTTCTTAATTTAAGTTTATTTAATTGCAAAGGATTAAACATCTAATTTAAATTTGCATCTTAATACTAGTATTTAATTAACCATCAAAATCATAAACAAATGAAAAAATTAATTTTAACTATAGCTGTAATATTTACTGCTGCTACTATATCACTAGCCTGTGGTGAAGAGAAAAAAGCGTGTAGCAAAGGCGAGAAAAAAGCTTGCTGCAAAAAAGATGCAAAGGCTTGTGCTTCTAAGGATGAAAAGTCTTGCGCAAAGGCAAAATCTTGTTGCAAGAAAAAAACAGCTGAGACGACTGCTCCTGCACCAAATCCTGCAGAAGTAACTCCTGCTAGATAATTAAAGACAGCTGAATTCTTATAAAAAAGCGACCCATCACGGATGAGTCGCTTTTTTTATTTTAGCTCTAGCATAGAGTTTCCTAAAATTTGAACCCAAAATCGGCATTAAAAAATGCGTATTCGAACAAGAAATTGTATTTCAATATTTTTTAATTCTTGAAACAATATCTAAGTCGGATCATGATGACTCCCAATAGTCTTATCAGACTCGTAGGAGATTAAACCCAACTAAATCATATAGTTCGCGACATAGTTGCTTCTAATGATTCATTTGGCATGAAGCCTTAGGCTCTTAACGCATATCTAATATCTCATATTCCTTATATGCTTCCTTATATAGTACAAATGCACCCGCTGGCAGTATTGTCAGTTCCTGCATGTTTGAAAAGCTAAACTGAATTCGGTGTCCACCCTTATCGTATAATTTAGCTCCTAGAAGTTGATTTTTCCTCGTATCCAGCACTAAATCGACTTTAAAAAAACTATTGTTCTTATTTAGCGGCACCAATTCTATTACTATCCTCTGGTTTTGTATGGGCTCTTTGACTCTAAATTTAAAAAGAGTTGCATAATTTTTGATGATGTCAATCGGATTCTCCGTTTTAGATAGTTTTGGCTTAGTATATTTAGTTATATTGATTTCCTTTTCGATTTTATTTATACTCCAATGCGTCTTGCCATCATTGATGGTTTTTATATCCGACATATCCATCTCAAACTTTTCTCCACTACCTAGATAAGTCCCCTTGTTCGTTTGCTTTTTTTGATCTGCATCTGTAATTTCTGTGGTAAAATTTAATTTAAATGCTTTGAGATTCTGCAACTTAATTTTCACTGCTTTTAAATACTTTTCTGCCTCTGGATCATTAGTGGCCAGAGGTTTTGCTATTTTAGGTTGAGCCTTTGCATGAAACAAGCAGACTGCAAATATCACCATCATTAAGCATCTCACACTATTTGCCATTATACCACTCCAATATCTACTATTCATTGTGTAAAGTTACTAATTTTCTCACTCTATCCTTTGACAAAATTGGTCTGCGAGCGTTTAAACTATCCTGTAAATAAAATACAAAACAAGTCTTCCGATTAGAAATTTAAATTGAATTGACTGAAATTTTAGAATTCTATGAAATTTTACAGCGTCTTTATGAAAATATAGGAATAAAAAAATTCATATACATTTGCAAAAAACAAAAATAGTTGAAAGTACTAGGTATTATTCCAGCCCGATATGGATCTAGCCGACTTGAAGGTAAACCATTACTGGATATAGCCGGAAAGACGATGATTCGAAGAGTCTATGAAAAGGCCATTCTAGCCAAAAAGCCTCATAAAATCATCGTAGCTACTGATTATAGAGGTATTCAAGAGGAGTGTGAAAAATATCAAATACCAGTCATGATGACATCTACAAGTCATATTAATGGCACAGAACGCTGCGGAGAGGTCCTTGAACATATTGGGGAGGACTTCGATGTGATTTTAAATATTCAAGGGGATGAACCATTTATACATCCTGAAAGTATAGATGAATTGATAACTGTGTTTGAAAATAATCCGAACGCTGAAATAGGCACTCTCATTCAAGTGGTATATGTGTATCCTGAAAATGTGCCATCGGATATAGGGAATCCCAATTATATCAAAGTAGTTACAGACTGTCAAAACAAGGCGCTGTACTTTTCTAGAAGCCTCATTCCGTATATGAGAGACACAGAGAAATTGACTCCAAATTATAAACTAGAGTTTAAAAAACATATAGGCATGTATGGATTCAAATCCAGTGTGCTTAAAAAAATCATAAAACTAGGGGAATCCCCTCTGGAAAAAACTGAAAAATTAGAACAACTGCGCTGGTTAGAAAATGGGTATTCTATCTTTGTAGGTGAAACAAAACATGAATCAAAATCGATCGACACCATCGAAGATTATAAATATATTTTAAAAAATATTTCACGATATACGAATGAATAAAACAATCATCGCCCCGTCTCTTCTGGCTGCAGACTTCAAAAATCTAGAAAAAGAGTTTGAAAGGATAAATCCCAGTGCTGCCCAATGGCTTCACTTTGATGTGATGGATGGAATAAATGTACCCAATTTATCCTTTGGGTTTCCTATACTGGAGGCTTGTCGAAAACTAACTGACAAGTTTATCGATGTGCATTTGATGATAGAAGAACCCCATCGTTATTTTGAGGAATTTAAAAAATATGGGGCAGATGGATTAACTATTCATTTTGAAAAAAATACCAACATCGAAGGTGATTTGAAGAAAATAGCAGCTCTAGGTATGAAGGTCGGTTTGGTTTTAAATCCCGACACAGCAGTGGAGGTTATAGAGCCATTCCTGCCACATTTAGATTTAGTTTTAATCATGTCTGTCTATCCTGGTTTTGGAGGACAAAAATTTATCGAAGATACCTTTGAGAGAGTGAAGAAGGCGAGAAGACTTATAGACTTAGCGGATAGAAATATCATACTACAAGTAGATGGGGGCGTATCCACTGCGAATAGTCGAGCTCTGCTAGAATCTGGTGCGAACGCATTAGTATGCGGCAGCGCGTTGTTCAAGGCTTCGGACTTCCATGCTTATATTACAGAATTACAGAAAAAGTATTAGTTTTATATTAATTTTTAAAAAGTAAAATATGTTTAAAGATAAAAAAGTAGTTGTGGTCATGCCCGCTTACAATGCATCAAAAACGATAGAGATGACATTAAAGGAAATACCAATGAACTTAGTTGACGAAGTAGTATTGGTCGATGATGCAAGTAAGGATGATACAAGCGAAGTAGCAAAATCACTTGGAATACATCATGTGATAAAGCATGAGCAAAACAAGGGCTATGGTGGCAATCAAAAAACGTGTTATAACAAAGCATTAGAAATAGGAGCGGATATAGTCGTCATGGTGCATCCTGACTATCAATATACTCCTAAATTAGTGGAGGCAATGGTATCCATAATAGGAAATGAATTGTATGACGTAGTATTAGCATCGAGAATTCTTGGAAAAGGAGCATTGAAAGGTGGAATGCCCATATATAAGTATATAGCTAATCGTATTTTGACGCTCATACAAAATATAGTTATGAATCAAAAGCTCTCAGAATACCATACAGGATATAGAGCATTTTCAAAAAAATCTCTAGAAAGCATTCAATACAATAAAAATTCCGATGATTTTGTATTTGATAACCAAATGCTAGCGCAGTTATTTTATAAAGGCTTTGAGTGTGGGGAAGTCACATGTCCAACTAAATACTTTGAAGAGGCTTCTTCTATTAATTTTCAGCGAAGTTCTATATACGGCCTAGGTTGTTTGTGGACAGCCTTACAGTACCGACTCAATAAGCTAGGGCTGCTAAAAAATGATTATTTACAAGGTTGAAAATTTTCATATTTTCAAAATAATATCTGGTGTTGATGCCAAGAGCATATCTCTTTATCCTTTTTAGCTTCTTTGTAGTGCTATCTTCTTGGATCAGATGGTATAGTACTGGGACATTAAAGGCTGATGAAAATTTTATTGACCAATCTAATTGGGCTCTTTGGCTTTGTGTGGGGTTATATCATATAGGCATCTATGGCATGATCTATACACTTTACAATATAGTTTGCAATAAACCTAACTATCATATTACAAAAAAACAGACTATTACTATCAGCATTGCATCTATGCTCATTTTTTTTGGAATGACAGTGATGTTTGCTTCAGACATCTATACCTATTTAGCTGAAGGAGAACTATTAACAAGAGGTATATTGACATATACAAATGGAGAATTAGTGAGACAATCTAAATTCATTGATTATGTAAGTCATTGGTGGAAAGACTGCCCTAACCACTATGGATCACCACTGCTCCTTCTGTTCGGAATTTCTTGTCTTATAGGAAAATCGATATTTAAAAGTTATCTTGTGTTTAAATTTCTCATCTTTCTTATTGGACTTTTAATAATACAATTAGTCTCTAAGCTAGAAGATACTGAAAATGATACCGAATACAATTATTTCGCAATCATAGCGCTCTCTCCCATTTTAATGATAGAAGGAATAGGGCAAGTACACGCCGAGATAGTCATAACATTGCTACTAGCGGCCACAATGCTTTCTATGCAGAAGAAAAACATTTACTTAGCTGCGCTATTTATCGGCACAGCGATAGCATGCAAAATATTATATGGCGTTATTCTTTTTCCCTTGTTTATGACCTTATTGTTTGTATCGAGCAAGCATGAGAAAAACCGATGGAGTTATTTCTTCAAGAATGGACTCATTTGCATTGGTATTTTGTCCACTATGGTTATATTGTTATATTGGCCTATTTGGGAAGGGTGGGCTACGATAACCAATCCGATGGCATACCACAGTACAAAAACCCCAAGTCGCAGCTATACCGAAATATTTATTCTAGTCTATCGATATGGTTCGGAAATATTAGCAAATGGAACTACAATACCTGAATTAATGAAACTAGCTCAATCCCCTGATTTTTTCCCTATCAGCGAGGTAATCTCACTAAAAAATAAAATTGCGCCATTCTTTGCTGGCTTGGGTTTATTGCTAGCTATTTTAAATTTACTGCCCGTTTTAGCCGTCAAAAAAACCAATGATGTTTACTACTATTTTGCTAAGCTATGGATTATAATCATAGTCATTTACTCCCCCATTTTCAATCCTTGGTATTTTATGCCTATTATTTTACTTATGATTTATCACAGAAAAAAAAGTTGGATTTTCTTTTTAATATTTATCACGTCTATTAGCATGAATTATCAGATTGGAAATAGCATTCCATTAGATTCACTTTTGAATTTACTGGTAACGATCAATATGGTTCTTATGCTCATTATGTTTCTTTATAAGTTTAAACTGCACTTTATTAAAGAACCGCTGCAAGAGATACGTGGGATGTATAGATCGATTTTAGTGGCAAACTAAGTAACGTCTATTGAATTTCATAAAGAGTAAAGTTTTCATCTTTGTAATAGGCATCTTTAAACTCAGCGATTTTTCTCAATCGATAAAAATCTTCTTTCCTTATAGTGAAATATTTTTCCACATAATAGGGTATCTTAATTTTCTGGTCAATGCCAAATGCAATAGGTTGGCTAGCCACAAACAAACATATTTTTCCATCAATAGAAGTTAATGAGTCGCAATTTTTAATAATCTCAGACATACTTATTTCCCTTGCATTTTCTCTTGTAAAATGGGTATAGTTTCCAAAACGTTTTTCCCGTGGAATATAAAACTTATTTCTGACGTAATAGGGTATGCCTTCTAAAGTATAATCTGATTCGCCGATGATTATAGCATCTTTATATCTTGGATGACTAGAGATGAACTCTCCTAATTCTTTGCTATTGCTCATTTTCGTTGTTACATCTCGATAGCAAAAAATTAAGTTGGATATAAACAAAGAGATACACATCAATGGCAATAGTATGTTTTTTCCTAATTTAAATGCCCACTCAGTCAGTCTATTTCCTTCAATCTGTGAATCATTATATTGATGGATTAAGAAAAAAAGAAAAACTAAAAACACCCCAGTGTGCCGCGTAGAAATCATATTGAATTCTAGACAAAGAAAATTTAAAAGGACAACACTCATATAGAAAATAAATGCCAACCATTTATCTTTTGAAAAATAAAAAGTGAGCATATATATAATCAATGCCGACACGATAGGTAAATCTGGGATAAAGGGATGCAATACCTTTGATGGATAAAATATAGATTGTACGAAATGATTTAGTAGAGTAGCTAGATTTTTTTCGCTAAAAGGCACTACCAAGGACAATTCATTTGGCTTAGTCGTTATATAGAAAAACCACATAGAAAATAAGACCATTAGAGGATAGACCATTGATCCAAGTATAGTGAAAATTCTATTTTGGTAGAAACGGATTTGCATATATCCCATTAGCATCATGGCGACTAATAATCCAATAAGATTTGACTGGGCTAGCAAGACTAGCATCAATGAAGCCAAAAAGTATTTATGTCGATCATAAAAAATAGAGAAAAGCATTATAAGAAGCGCCGCAATTCCATAATTCCTGCAGGATATCGTATTCTCCCACATCATAATATTGGAAAAACAAAAAAGTATAGCTATGGGTAAAGAAACTCGTATGTGAAATAAAAAGAGTGCCACACTGCTAAATCCTATTATAAAAGAGACTAATTTTAAAATTACAGTATCTGAGTAAAAGGAGTAAAAGCCTTTTAAAATTAAATACCATAAAATAGGATGACCTTCATTGGTTAAATTATGATACAACTGAGTAAGCGTAGAATGTTGAATAGCTAGACTAAGCGCTCGCATTTCGTCACGCCATATCTCATGATGAAAGGCAGTATAAATACTCAAACAACTCCATAAAATTAAAACTAGCCATTTTATAGATTGTTTATTATTTTCAATAAAGTCTTTCATTCCGTATATTTTATTCTGCTTTGAAAATGATAGAAAAAACACCCCACGGTGCCTATAGTAGCCAATGCCATCATAATTTTACCACCTAGCCAGTCTGTCTGCATAAAAATAGCAAAGTCTTGAAACATGGAAATAAAAGAAATCCATAAAAACCATTTCAGCCAATCCTTTCTATCTCCTATGTATAAGAATAGAGGAACTACCATTAAATACCAAGGCAGAAATCTATGAGAGTATACTAAAATCAAGGTGATAAAAATGGACAAGAGGAATATTCTATGACTATACTTCTTAGAATAATTTTTAAAATAAATCGATGTAATCCCAAGCATAACTAGTAGCCCTAAATATTTAAACACCGTCATCGTTATAGTATAATTCGCTTTAAAGTCATTATTCCATGGGAGAAGTATATACGCCCCAATGTCTGCCATAGTGCTCGATGGTCTTTCCACATTCATAGCCCTTATGGGAGCCAATAACTCCTTCCAATGATCAATAAATGGAGCATAGGCTAGATATCCTAAAACAGATAAATAAATTAAGTTTAGAATTGTACACTGCAACCAAGCACGCATATCCATTTTTTTCTGCCTTTCTAGAAGCAGTAGGTATGGTATACATAAAAAAAGGAGGTAGGTAATCTTACTCAAGACTGCTAGAACTAGAAAAAAAATTCCAATCCAACTCTTATTTTTATAACAATAATAATAACCGATAAGGACAAAACAGACGCCTATGAGATCGAGATGAAATTGTCCTACGCCCTGAATAAACCATATAGGAAACAATAAGAGAATATAAATGAAATCTTTAGATAGAAGGCGAGAGAGTTTCAAAGAAAACTCTATATAAAAAACCCCGAATATAAAAAGAAGACTTTTGCTTATGAATATACTAGTTATGATAGAATGCTGATTCCATAGCACAGACGGCAGCATGATCAGCATATTTAGAGGTCCATATTTACAGTTTAAATTTTGATACAATGGATTGATAAGGGCAGCATACTCTGTTTGACCCTTAGCATTAAAACTAGTATAAATATTATGCCCATTTACAAATGCATCTGCATACCCTAATAATGAAAAAAAATCATTGCTAAATAAGGGTAAAGTGAAAACACTTATGATTAAATGCATATAGCTAAGTCTGCGAATATCAAAATGTAATTCTATCTCGCTAGACAATATTAATAAAGAATATAACCTGCTATAATAATATACAAAGGATCCGCAAATCAAAGCCATCAATGCTAATCGGAGGTATAAAGGGTTCACTGGACTACCGTCCACCAATAAATTGCCCATCTGATAGAAGTGAATCCAAGAAACTATGCAAACAAGAAAAGGAAATATAAGAAAGGGAAGTATGGACTTATATTCAAACCAGTTCAAATACCTTCCCATAACTACTTAATTTATTTCATCGATTATATACTCCGGTCTATTCTTTATCTCATCAAAAATATTACCTATATAGGCTCCCAGTACCCCAATGGAAAGCATCTGTATTCCACCGAAGAAAATAATAGAGCCAAAAATCGACATCCAACCGATTTCAAATGTCTCTGGATAGAAAATCCATTTAACGAATTGTGCGATAAAAAATAATACACTTAATGCCACCAAGGTTAGTCCAAGATTTGTAGCTAAAGTCAATGGTTTCTTAGAGAAATACAACAAGCCACGCATTGCAAATTGAATCATCTTAGACAGAGGATAATGTGTTTCGCCTGCGAAACGCTCTTCCCTATCATACTCTATAGGAACTTGTTTAAAACCAATCCATGTAATAATCCCTCGAATATATTTCTGTCGTTCTTCGATTTTATTAAAGACATCTGCGACCTTTCGATCTATAAGTCTGAAATCTCCGGTATCTAGTGGCAACTGAGTCTCTGACATAGAATTTATCAATCGATAATAATATTTTGCTGTTATTTTCTTAAACCATGATTCTCCCAATCTCGTTTTTCGCACTGCATAGACTACATTAGCATTTTCTTCTTGTGCCTTTTTTACCATTTCAGGAATTAATGAAGGCGGATCTTGCAGGTCTGCATCTATGATGACGATATAGTCTCCAGAAGCATTTTTTATTCCTGCGGATACCGCCGGTTGATGCCCAAAATTTCTAGAAAAATGTATGGATTTTATATTTGGAAACTTATCCCTAAATGCCAGCAGTAATGCCTTTGTACCATCTTTACTTCCATCGTTGACATAGACTATTTCATAGTCCTCGAAACAAGATGACAAGACGGAATTTAATTGAGAATTAGTTTCCGCAATGACAAATTCTTCATTATAACAAGGGACGACAACACTTACTTTCATTGGAATCGATTATTTAAATGCTGATTCAATATCAGCTATTAGATCTTGAGGATTTTCTACTCCTACAGAAAATCGTATCAATTTATCTGTTACATTTATTTTTGCTTTTATATCCTCCGGAACACCCGCATGAGTCATAGAATATGGATGCTGAATCAAACTCTCCGTGCTCCCTAGGCTTACGGCAAGTTTTATCAATTTTAGTTTATTCAAAAACTTAAAACACTCTGCTTCCCCACCTTTGACATCAAAGGAAATCATAGCTCCTGGTTCTGAACATTGAGCTTTGTATAATCTCTCTTGCTCTGGATTATCAAATTGGTCAAAATAATATACTTTTTCTACCTTCGGATGACTTCGTAAATATCTTGCTACCACCTTTGCATTTTCACATTGCTTATCCATTCTCAGTTTCAGGGTTTCTAAGCTTCTTGTCAATAACCAAGCAGTATGGGGCCCGCTCATCCCCCCTAAATTATTGCGCATTTTTTTCACACGCGTAATATGCTCTTTGCTTCCCATACATGCCCCTGCTACTATATCACTATGTCCGCCCAAATACTTGGTGGCACTATAGACGCAGATATCAGCTCCCATTGGGATAGGATGTTGCCAAATAGGTCCCATGTAAGTATTATCCGCAACTACCAATACCTTTCTATCGGCTGTAGATAATTTTTTCGCAATCGATACACACATGGCGATATCGATCAGTACATTATTCGGATTCGCAGGAGTTTCCACAAAAATGACCGAAATTTTATCTTTTATCCCTGCTGCATCAATGGCCTTCATAATATCCTCCTCTTTGTCTCCTGGCATGAAACCATGGGCGCCTATATGATATCGGGATAAAATCGATTTGAAGAATGTATTCGTACCCCCATATAATGGATTTGAATGTAAAACAATATCCCCAGGTCGCATAAACTCTAACATAACTGTAGATATAGCAGCCATACCACTTTCAAACACACAAGCATCTTCTGCTCCTTTCTCATACACTGCCAATCTGCACTCAACGATTTCCAAATTTGGATTATTAAATCTACTATAAACTAATCCATTCGTTTGTCCTGGAGGTAAGGTTTTCTTACCTGTAATCACTTCAAAGAACTGCTTACCTTCTTCTGCGGATTTGAATACAAAAGTACTCGTTTGAAATATGGGAGTTTTTACACTTCCCTCTGACCATTCTGGATTATACCCTAAAGTCATCATCAAACTCTCGGGGTGTACATTTTTTTCGCTCATTTTATTTTGTTATATGAATTGGTAAAAATAAAATAAAAGCTATATTTGCTCTACTAAATCGACATTTTATGAACTTTATTATCAAATTTCTTATCCTCGCTGCCGTCCTTAGCGGGTTTGTTCTGTTTTATAACAACGGGGAATATATTCGAGTAACCAATCCCAATGACTTTAAATCCATCATCATCTTTCTAGCGGCATTAGTCGTTTTAAACACCTTTGTCAAACCGATTTTAAAATTATTGACATTTCCTTTAAACTGTTTGACATTTGGATTATTCTCTTTTGTAGTCAATTTTATTATTACTTACTTTGCTGATAAATTAGTCGATTCGTTTGAGTTTACAGACTGGACATATACTTTTATATTCAGTATATTATTTGCTCTGACTAGTTCAATAATTGACTATTTCTTAAAAGATAAAGACTAAGATGAAGTTTAAATACCTATACGCCCTTTGCCTATCTATTCTTCTCTGGACTCTTTACAATAGCAATTCTACAGGAGCTGGTAGTGCCAATTTCAATTGCAACAACTGCCATAATGGCTCTAGCACAACGACCAAAATAGATAGTATCATTCTTCGAGATGTAACCACACTCGATAAAATGATCAAATACAGTCCTGCTAAGCCTTATATTATCACCATCTACGGATCAAATTCGGGGGCTTTGAATCGATTTGGATTTCAAATGACGCATGGTGGAAAGGGCAGCTTTACCAACCCTTCTGCCGACTGTCAGGTATCGGGAAATATTTGGGAACATAAACAAAAAATAACCGGGACCTCAAGTAAATTTCAGGTTTCTGCCAGATGGAATTCGCCCGCAAAAGGCACTGGAAGCGTCACTTTAGAGGCATACCTCAACGCAGTGGATAATAGCAATGATGCCACCGGAGACAAACCAAGTAGTAAATTTAGCTATTCATTTGATGAACTGACTGCTTCAGATTCAGCAAGTGTAGAAGTCAGAATAACAAACACCTATGATCCAAAGAATCCCAATTCTGTTATTATCTTTAAAGCCTTTCCCACTAATGGAGGACCTACGCCAGAATACCAATGGAAAGTAAATGGAAAAAATATTGGGACTAAAACTTCAGAGGATACGTATACTAGTTCGACCATAAGGGGTGGCGATACGGTGACATGTTGGATGTATTCAAGCCAATTTGGAGCTTTACCCAATCCGGCTATTTCTAAGCCTATAGTAGTGGTGAAAACAAATCCTACCTCTCATGTAAAAACGGAGACTAATCCAAACTTTCCAAACATTTATATATTCAATAAGGTATTGTATTTCAATGAAGTGAAAGAAAAAATAGAACTTTCTATCTATTCCATTCAAGGCAAGTTGGCATTTTATAATCCCTTAAACCATAACACTTCTATTGATTTATCGCATCTTTCAAATGGCATTTATTTAGTTAAACTTAAGATAAACAATGAGATAGTTGTCAAAAAAGTAGAACTAAAATAAAAAACACCTCATTGTTCAGAAAATAAGTACTATATTTGCACCCTCATAAAAGTAAGTAAAATTTAAAGTAATATGGCTTTATCAACAGAAAGAAAAAAAGAATTAGCTGCTGAACATGGCGGATCTGCTACGAATACAGGCAAGTCAGAGGTTCAAATAGCTATGCTAACGGAGAGAATCTCCAGCATGACCGAACACCTCAGAGGGCAGAAAAATGACAAAAACACTATGCTTTCGCTTATCAAGCTAGTTGGTCAGAGAAGAAAATTACTTAATTATTTAGCTAAGTCTGAGATCAGCAGATACAGAGAGATTATAGCTAAATTGAAAATAAGAAAATAATTACTTCCACGAGGTAATCTAATATATAAGCCGATAAATTTATATTTGTCGGCTTTTTTTGTAATTAATAATAGTAAAAATCAATATGAATATAGTAACAAAAAAAATAGTTCATGCCAATGGGCAGGAAATCACAATAGAAACTGGTAAATTGGCCAAGCAGGCACATGGCTCCGTGGTGGTAAGACAAGGCAATACCATGATTATGGCTACAGTGGTGTCTGAATATAAAGCTGGTGAAAACGTAGATTTTCTTCCGCTAACTGTAGATTATAGAGAGCGATTTGCCAGTACAGGTAGATTTCCTGGCGGATTTCTAAAAAGAGAAATGAGACCGAGCGATCATGAAATACTAATATGCAGATTAATAGATAGAGCGTGCAGACCTCTATTCCCTGATGATTATCATGCAAACACCATGCTTACGGTGACTCTAATTAGTGCGGATGACCAGATCATGCCGGATACATTAGCCTGTTTAGCTGCTAGCTGCGCTATTATGGTTTCGGATATTCCATTCAATGGACCTGTTAGTGAGGTTCGCGTAGGTAGATTAAATGGTGAATATGTCATTAACCCCAACCAAAAAGATATAGCTGAGTGCGATATCGATATGATTATTGCCGCTACCGAAAAAGATATCATGATGGTAGAAGGAGAAATGAAAGAAATTTCTGAAAAGGAAATGGCGGATGCCATACTTTTTGCCCATGAAACCATCAAAGTTCAATGCAGAGTCCAGAAAGAACTAGAAGCTGCTGCTGGAAAAACACAGAAAAGAGAATATTGTCACGAAAAAAGTGATTTGGATTTATATGCTAAAATAAAAGACTTCACATACAGTAAAATTCAAGAGGTAGCAAAATCTGCCAGCGGGAAAGATGCTCGAAGTGCTGCCTTTGATGCTATTTTGGCCGATTGTAAGGCTACATTCACAGAAGAAGAGTTGGCAAATGAGTTTTTAATAAAATTCTATTTTGGCAAGGTGAAAAAAGAGGCTATCAGAAGGGTGATGCTGGATAACAGAATTAGACTAGACGGTAGAGGCATGAAAGACGTGCGAGATATTTGGTCTGAAATCAATTATCTTCCTAGTCCGCATGGTTCTGCGGTATTCACTCGTGGTGAAACTCAAGCATTAACTACTGTCACTTTGGGAACTAAAATGGATGAGCAAAGCATTGATGGTGCTATATTCCAAGGAAGCAAAAAATTTATACTTCATTATACCTTCCCTTCTTTCTCCACAGGAGAAGCTCATGCTTATAGAGGTGTTGGCCGCAGAGAAGTTGGTCATGGAAACCTAGCTCAAAGAGCGCTTGAGAAAGCGTTGGACCCTAATTTCCCTTATACTATTAGAATAGTTTCTGATATCCTAGAATCGAATGGTAGCTCTTCTATGGCATCTGTTTGTGCAGGAAGCTTAGCTATGATGGATGCAGGTGTACCACTAACTAGTGGTGTATCAGGAATCGCCATGGGATTGATATCGGATGACAAAGGAAACTATGCTATTCTCTCTGATATATTAGGAGATGAAGATCATTTAGGAGATATGGACTTCAAGATAGCAGGAACTTCTAAAGGAATTACAGCATGTCAAATGGATATTAAAATCGATGGCTTATCTTCAGAATTATTGATGGAAGCTTTAAATCAAGCAAAAGAAGGAAGAACACACATTTTGAATGAAATGAATAAAACCATCGCTGTTTCTAATGCAGAATTGAAACCGCATACTCCTAGATTAGTAGAAATTATCATTGATAAAGAATTTATTGGTGCGGTGATAGGTCCAGGTGGCAAAATCATTCAGGGACTGCAAGCTGAAACCAATACAACCATCACCATTGAAGAAAAGAACGATAAGGGTTATGTTCAAATATTCGCCAATAATGCGGACGATATAGCTGCTGCTACAAAGAAAATTGCTGGCATCACTGCTAGACCAGAGGTTGGAGAAATCTACGATGCTGTAGTAAAAAATATAGTGGACTTCGGCGCTTTCGTAGAAATACTTCCAGGCAAGGAAGGATTGCTTCATATATCTGAAATTGATTGGAAGAGACTCGATACAATGGAAGGCATATTCAAGGTAGGCGATCCTATTCAAGTAAAATTGATTGATATCGACAAGAAAACTGGTAAATATAAGTTGAGTAGAAAAGCTCTATTGCCAAGACCAGATGGTAAGCCGCAGGATAACTAGTCTATAGTTTGATTTTGATTTATATAAAAGCCTTCATAATTATGGAGGCTTTTGTGTTATAGAAACTGTCATGTCCTAAGATTCAATATCTGAAAGCTAGGCGGGAAATTATACATTTTTTAACTATGAATGTGTTAAATGATATATATTCGTATTTATACAAGATAAGTGAGAGTTTATAATAACACTCACTAAAAAATACAATATTAAAATTATGCCAAAAAATATCATTTATACTTTATTGATTTTAGTACTGATGGGCTGCGACAACTCAAGCTCTAAAAACAATTTTATCAAAAGATATAAAGTAGAAACATTCGTCGATTCCTTTAAAATAAAAAATGAATTCAAAGGTTACGAAAACAACTCTGTTATTAGAGATGAAATGAATGAGTCATTTAAAAAAGAATTCAAAAAAGTATTCAATACTGGACTTTTTGATGATTATCCTTTCATACTGGATAAAGTCGAAAAGTGTAATAACAAGTATGTAGTTTATTTCAATCACCAAATTAGACCCGATAATGAAAAAGAAAGATTAATCGGGGATATCAATTTTGAACTTTATGGATTAGTTGATGAAATAACTGCAAAAAGTCTTATTGAGAAAAAAAGATATTTTCTAAAATCACAGTTTAGAGAATTTTTATATGGTTACAATAAAGATAATTATTGCGCATTTTCACTTTGGTCACCATTTATGGGTTATTCTAATAGTAATGGGTATGAAGAAATTCAATTTGGCGCTATTGGTATACAGATTGATTCTATCATTGATGAATCTTCCAAATATAAATAAAACCCTCACCATATCTGGCAGTCTTCTAAAAATGTGGGTGACAGAGTTTGAAAAATTTGCAGTTGGGTATCGATATTTTGTATATTTGTCGAAGTGCAGTTTGGTTAAGCCACACCTTCAGCTGCCTGGGCGTTATCGGCCATTCTTAAGTGAGTCCAAAAATCCAAATATTATATGAATTCAATAGAAGGGATAAAAACAGGAATAAAAAACAATATGAGACTCCGCAAAAATACCACAAAGAGCGACATTTTATGTCATGTTGTAGGAGTATGTTTGTGTAAAATTAAAGAATTTTATATGAACCTATTATCATTTATGAAGGAGTTTCCGACAGAACAAAGCTGTAAAGAG
>JAJTHM010000057.1 GCA_021297855.1 Sphingobacteriales bacterium | reverse complement strand
TGAACAAGAAAAAAGCAGTGCCAGACTTATTCAATTCCAGCTGACCCCCCTGCTATTTCATTTTAAAAAGTCTTATCAATGTTTTCAACTACTTTGAATCCCTAAAAGGGCCATTTCTTATATTTGTCGGACAACAATGATATAATTGGTTTAATTAACTACTTTAGAGTACTTTACCTATTTTAAGTATTGGCTTAGAATAATTTAATAAAACAATTGTACATTTGCTCAAAAAGTATAACATATGGGTTCAGTTTTAAAGTCCTTCATCTCTTTATTTGGGCTATTTATTGTTGGTTTTGTTGTCATAGGTCTCATACTTCCCAATGAGAAATCGGTGTCAGTAACTAAAGTAATTTCCTCCGATCAGGAAAAGGTGTTTTCAATGGTAAATGATTTGAAAAAATGGGAGAAATGGAGTCCATGGATAGAATATGATCCTAAAATGTCACTCAGTTATAGTGAACCAAGTCAAGGTAAGGATGCTTGGTATAGCTGGAAAGGCAATAGTCGAGTAGGCTTTGGCAAATATACAATTACGAATTCTACGCCAAATGACAAAATAGAAACCTTACTCAATTACGAAGAGCAAGCTCCTGCAAAAGGTTATTTTCTTTTTCACCCAGTGGCTAATGGCACTCAAGTCACGTGGTCAATCGAGGTTGGTGATGATAAAACAGGAGTAATCAATAAAATTTTTAGAGGATATAAGTATTTAATTATGAAATTTTTCCTAGGTGCTGACTTTAACAAAGGACTAGATAATTTAGAAAAAGCTTGTCGATAAATATAATATCCAAATACTAGGAAATGAAAGAAATGAATTTCTTTGAGCACATTGAAGAACTGCGGTGGCATATTGTGCGCTCAGTTGCCTTTCTCCTTGTCGTAACTATACTAATTTTTATCTTCAGTAAATTCATATTTGAAGATGTTATTTTTGGGCCATTGGATGTCAATTTTTGGTCTTACAAAGTTCTATGTAAAATAGCCAAAGATTTTTGTGTCACAGAAATTCCTGTTAAGCTCATTAATACCGAAATAGCTGGACAATTCTTTCTTCATATAAAAACAGCTTTTATGCTAGGTGTGATGGCTTCTGTGCCCTATTTTCTCTGGGAAGTATGGCTTTTCATACTGCCTGCATTACATAAGAGTGAGCGAAACTATGCTCAAGTATTATTAGGATTTGGGTTTCTACTTTTCCTCTTAGGTTCTGCTTTTGGATATTTCATTATATTCCCAATTACCCTCATTTTTCTGACGGGTTATACTGTGAGCAATGATATTGTCAACATGCCTAATATTTCGAACTATTTTGAAAATCTATCAGACACGGTGCTTTGGACTGGTATCATGTTTGAATTACCGATAATTGCATACTTTTTATCCAAAATGGGAGTTTTGACTACCGACTTTATGCATACTTATAGAAAGCATTTATATGTAGCGATTTTAGTTGCTGCAGCTGCTATTACTCCATCTCCTGATATGTTTAGCCAAATTATGGTTGCTATACCCCTTTTTATTTTATTTGAAATCAGCGTGTTGGTAGTGGCAAGAGCCCAAAAAAGTGAAAATTAAAAAGAAAACGTATCATTGTAAATTGTAAATAAATAATAGTCATGAATTTTAGTCAATCAGAAAATCAAAATTTAGTAAGGTCTACAATCGCGGAATTTGCTAAGAAAGAAATCCTTCCTAATGTTATGAAGTGGGACGAGTCACAAGAGTTCCCGAGACATATTTTCGCTAAATTAGGAGATTTAGGATTCATGGGTATATTGGTGCCAGAAGAATATGGTGGTGCTGGTATGGGTTATGACGAATATATCGTCGCTATTGAGGAATTATCCAAGGTATGTGGTTCGATAGGACTTTCCTATGCAGCACATAATTCACTTTGTACTATGCACTTGTTTCAGTTTGGAAATGAGGAGCAGCGAAGAAAATATAGTCCAAAGCTCGCGAGCGGTGAGTTTATTGGCGCTTGGGGTTTAACTGAACCGAATACAGGCTCAGATGCGATGAGAATGCTTTGCACTGCTAAGCAAGATGGCGACAATTGGATCATCAATGGTACAAAAATTTTCATCACCCACGGACTCACAGGCGATGTCATGGTCGTGATAGCTAGAACTGGCGATTTATTGGATAGTCATGGTATGACTGCATTTATCGTAGAGCGTGGAAATCCAGGGTTGAAAGCAGGCAAAAAAGAAGATAAACTCGGTATGCGTGCTTCGGAAACGGGTGAGGTTATATTTGACAACTGTGTGGTATCGAAAGATGCTGTATTAGGAAATGTGGGCGATGGATTTATTCAGGCAATGAAAATACTAGATGGCGGTAGAATATCTATTGCTTCCTTAGCATTAGGTATCGCTAAAGGAGCTTTCGAAGCTTCGATAAAATACAGTAAAGAAAGAGAGCAGTTCGGAAAACCTATTTCCCAAAATCAAGCCATTGCTTTTAAATTAGCCGATATGGCAACGCAAATAGAAGCCGCAGAATTATTAATTTATCAATGTGCAGATATGAAGGCTCGAGGTCTCAAAATCACTAAGGAATCAGCTATCGCTAAGTTATACGCTAGTGAAATAGGCTGTAAAGTAGCCAATGAAGCCGTTCAAATATTCGGAGGCTATGGCTATATCAAAGAATTTCCAGTGGAAAAATACTACCGTGATATCAAGCTTTGTACCATCGGAGAAGGAACCTCTGAGATTCAGAAATTGGTTATAGCAAGAGAGTTGCTTAAATAAATTGAGTGCGCAGTATGCAGTAAAAAGTCGCAGTATTTATCTCGAGACTATTACTGTGACTGACTACTGTGACTTTTTAAAAAACTTTTAACTAAAAACTAAAAAATTCTTATATTTGCAGGCTCATAAAAAAAGGAGGTAATTATATATGTTAATCATAGATTCAAGAGAAGCAGACTCAATAGACAAGTTGCTTAAAAAGTACAAGAAAAAGTTCGACCAAACGGGAACTGTTAAGAAATTACGAGCTAGACAACATTTTACTAAAAAATCAGTTGCTTCTAGAAACCAGCGACTCAAAGCTGCTTATACCCAAAACTATTTAAAGAGCTTAGAAGGATAATCCTAATAAGTAATTTTATATAAGTTAGAATCCCTTCACGAATGTGAGGGGATTTTTTTTGATTATATTTGTAATATTCAGAATTAAAAATATAATCAACTGTTTCTATGGCTAAAAGAAAAGAACCAAAGGTACCTCCAAGACTATTTAAAGAAACTCAATCAATCATTGCAAAAATTGCAGATAGTTTAGATGGAGATTTTGTTTCTTACTGGGTTTCTAACAATAGTAGGATTGCAGGTGAAGACATAGTTGCATTTTACGAAGTTTTTAAAACAAAGAAAAAAAAGGAACTCTTATATATCTTTATAAAAAGTGATGGTGGATCTGGTGAATCATCACTTCGGATAGTAAATCTTTTTAGAAAATACTATACAAAAATTATTGCATTTGTTCCGCTTGACTGTGCTTCTGCTGCAACAATGTTAGCTTTAGGAGCTGATATCATTAAAATGGGACCTCTAGCATACCTTTCAGCTATAGATACATCATTAACTCATGATTTATCACCAATTGATAAAGATAATGATCTAGTAAGTGTTAGTCAGAATGAGTTGAGTAGAGTCATTAATTTATGGAACAACAATAAAGTATCTCAAGATTTTAATCCCTATTCGGAATTATATAAATATATACATCCATTAGTAGTTGGCTCTGTGGATAGGGTAAGTTCTTTGTCAATTAAGTTAACTACTGATATATTATCATATCATATGAAAAATGACAAAAAAGCTGAAAAAATAAGTCATATTTTAAATTCTGACTATCCTTCTCATTCCTATCCAATAACTATAAAAGAGGCTCAAAAAATAGGATTATTAATCGTTTAGATATTTAGTGATACTATAATTTCTAAGCTGCATATCTGACGTGCTTTGCGTGAAAGTATTTTTGCACTTGCTTTTTATTTTTCTTTCTTTCTTTCATAAATGATTCTACATTTTCTCGCATCTGA
>JAJTHM010000107.1 GCA_021297855.1 Sphingobacteriales bacterium | reverse complement strand
TAATCTATTTTCTGATCAGTAACTTCAGGACTATAAAGCCATATTGGCTTATTATGTTGCTGCCAAAACTGATACTCCTTCACATTTGAGTTTTTCTCGCCTGCTCTCTTAAACATCCACAATAACCATTCCCTTCGACTCTCCTGCGGATTTTCTTCAATACTACTTACTAACTGCTTGGATGTATATTTCTTAAAATCACGAAGCAAATCACTTGGATTTTCGAATTGAGCTCGAAAGATTAAGTGCAAATGACTCGGCATTAAGCACCAACAAAACAATTCCATACCTTTATTTTTTATACAAAAGGATAAACTATCTACTATAATATTCATATACTCCATTCTCGTAAATACATCTATCCAATATACAGTAGCAAAGCTCACAAAATAGACTCCGTCTTTCTCATAAAATTTGTACTTTCTGCTCATGGTATAAAAATACAAGATTTTCTCTTTCTCTAGCTCGGTTTATCCCAAATTTAATCATTAGAAGCAACTATGTTGCGAACTATATGATTTAGTTGGGTTTAACCCCGACTTAGAAATTGTTTCAAGAATTAAAAATTATTGAAATTCAATTTCTTGTTCGATTACGCATTTTTTAATGCGTAATGTGGGTTTATCAATATCATACTTTCTTCAATCTACTTAATTGCTAGCACGAGTTATAAACTCGCGCTAGCGGAGGTTTATGGTACGAGTTACAAACTCGCACCAGCATGGGAACACGTCGAAAAGCCCAACATTCTTATAGATAAATCATAGATTTATTATCACTTCGACATAGTCAAAGACATTTGCCAAACGCTGCACGCCTTCGACTATAGACTACGGGAAACAAAATTTTCACGATTAGAAAAGGTGAAAACCCTTTATTAAAAGGACTTTCAGCAAATTTGCGAATGTGGATATTTTTTCATTGACCGAGCGGAGTGATGGAAAAATATAAAATCTTCATTTCTCAATTTTTTGAATTATTTTTGCGATATGGAGACCATAGAAATAATTAAAAATAGAATAGATTATGTTCCTGAATCCAAACTTAAAGGACTTTCGGATTACATAGATTTTTTAATTTATCAAGATTCTGACAACTTTGAATTGTCAGAAAAAATGATAAAAGAATTGGAAGAGCGGAGTAAAACGCCTATCGAAGAATACATTCCTGCAAGGGAAGTCATAGAGGAACTAAAGAAAAAGTACCTTGTATAAAGTCTTGTTACAACCAAAGGCAAAGGAAGAGCTTCAACAAGCAATTTCTTATTATGCTGAGTTAGAGGTTACGAGTTTAGCAGAGAAATTTATCCAATCTTTTGAAGACACTTTAAACGCATTGGAAATGAACCCACATTTTCAAATAAAGCATCCCCCATATCGAGCTTGTAAAATGAAGAAGTTTCCTTATATTCTATTTTTTAGAATCATTGAAGAACTTGAATTAATAACTGTAGAATCTATTTTCCATACTTCCCAAGACCCAGACAAATACCCGCAATAAAAAATATCAAGCGCAATGCCTGACACTTCTAAATGGCTTCTTTTTAGCACAGGTCATAAGACCATGTGCGGCGGTCGATGAGCGAACACGTCGAAAAGCCCAGGGGGTAAAACTCTGCGCTATCGGGACAAGATTGAATTTTAAAGTTCTTTAGTCCGACAATTTATCTTTGGAAAACTTATCTTTCACCCAATTTTACTCTTAAAAATGAAGATTTTCGACGAACAAAGCGACTGGTGAGAGAAGATTTTTTTGAATTGGAAAATTTTTTGAGCGAACTTTGTAAGAAATAAATTCATCATGGAGATTCATTTAGAAAAACTACACATCATTTCTCAAATAACGGAAATAGATGATATAAATGTGATTCAAAAGATTAAAAAATTGCTTTCAACTAAGCCAACGGATACGGATATGGAAATTCCTCAATGGCAGCAAGATATTGTGCTTAGTCGAATCAAAAATGCAAAAAAAGAGGATTTTATAGATAGCGATGAGGTAATAGATAGATTAAGAGAAAAAATTAAGCTCTAGTGCACCATTATCAGACGAAATTACTACCTACTGTCGAGAATGATCTAGACGAGATTATAAATTATTATACCATCAATGTAGGAGTTCATATAGCTGCTCAATTTCTAGATGAATTTGAACAACAATTACAAACTTTAAAACGAGACCCATTTTTTCAAACCCGATACAATGAAGTTCGATGTTTAGCGGTCGGAAAATTTCCTTTCCTTATTCATTACACTGCCGATGAGAAAGATAAAATGGTTTGGATTCATGGAGTCATACATACTTCAAGAAATCCAACGGATAAATGGATATACTGATTTATTGTTCCCCGCTCCAATATTTCCTTCAATTCCTTTGTAAAGCCTCTCATATCCTTAGTTATCCGACTTTCCTCACCTTTCCTCTAGCAGACATGAACGAAGTGTCTGTGCTTTTTTCTTCTCGTTTGTTTTAGTTAATGGCCATAGAAGAATACGCTTCGCTTTACTCTGCCCAGACTTTCGTGTTACAACTCGGCTAGTGGGGGTAGTTTTTTATCATCTTCTATACTAACAAATATTGCGATTTTTATTTTTTAGGTTTGATTGGCTTTTTGGCTTTTTGAGATGGTGATGCCGGCAGTTTATAGCCTATGGGATTGCGCTCTTTTTGAGGGGGATTGAGCAGCTGTTTTAAGGCTTGGAAGATTGTCCTTATGTTCTCAGTATTAGACCCAACTTGCTTTTCAATTTGTTCTAACTTTAGCAATACATCTTTATTGGTAGAGAACATTTCTTTAATCTTAGTATATACTCTCATTATCCGTATATTAGCTTGTATAGCAACTGGACTATACAATACACTTGACAGCATTAATACACCATGTTCTGTAAATACATAAGGCAAGTATCGTTGACCTCCCCAACTTGAGGTCGCAATTTGCGACTTCAAGTTTTCAAATTCTTCTTTAGTCAATTCAAACATAAAATCTTCGGGGAAACGCTCAATATTTCGTTTTACAGATTCTTTTAATCTCTTTGTTTCTACATTGTACATCTCTGCTAAATCCTTATCTAGCATTACTTTCATGCCTCTGATATAATATATCTTATTCATGATAATTTCATCTGCTAATTGGATTTCGTTTTTAGTGCTTTTTGCCATTGCTTTTTAATTATAGTTTGTAAAAATACAACTTGAGGTCGCAAATTGCGACCTCAAGTTTTGAGTTTCTTTTTTAATGTACATTGGAGGTCACATTTCTTGACCTCCAATTTGATTTCTTTGATGTCGCAAATTGTGGCCTCCAATTTTTTATTCCATCGGATGATACTGTTTTATATTATTCTGCAATTCGCTTATACCCTCTAGACATGAATGAAGTCTTGTCTGCAACACTTGTCCGCCACAGGAAGGAGCAGGGATGTCTCTGCTTTTCATTTTTTACACAGGCACAGAGACCTTCGCTTAACTCAGCCAGACTTTCGTGTTACAACTCGGCTAGTGGGGGGACTAAATATTTTCAGGGTCTTTTTTTACGCCGATGGCGGATAATGAAAATGTCGAGCAAATCGCCCGACATTCTTTTAGATAAATCAAAGATTTATTATCTCTTCGACGTAGTCGCAGACATACGCCGAACACTGCACATCTTCAACTGCACTCTACGGCGAACTGAGACTTAACTCTGCTAGTCGTTAGGGGGTACAACTCTGCTATCGGGGAACAGGAATTCGCCAGCTTGGTTTTACAACATTTGACGGATAGTTAATTGTAAGATAGTCCCATAAATTCATAATGGTATCTATATCAAAATTAACTTCCGAACTTATTTTATAAAGCTGTTTATTTCCTTCCATAATCTTTACATAGTAATTTGGTTCACTTCTCCTGTAAACCATTTGCCTTCCAAGATGGAACCTTGTTTTTTCACTAATATCAAACTCTTTCTTTTTATGCTGAAAGAATATCACATAATTAATTTTTATTCTATCTTCTACAATAACTTCAACAATGTGTTTTCGCATAATAAGGTATATTAGAGCAAAGATTGCATAAAACAGAGTAAAGGTAAATCCGAGTGCTCTATTAGAGAATAATGATAAAACAATCGATGCTAAAAAAAGAAAAACTATTCCTATAGCAATATTCTTAATATAATTATTATAGCCAATTTTACCTTTAAAATTCATACATTAATAATTCAATGTCGTTTAGTTAGTGTTTGGTTCGTGGGGACACGAACCATTGCAGTTCGCCATGCTGCGTGTCTCACGCAGCATTCGTATTTCTTATCTAAACGACATTGATTAATAATTAATAACTTCCACCTTGACCGCCCCCTCGCTGGCGCGAGTTTATAACTCGTGCCATTAATATCAAATCTTTTTCATAAAATTTATACTTTCGACTCACAAGTCAAAAATAATCATTGTTGTCCGAGATAAATTAAGCTGACCTTCCGAAAAAGGTCAGCTTAATTTATCTCGGACAACAATGGTAATCTTCAATTTCACTAGGTGTATAGCTAGTATCTATAGAGAAATCAAAACTTGGTGGAATTTGCAGTGTCAATTTCAATCTACTCTGGCTATTTTCAAATCGGAATAATTGATTGGATAAATTCGCTTGGTCTATTTCTAATTGGAGTTGTTGCTCTCGAAAGGTATTTTTTGCTACTAGACCATTTTCAACTGCTTCCCTTTTCTTAGTCAATAAAAATTTAGAGGCTTCCACCTGTTTTTTCTGAATTTTGAAGGACTCATATTCTAGAATAGCTTGCAGATATAGCCCTATGATATTAATTTTTATATTATTTTCTAGTGACTGTATTTGATAGTCCACTGCTTGATGGTCTATTTCTGCTTTCTGAATGGTCTTGAGCTGCTGGAATCCTTGAAACAAGGTAACCTGTGAACTCAGATTTACATTTCCTGAAAAAGCATTGCGCTCTTCGAAGCTAAAATTTAGAGGATTGATAGTATAGCCTATATTATAATTCACTCCAGAACCAATGTTTACCGAGGGAAGTAAATTCCATTTTGACTGCCTATGTTGGAGTTCAGTAGTCTTTGTACTCAATCTTAACATTTTTAGCTCAGGATTTGTTTCGAGAGCTTTATGAATACATTGCTGGAGGGTGTAGGTTTGACAATTCAAATCTGGATAGATAAGAAGTAAGAAATAAAAGGTAAGAAATATGAATCCCTTTCTGTTCAAAATTATTGAATGAATTGACTTTTGTTTTTTATGCCACAAAGACACTAAGGCACTAAGCTTTGTCGCTTGGTAGATTCCAATCATTTCATTCTCATATGTCCACATCATCAGATCAATCCTTATCTTTTCACCAATTTTATCAACTGCTCAAAAATCCGCTCTAAAAAACTTCTATCCTTCGTTACGATATCCGCTGTCCCTTCCATATTGGGCTGATAGGCTATTTCCTTATTATATGACGTAGTTAATCCTTTGCTGAGTTTGACCTTCAGGAGATAAACTTTTTCTTGTGTTTGGCTTGTTTTATTTACAATAGGACTTGGAGAAATATGGGTCACATTTCCATTGAGAATTCCGAATTCTTCTTCTGGGTAATGCTGTAGTCTTAATATAACTTTCTGCCCAATCGCTACTTTGCCCATACCCGCCATTGGCACATAGAGATTGCATTCTATTTCTCTCTTATCTATTGGGTTTATTGTAAACAATTCCATTCCCTGCTGCACAAACTGATTGTCGATTATAGGTGCATTATACTGAAGTGTACCTGAAACAGGAGACATCAAGGTATTCGTTTTATACCAAAGCTCTATCTCTTCTAAAAGTGTGATGCGCATCTGCTTCAAACTAGTCGTTTTTTGACTTTCCTGCTGTGTTTTGGATATTTGGTAATCAGCTATCTGTTTTTGATAATCTGTATTGTTTTTATCTATAGAAATTAATTGACTTTTTAAGCTTTTGACCTGGTTTTGCATTTCTATCCATTGAGAATAGGAATTTTGATATTCTCTTTCAGGAATCATACCTTTATCTAGGAGAGTTTTATCTTTATCCAATTTTTTCTTGAAAAAATCTAACTGCGATTCCCTCGATTGAATCTGCTCTCTCAGATTAGTAACACTCTGACTATTTTTTGCTATCTGTTGTCCAGAACTTGCTATACCTACCTGCTCGGGATTTGCTTTTCGATAGACTTCGTAGGCTTGCAATTCCACGAGAAATCGACTCCAATTGGTTTGCAATTTTCCTAAAGTCCAATTCGGGAAACTTGAACCTCTCAAGCTATCAATATCTTTCGCTTTAAGAATGCTATAGAGCGAATCAATATGTTTTATCTGACCATCTTCTATGGAATAAGCGATTCTATCTCCTACATTGACGGAAGTGTAATTCTCTTTAATTAATTTTATTTTGCCATGCGTTTGAGCCACCAAGGTTACTGGTGCAGAAGAAGATGTAAAGGTGGCATTTCCAGTGATGATATCTGGATATTTGACAAAATAGGCTAAAGTCAAAAGTGACAAAATTACAATCAATATCCAAGTATTGCCCCAGCGCACAATATGCGAGGGCATTTTAGAGAATATTTCATTGACCTCTTCGGATCGTAAGATGATATCTTTAGCTTCCATTTTGATTTGCCACGAATAGCACTAATTTACACGAATTATTTATTTCTTTGACTGATTGGTTAATATATCAATCTTTTATATTCTAATCTTTCTTTACCAAAGTTCACTACAAGTCCAACTTTACAATTAGATACTTTCATATAGTTTAATGTCTGCTGAATATGAACATTGTCAATGGTTGCGGCAGCCTTCAATTCTAAAATAATTTTATCACATATAACCATGTCTGCAAAAAATTTGTGTTTTAATACCATACCTTTGTATTCGACTTCATATTCTTGTTCTCTTTTGAAAAATATAGTTCTGATAGCAAATTCAAGCTCTAAAGCATCTTTATAGACAACCTCGGAAAAACCATGACCAAGGTGCTTATGGACTTCCATGCATGCACCTATGATTTGATAAACTTCTTCTTTGTATAATAATTCCATTTTTTTACTTTAGCCACGAATGACATAAATAACACTAATTTTATCTTTTTGAAAGTATATTAATTAAAATTGCTATAACTCAAAACTATATTAACTTTACAAAATATCTTCATAATTTATTCGTGTACATTTTTGTAATTAGTGGCTTATGAACCCAGTTCCAATTGATTTTTCACTAACGTATAATACACCCCTCTCATCGAAGTCAATTCTTCGTGTGTTCCTTTCTCCACCACTTCTCCTTTCTCCAATACGATAATATTGTCCGCATCTCTTACGGTGCTCAATCTATGCGCGACGATAACCGCTGTTTTATTTTTCAAAAATCGGTTCATGTTTTCTACAATTTGCTTTTCATTGGTCGCATCCAATGAGTTCGTCGCTTCATCGAAAATGACTAGCTCAGGCTCCTTATAAACTGCTCTAGCAATTAGTAGGCGCTGTTTCTGACCCATACTCACACCAATTCCATCTTGTCCTATCTTGGTATTATAATTCATTATTGTCCGAATAAAATGCAATAATTTCCCCAAATCGCTTTATAGATAAAGGATAAGAAAGATTTCAAAGAAGTGGGTTAGTATAGGTTGGGGGGCTCTATCCGCTAAAAAGTTGAGGTGTCTGATAGGTCTT
>JAJTHM010000005.1 GCA_021297855.1 Sphingobacteriales bacterium | reverse complement strand
GAACAAGAAAAAAG
Source organism: Sphingobacteriales bacterium (assembly GCA_021297855.1). Lineage (GTDB taxonomy): Bacteria > Bacteroidota > Bacteroidia > Chitinophagales > JADJOU01 > CHPMRC01. Next base: position 10,953 of record JAJTHM010000005.1, on the reverse strand, counting down.
CAGTGCCAGACTTATTCAATTCCAGCTGACCCCCCTGCTATTTCATTTTAAAAAGTCTTATCAATGTTTTCAACTACTTTGAATCCCTAAAAGGGCCATTTCTTATATTTGTCGGACAACAATGTATTCAAACAAGTTAACTTTGCTAACGAATTATATTATTTTTTTTAAAAAAAAGGGCACTTCATATGAAAAGCTTTTACCTTAGTTTATTCTTACTCACTCATTTTGTTGGTTTTGGACAATTCCAAGAACTGACTGGCGGGGTTGGCTTTTCTTATTATTATGGAGATCTGAATTTGAAAAACTCCGATAATGTAACTGCCTTATTGAGTGATTTTTTTGAACTAGAGAATACCAAGATGAGTTATTCCTTGGGCTATAGATACAATTTTCAGAATTACGTCAGTGTAGGTCTCAACTTCTATCATATGTATTTATCAGGCTATGACTCGGATAACAAAGCCACGGGGCCAGCCGATGGAGCCTTCCCTAGAAAAATTCGGAATCTCAATTTTCATACAGCGGTCAATGAGGTTTTTCTTGATGTGCGGTTTGAACCATTGCGAACAGGAAATAAATGGGGTAGGAATAAAATGCACATTTCACCATACATCGGTGCAGGAATAGGTTTATTTAGCTTCAATCCGAAATCATTTACCAAAGCTGGCAACGAAATTGAACTTCAGCCACTTGGAACCGAAGGTCAAGGAATCGCTGGTTATGGTCAGAAATACAACCTAATACAACTAGTAGTGCCTGTCAATGCAGGAGTCCGATTTACACCCAAATCTAGAAAATACTCCATAAGCTTTGATTTTAATTATAATCATACATTTACAGATTATTTAGACGACGTTAGTACCGTTTATGCCAAGCCCCTTGACATTAAAAATGCCTATCAGTCATCGAATCCGACATTGTATAGCTCGGTATTAGAGATGAATGATAGAAGACCCGTGGCTTATCAGCAGCCTGACCAGCGTGGGAATAGCAAGAACAACGACTTTTTTATGACAGGGCAAGTTAAATTTAGCTATTTCCTCTTTAATAAGTCCATCAACTCCTATTATAAATGTTGTGATTATTAATCCCGAAGTAGGATTTACAACTTTTGATAAACACAGAAAAACTCTTTGGTATAATTTCATTTCATAAAAATTGAACTAAAAGGTCATTTCATTTTGAGGTGACCTTTTTTTATATATTTGCACTTTAATTCCTTTAAAAATATAAATAAATGACAACAGCTTCTCAATTTAGAATAGAGAAAGACACTATGGGCGAAGTACAAGTGCCCATTGAAAAATATTATGGCGCTCAAACTCAGCGCTCCATCGACAATTTCCCGATAGCGGTTGATATCTCGCGTATGCCAAAGGAAATAATACGGGGCTTTGCCTTTCTAAAAAAAGCGGCTGCTATCACCAATTGGGAACTGGGTGTCCTCGCAGAAGAAAAAAAAGAGGCTATAGGAGTAGTTTGTGATGAAATATTAGAGGGGACATGGGATAATGAATTTCCGCTGGTCGTATGGCAAACTGGATCTGGCACACAATCCAATATGAATGTCAATGAAGTCATAGCCAATCGCGCCCATGTGATAAAAGGCGGCAAGTTGGACGATAAGGATAAGCATATCCATCCCAATAATGATGTCAATATGAGTCAAAGTAGTAATGACACCTTTCCTACGGCTATGCATATTGCTGCCTATGAGTTGCTCATTTATAACACATTGCCAGGGTTAAGAGATTTGCAAAAAACATTGGAATACAAATCAAAAGACTTCAAAGATGTAGTCAAAATAGGTAGAACCCATTTTATGGATGCCACACCATTGACCTTAGGCCAAGAGTTTGGAGGCTATGCAGCTCAATTGAGCAATGCTATCCGTGCCATAGAAAATACGCTTCACCATTTAAGTGAGCTAGCACTAGGGGGCACTGCAGTAGGTACAGGGCTCAATACCCCTAAAGGCTATGCTGAATTAGTCGCTAAAAATATTTCTTTGCTGACTAGCCTTCCTTTCATCACCGCCCCAAATAAATTTGAAGCGCTAGCAGCGCATGATGCAATCGTTGAAAGCCATGGAGCACTGAAAACAGCCGCTGTGTCCTTAATGAAAATAGCCAATGATATTCGCATGCTCTCCTCTGGTCCTCGTGCAGGAATCGGCGAGCTTTTCATTCCTGACAATGAGCCTGGATCTTCTATCATGCCAGGCAAGGTCAATCCAACGCAGTGTGAGGCTATGACGATGGCCTGCGCTCAAATAATGGGAAATGATGTGGCTATTAATATTGGCGGAATGAGTGGACATTTTGAACTCAATGTATTCAAACCAATGATGATTGCCAACTTCATTCAATCTGCTAGACTCATTGGCGATGCTTGCAGATCATTTAATGATAAATGTGCCATAGGGATAGAACCGATCCCAGCCAATATAGATAGAAATGTCAATAATTCTTTGATGTTGGTAACAGCTTTAAATACCAAGATAGGCTATTATAAGGCCGCAGAAATAGCACAAAAAGCGCACAAAGAAGGAACAACCCTGAAGGAATCTGCTTTATCGCTGGGCTATGTTACTTCTGAGGAGTTCGACCAATATGTAGTGCCAAGAGAGATGGTCTAATAATTCAAAGTAGAAAGTTTAAAGAAGAGATTTGAGAGGTGAAAGCTTGAGAGAGATAGAATCGTGATTTCTGACCACAAACCACTGACTACTTTGCCACATTACATTTCTCGAGAAGCCAGGCTTTCTCGGCGATTTGGGTGGCCTCAGTCAATTCTTTAGAAAGTTTTTTCATTTTAGCTGGTGAAGCCTGATAAATTCTTCTAATAAACTTAACATAGTTTGTTAAGTTCGATTTCACACTTTCTGAAATCACTTTATTTTTCCGGATAAATTCCTTGAAACTGCTGCACAAGGAATCAAAGGCATCGGACTCTTTCAATTCAAAATAATTTTTTAATAAAAGGAGTTTAGAATTGAGAGAATAAAATGCGTCATGGGTAAAATCTACTTTTAACAATTCATTCAAGCTATCCTTATATCGTCCATTTTCAAATCGAATCCTCGCTAAGTTGAAGTGCAAGCAAGATTCCTTGGTCTGGTCAGAGAGCAGGGCACTATATTTTTTAATAAAATCCTCTGCTTTCTTGAACTCTTTCATTCTAAGGTAAATAAAGACTACATTATTGATTCGTCCAGCATTGATGTACCCTTTAATTTCAAAAATCTTTCTCTCCTCAAAAAGCTTAAAAAGCTCGAATTGCTCTTCAATGTATTCAGAAAGTCCACTGTTTATTTGAAAGGTAGTGAAGTTCAATAAAGATACTAAAAAGTTAATTTTTTCTTCTTCATTCCATATTTCAAAATGTTCGAACAAATCTTTTTTATATTTATAATAGTACTCTGGTGAATGCTTATTGATCAATAAATCTAACAAGTCTAAATATACTAGAAATTCTGGATGGTCATTTTCATAATGTTTATTTTTGATTTCTACCAGTTTCACCGTCGGCAATTCTATAGGAATAGAGCGGTAAACATTGGAAAAGGAGATCAATGAACAATAATTTTTAATGAAAACCAAATCCGAAAATAGCTCTGCGTTTTTCATGAGATCCGCTATGGAATCAAATTGCAATTTTACATCTTTGCTAAAAGCAAACGAATTCACATTGACCTCTTGACTTTTAAAATAACGCTGCAAGAACTTATATTCTACAGAGGCTGGGATTTCTTTCTTGTCTAAGTTATATTGGATATTCTTTTTTACTTTTTTATCCAAAAGGAAATCAATCCAAACTTTTTCTATTAAAACATTTCCTTTTCGGTCTTGTGCAGATATAACAAATTCTCGAATAGCTTCGACTAGGCGATTTAATAAGAATCTTAACTTAGAGTCATTGTATGGCTCGTCTTCATATACACTGCGAAAAATGATAGACTTATCTAAATTCTCTAACTCTTGCTCTACCTTGGCCTGCATCAGGCAGCTATGACATTTAATGACCGTATCGCTATACTGCCAATGACTCGTACTAAGGTAGATATCGAGGGACTTGAGCTCTGACTCGGAAAAGGCCGAATATAATTCTCCAATAACTGTATTTACCATGAAACATTGTTTATCTAACAAAATTAATATTTTCTTGCATAAACTCTCAAAATTTTATCCTAACTTTGTCATTAATATATACAGAGCACATTAATATTATTTATTTTTAGATAAGAAAAATTTAGCCCATGAAAGCAGCACAATTTTATATACTTTTCATCTTGACAATGAGCCTAGTGTCAGGTTACAGTCAAATTGATTTGCGAGAGGACAATTATATCCTTCGAAGCGACACGGGTCTGAATTACTTTTTGTATGTAAGAAACAATGATACCCCTTTTTCAGGAATTAAAATATATGGATTAAATAAACAAGGGGCTTCAGCAGGGTTTTATACGGCTGGCATTGTAGATTCAAATTTTATCATAATAGCGAGCAATACTCCAGATACCTTTAGTGGAGTGCTAACCTATAAAGGGAGAAATAACCTAGGTGCACTGGATTCTGCTACTGTGAATTTTACCCGCAAAATCATACCCCCGAGTGTAAGACCAGGGGAGACAAATAAAGATAATGTGGTCAACCATTTTGATATTTTTCCGATAGGTCTATTATTCGAAAAACGTGGAACAGGCCGACATAACGCAGATACCAATATTGATTTTAATGTGCCTAAGCGCATAGCCGATTGGACTTTTGGTACAGGAGGCATCGATGGCAAATATGCAGATGTCGATGGGAATAGCCAAATCAATCTAAAGGATTTTGATAAGCTGAAACTCAATCTTGGACAATCAGCAGGAACCTATACCCCAAAGCTAAGTGATACTATCTCGTTGAATACGTTTAAATTTGATATTCCAGACACTGTGCTGTTTACATCCAAGGACTCCAATAGACTAAAAGTTCCGATTACCTTAATAAAAACAGGAAATATTCCTAGCTACGGACTGGGTTTTTCAATGCAGGTCCGCCACCGCGCAGAGAGTTCAGGACAAGACACTATCTATAATAAGTATAATTATAAAAAACCAGATAATGGCAGTCTATGGCAAGGGGTGAATGAAAATAACCTGCTCTTTATAGAAGATAAGATCTCCCAGGCAAATCATTCTAATATAGCCTATTGCAAAACGAGCGGATCTAATGGAGACCTGAGAGATGATATAGGGGTAGTAGAAATAATCGTGGATGATATACTCCTAGGAAAAACAAATATGGACAAACCCGACAGAGTGCTTGTTAGTATTTCTGAGGTATCATGGATTGACAATAACTACAATACAATTGCTGTAAAACCAGTTTCAAAATATATTTATTTCAAAAAAGAAACAGCTTCTATCGCCTCTCATGGAACTATAAATATAGCAGTATATCCAACCTTGGTCCATGAAAGCATTGTCATTGAGAATCTAGCTCAAAAATCATTAGAATACACTATATTTAATGCTTTAGGTCAGCCAATAATGAGTGGCAGCGCTTCTCCTGGTCGTCAGCTCATCTACCCACAGAATTGGGCCAAAGGACTTTATTACTTGAGAATAATTCATTCCGGCAATGTATTTAGACTGATTAAAGAATAGTTAATAATATTTAAAATATATTTTAATCTTAATTTGCAATTAACTGATTAATAAATGCATACTTTCAAACTGATAGCCATTTCATAAATATAATAAGATATAAAAGTCTTTTATTTCATAGATTTGTCTTGTTAATCTACAGCATGCTATCCAAGTCTTGTGAATACGCTTTAAAATCAATACTCTATATCACGAAACACTCCAAAAATGAGGTACGTGTGGGGGCTAAGAATATATCAGATGACTTAGGTATCCCATATCATTTTGCTGCTAAATTGTTACAGATACTGGCGAAAGCTGATATAATTAGTTCCCAAAAAGGTCCTAACGGTGGTTTCTTTTTGACTGAGGAAAATCTCAAGCACTCATTGGCCGATGTGGTGAGAGCTATAGATGGCAATGGTATTTTTGTCAATTGTATTCTGGGACTTAAGACCTGCTCGGAAATAAGGCCCTGCCCTCTTCACGTTGAATTTCAAGATATAAAAAAGAAAATAACGAGGGGTTTTGAAGATACCAGGCTAGATGAATTTCAAGAAAAATTGCTATCTGGCGATTATTATCTAAGTAATCTTAAATAAATGAGTACAGCAGTTGGTTCAGTTTGTCATCATTGTCATAATCTAATAAAGGATATAAAGGTATTATATTCAGATTACGAGTTTTGTTGCCATGGTTGTGAATCGGTATATAGGCTGCTCAATGATCACAATCTCTGTCAATACTATGACCTAGATGAAAATGCTGGAATAAAAATAGATGTCAATTCCCAGTCAACTAAGTACAATTATCTCGAGAAGGAAGAGGTTGTTGCTAAAATTCTTAGATTTACCGATGGCAAAATAGCGCATGTGGTTTTTCATATACCACAGATTCACTGCAATAGTTGTCTTTGGTTATTGGAGAAATTATATAAACTCAATGAGTCCATATTATTTACAGAAGTTCATTTTGAAAAGAAAGAAGTATTTATCAAATTTGATATACAAAAGCTCAGTTTAAAAAATTTAGTGAAACTATTGGCGAGTATAGGCTATGAACCTTATATCCAGCTAGATGAAAAGAGCGATATTAAAACAAAATCTTCTCGCACCGAAATGCTAAAATTGGGCATCAGTGGGTTCTGTTTTGCCAATATCATGATGCTGAGTCTGCCAGAATATTTCTCCCAAGGACTCATTTATGAAGCGAGCATTAAGACTGCACTTCCGCTTATCGCATTAGGACTCTCCCTACCTGTATTTTTCTATACTGCGCTTGACTTTTTTATTCCGTCTTACAAAAATTTAAAAAAGGGCATTCTCATTATTGATTTACCTGTATCTATAGCCGTTATCATCACATTCACTCGAAGCCTATACGAGATGTATTACGGCATTAGCAATGGCTACTTAGATAGTATGACAGGCATCGTATTCTTCATGCTGATAGGAAGATGGTTGCAAAATCGAACACACACCACCTTGCAGTTTGATAGAAATTTCAAGTCCTATTTTCCTATAGCCGTAGAGCGTATCACAGATCAAACACAAGAAGTCGTGGCTATCGAAGAAATTCGCGAAAAGGATTTGATTAAAATCTATTCCAATGAAATTATTCCTGTGGATGCTATTTTATCAAAAGGCTCTGCCATGATTGATTATAGCTTTGTCAACGGAGAAAGCATGCCTGTAAAGGTAAACTATGGCGAGCATATCTATGCAGGAGGCAAGCAATTAAATGGTGCCATAGAACTTATCGTTATGAAACGACATAATCAAAGTCATTTGACATCTCTCTGGAATCATCAGGCATTTCAAAAAGACAAATCTGAAACGAAAGCAAACACCATAGACAATATAGGCATGAAATTTACTTTGCTTGTTATAGCATTGAGTCTTATAGCTGGTGGATATTGGTATAGCCAAGGACGCACAGACCTTATGTGGAATGCAGTAACAACGGTACTTATCGTAGCTTGTCCTTGCGCTTTGCTACTCGCTCATAATTTCACCAATGGTCATTTTATGCGTATTCTGAGTCATTACCAATTCTATTTAAGAGATGCTTCTGTCATTCAAAAGTTGTTTAGTATTAATCAAATTGTATTTGACAAAACAGGTACGCTAACCAAAGCCGAAGCTAATCATGTGAGCTATGAAGGACAAAGCTTAACGATTGAAGAAAAACAAGAGATTTCAGACATCCTTGCGCACTCCAATCATCCTTTGGCTAAATCTATCGTTCAATATCTAGGCAAATCAGATAAAACAAGCTTTGCCAGTGTCAAAGAAAATACCGGGCTAGGCGTGGAAGGTTGGATAAATGATAAATACTTTAGACTAGGATCTGATCAATTCTGTCAGCTACCAGAGTCGGAAGACACAAAAGTCAATGTGGTCATAGACAGTCAATATAAAGGAAAATTTCATTTTAGAAATGTATATAGAAATGGCATTTCCAATTTGATTGACCATCTAAAAACCAAGCATGAAATTTCCGTCATTTCTGGGGACAATGCCAGTGAACAAGAAAATCTGACTAAAAGATTACCCTTAGGAAGTGAAATTAGATTTAACCAGACACCACAAGATAAGCTTCAATTTGTCGAAGATCTCAAAAATCAAGGCAAAAAAGTCTTGATGATTGGTGATGGGTTAAATGATGCAGGTGCTTTTCAGGTTAGTGATATAGCTATAGCGCTCACTGAAAAAAATAATTATTTTAACCCTGCTTCGGACATCATTATGTCTGCAGACAATCTTTCCCATTTGGATAAAATATTATGTTTTATACAAAAGAACAAAACTGTGACATATGTTATATTTATTTATTCAATTTTATATAATATTGTGGGATTATTTTTCGCACTAAGAGGAGAATTATCGCCTGTCATTGCGGCGATTTTGATGCCAATTAGCTCGATATCAATTGTGTTATCTGTGCAACTCATGACTGAATATTATCATAGTAAACTCTTAAAAAACAAATTGTGGAAATACTCTTAATGCTCATGGTGGCTAGTTTCATAATCTCTGGTGGCTTTTTATTAGCCTTTATCTGGAATGTAAAATCTGGTCAATTCGATGATACGTATGGCCCTGCTCAGAAAATATTATTTGACGATAAAGAAATTATAAAAGAAAAATAACCCATAAAAAAATTATTAACCTAAATCAACAAAAATTATGCAAGTAGAAAAGTTTCATTACGACAATCGACTTCCCAAAATGTTCGCCCAAGCGACCATATTTTGGGGATTCGTAGGAATGCTTCTAGGATTGATAGCAGCGTTACAGCTGGCCTATCCTATCCTAAACTTCTCTGAGTATTTTCCGCATTTAGCCTTCGGAAGACTTAGACCCGTTCACACCAATGCCGTCATTTTTGCCTTCGTAGGCAACGGTATTTTTATGTCTATATATTACGCCTTACCGCGTGTATTAAAGACCCCAATGTGGAGCAAAAAACTCGGCAATATACATTTTTGGGGTTGGCAGCTATTAATTGTTATGGCGGCAGTCACCTTGCTTTTCGGATTTACAACAGGGAAAGAATATGCTGAATTGGAGTGGCCTTTGGATATATGGATTACGTTGATTTGGGTGGTATTCGGAGTCAATATGTTCGGAACTATTTTAACCAGAAGAGAGCGCTATATGTATGTGGCCGTTTGGTTCTTTATCGCTTCTTGGGTGACCGTTGCGGTTCTTCATATTGTCAATTCATTTGAATTACCGATAGCGTGGAATAGTTTGAAGAGCTACTCAGCCTATGCTGGTGTTCAGGATGCGCTTGTACAATGGTGGTATGGTCATAATGCGGTTGCATTTTTCTTGACTACCCCGTATTTAGGGGTTATGTATTACTTTTTACCGAAGGCAGCAGAAAGACCCGTTTATTCTTACAGATTGAGTATCGTACACTTCTGGACGTTGATATTCCTTTATATTTGGGCTGGGCCTCACCACTTACTTTATACCGCTTTACCAGATTGGGCACAGTCATTGGGTACTGTATTTTCTATTATGCTTATCCTACCAAGCTGGGGAGGTATGTTGAATGGTTTATTTACGCTAAGAGGTGCTTGGGACAAGGTAGCTACTGATCCCGTTTTGAAATTTATGGTGGTAGCTATCACATGCTATGGAATGTCCACATTTGAAGGGCCGATGCTATCCTTGAAAAATGTGAACGCTATTTCGCACTATACAGATTGGACAATAGCACATGTGCATATTGGAGCCTTGGGTTGGAATGGATTCTTAACTTTCGGCGTTTTGTATTGGTTGTTCCCTAGAATGTATAATACCAAATTATATTCTACAAAATTAGCCTCTTCCCACTTTTGGATAGGAACTTTAGGTATAATCGTTTATGCTATTCCTATGTATTGGTCTGCTTTCAGAACCTACTTTATGTTGAAGGCTTTTACCCCAGAGGGGCAGCTTCAGTATCAGTTTATTGATGCGGTGCAGAGTGTGATTCCATTCTATGTGATGCGTGCTGTGGGTGGAACGCTCTACCTAGCAGGGGTCGTCCTTATGATTTATAATTTAGTAAAAACATGTTCCAGTGGAAAATTTGTAGAAAGTGAAGAAGCCGAGGCTCCAGCTTTAGCCAAAGCCTACACACCGGCACCTGGAACGCACTGGCATAATATTTTCGAAAGAAAACCTATGTTGATGCTCGGTGGTGCATTGATTGTCATTTCTATCGGAGCTATCGTTGAGTTCATTCCTACTTTCTTAGTCAAATCGAATATTCCGACTATTGCAAGTGTGAAGCCATATACACCATTAGAATTGCAAGGTAGAGACATATATATAAGAGAGGGCTGCTACAACTGTCACTCACAGATGATTCGACCATTTAGATATGAGGTGAAGCGTTATGGAGAATATTCTAAAGCTGGCGAGTCGGTTTATGATCACCCGTTCCAGTTTGGCAGTAAGCGCACAGGTCCAGATTTAGCTCGCGAAGGTGGTCTTCGTCGAAATAGCTGGCATTTCAATCATATGCTTGATCCACAAATGGTATCAGGTTCTATTATGCCTCCTTACCCTAGCCTATATGACAATGTGATAGATAAAGGTACAACGGCTTCTAAAATTCATACTATGAGAAATCTAGGAGTTCCTTATCCAGAGAATTATGAAGCTCAGGCCAATGCTGATTTGGAAAAACAAGCCAATGAAATCACAGAAAACCTAAAACAAGACGAAATAACCATATCGAGTGACAAGGAAATCATCGCTATGATTGCTTATTTACAACGCCTAGGGACTGACATAAAAAATGAAACTAAATAGTCAACT
>JAJTHM010000004.1 GCA_021297855.1 Sphingobacteriales bacterium | reverse complement strand
ATTTTATGAAATTTAAAGATATCAAACACATTCTCTTAAGAAAGCATATAAATAAAGATGTAAATCTAAAACATCGAGAAAATACACGACCTAAAAACACTGGGATAGTAGAAACTGAAAATGGCAAATTATTTTTTTTAGATTCGACTGAAATTGATGTATTAATAAGAAAAAGCAGTTCAAAAACAATATTTAAGGGTGTTATGATTCAAGGTGGCGAAACCCAAATTGTGACTTCAATAACGGGAAAAAAAACTATATTTCCAGCAATGATTTGCGACATTGACTCCTCAAAAAAAATCAAAGAAGCTCATTCAATTTTACGAAAAAGAGTTGCTCAAAATTAATTGCACTGCAGCCAACTGTTGTATTTCTGAAGTGAAGCTGAGAGCTATTATTCGATTAAAATTTTTGTATCTAATCATTCCTCTTTTTATGAATACTTGTCTGTGTTAGCCTCTTCTAGCTAGAGTTAAGTGAAGCAATCTCTGTCTACATATAAAAATTATGCTTCGCATAAACTGCCAATTTTGTATTTTTGTTTTACCTCATTTTAAATAAAAAATTATGGCAAAATCAAAAGATACCAAGAAAGAAGTCAAGAAAGAACCAGTAAAAACGGCGAAAGAGAAGAAAGAGGAAAAAAGAGAAAAGAAAAACAATAAGAAATACTAGTTTTTCTAGCTATTCGCTGATACCTTTGCTGCCCATTTCTCTGATATCACTCTCATCAAATTGATAAAGAGTTCATTGGTTCCAGGATCATTGAATTGAGAAGCTATTGTGCCATATACTGGCATCGTATCAGGATCTCTATCCCAAAGATTGAGATTGCGTTGCATTTGCTTTTTCACATCACGCAGGGCGTCCTGTGCCCCTCGTTTATCGAATTTATTAACCGCCACAATGTCGGCGAAATCGAGCATATCAATCTTCTCCAACTGACTCGCCGCACCAAACTCTGGTGTCATAATATACATAGACACATCACTGTGATCTACTATTTCCGTATCGCTCTGCCCTATGCCCGATGTCTCGAGTATGATTAAATCAAAATTCGCTTTTTTCAGAATATCCACTGCCGCTTGCACATACTTAGATAGGGCTAAATTGCTCTGTCTCGTAGCGAGTGAACGCATAAAAACACGATCATTATTGATAGAATTCATACGAATTCTGTCGCCTAACAGTGCCCCACCCGTTTTTCGCTTGGAGGGATCCACAGAAAGTATAGCTATTTTTTTATCTTCAAATTCAAACAAAAATCGTCGAACTATTTCATCGATCATAGAAGACTTTCCTGCACCACCTGTTCCTGTTATCCCTAAAACAGGTGTTTCTCGCATATTTTTCTCTGGCAAAAATTTCTTCAAATCTTTTTCCAAACACTCAGGAAAATTTTCTGCTGTAGAAATTAACTTAGCCAAAAGCTTAGAATCACAATGTTTGAACCCATTGTCAAAATCCTCTTTTGACTTATACTCCGAGTAGCTATCTAGCGCACCCGTCGGAAAATCGCATTTAGACAACAGATCAATAATCATCCCTTCCAAACCCATAGCGCGTCCATCATCAGGAGAATATATTTTAACTATTCCATATGCGTGAAGTTCCGCTATTTCTGTAGGCAATATCGTGCCTCCACCACCACCAAATAGCTTGATATGACCGCAACCTTGCTCTTTCAAAAGGTCATACATATATTTAAAAAATTCAATATGTCCACCTTGATAACTCGTGATCGCGATAGCATTGGCGTCTTCCTGAATGGCTGTATTGACAATATCCAATACACTTCTATTGTGTCCCAAATGGACTACCTCTGCGCCTTTTGACTGAATAATACGACGCATAATATTGATGGCGGCATCGTGTCCATCGAAAAGGGAGGCCGCTGTGACTATTTTGACTTTATTTTTTAGCTGAAAATCCACCGCAGTTGATGATGACATACTTTTAGGTTTAAAGGTGCAAAATAATGAATTTTGGCACAATTAGCAAGGAAAAACTCTATCTATAGCGTATGCCATAGGTAAAGAACACCGCTATCCAGAAAATCATAAAGATGGAGCAAATGATATTGATACCAGAGGAGTTAAAATAAAAATAAATAGGACTGGCTAAGGCAGCATTTTGAGGGTTATCTTTGATATAATATATTTCCACTATCTCTCCATCGTCAAAAACAAGATTTTTGGGTCCAAAAAAACTATAAATATTCTTTGCAACTCTATAATCAATTTGACTCACTGTATAGTTTGACCTTCGACCTTCCATAGTATAGTTTCCGGTGACCACACCATTCACTTTTTCTCCAAATAACAAGTAATTGAAGTTAGATAAAATAGGTATGGATATTACAAAAAAACTCACTAGTAAAAATACCTTGAGCGTTAGTTTCTGATGAATGATATTCTCTAAACTAGTCAAATTTGTCTATAGTTACTTTATTTGATAAGAAAGTCCTTTTATTCTGCGAAGTGAGCCATCTGGACTCCTAACTTTTACATTTTCTATTAGCAAAACATCGCCTGACTTAGCTTGTTTGATATACTCTAAGATAGTTTTATTAAGCTCAGCACATTTTTGCTCTGACTCTATTATATTCCCTTTTTTTTGAACAAAAGTTACATCATATGAAATAATTTCTAAAGAAGATTGTATAATTTTTCCTGTATAATTCTCAATGCTGAATTGTTCAGTAATTCATAGGCAGTAACTTTTCCACCTCCTGGAAGTGACCCCAAACTCACTTTTGGGTCTAAATTCTTTTGTAAATCAAGTTTGTTAAACTTCGCTTCAAAATCAACACTTCCCTTCATAACAGGGCCGCTGAAAAGCATAACAGAAACAGGACCCGCCTGAATTGGTTTAATCTTAAACACGTTCCCCATCTTCAAAACATTCTCTGCATTGAATAGAATATTATCAACACTCGGGTCGAATTTCAAAACATTTTCTATCCCTACAATTAAAACAAATTTTTCCTTAGAAGTCAAATTTTCAAAATAGAGGCTGTCTTGGCAAGTCGCATTCCCCCATATTTGTGTTAGAAATATCAGACACAGGCATTTAAAAAAGAGTCTTCTAGTCATAGTCCTTTCTATTTTCAATCATAACATAATGTGTTATAAAGATAAGGATTTAGACTTTAAAATTCTCCAAAATTTAGAATATGAACGCCTAGTTTTACTGAAAAACGGATATATTTATGCTTTTATTAAACGAAAGCGTATTTATCAATGCAAAAACTAGATAAAAAGACTTTATGGATTCGATTAGCGATGGTCATTGCCATAATAGTCCTCGTCAATTTTATTGCCTCCTTCCTATACAAACGGTTTGATTTGACTTCAGAGGGTAGATACTCCTTGAGTGATTCTACTAAAAATCTCTTGGAGAAAACGAAGCATAAAGCGTTTATTAAAATTTATCTGGATGGCGAAGATTTGCCTTCTGGGTTTTTACGCTTGAGAAATGCCACAGAAGATGTTCTCAAAGAAATGAACAGTGAGAGTAATGGGAAAATTCAATACGAATTTACGAATCCAGTCAAGGATGCTACCAATGAAGATGAACGGATTAAAATTCAACAAGAGTTGATTTCCAAAGGGCTTATTCCTACACAGTTGCGAGTAAAAAAAGAAGATGGATTTAAGGAGCAACTGATTTTCCCTTGTGTATTGGTTAGTGTGAACGGTAAATCATGGCCAGTTCAAATATTGGAAAACCAAGTAGGATACCCACCGGAGTATGCGTTGAACAACTCCATTATTTCGCTGGAATACAAAATAGCCAATGCTATCAAAAAGCTCACGGATGAGAAAGTCTATACCATAGGCATTATGCAGGGGCATGGTGAATTGAGACCAGAGGAATTGAACGACTTGGCGAATATATTGACAGAAAATAAATATGAAGTTAATTTTTATGACGTCAAACAAAAGGTTTTAAGCAACCAAGGGGATAGCCTCGGCTCTTGGTTTCCGCAGAACACAGATCTACTGATTATAGCTGGCCCTCAACAGCCATTTGCAGATGTAGAAAAATATCGCCTGGATCAATACGTCATGAAAGGTGGGAAAATTTTATGGGCCCTGGACGCTATGGATGCTAGAATGGACTATCTTCGCAATGAATCCAATATGTTCATGGCTCATGGTATAGATTTAAATTTAGAAGACATCTTATTTACCTATGGTGTTCGAATTAATAAAAATTTAGTGCAAGATGGTCAACAAAGTGCCCCCATTCCGATTCTAGATGAAGCTACGAAGGAGCCTCTTCTTTTTCCTTGGCTTTTTAGTCCACTTCTCACTCCTAGCCTAGAACATCCTATAGGGAAAAATCTCGACCCCGTCTATGCGCAATATGCATCGAGCATTGACCTGATTCAAAATGATATCAAAAAAACAGTTTTACTTTCTACATCACAGTATGGAAGAGCTATACCTGAACCAGCGCGCGTTCACTTATCTGCTGTAAAAGATAAACCAGATTTCAAATATTTCAAACAACCAAAATTGCCATGTGGGGTTTTATTAGAAGGCAAATTCGTATCTGCCTATAAAAACAAACTTGGCCTAGACTTTGTTAAGAAAATTACGGAGGTGGGACAAGCGCCCAAAGAAAGAAGTATCGAGAGTAAAATGATTGTGCTCTCAGATGCTGACATTTTGCGAAATAATGTTTCCGCAAAAGGAGAAATTTATCCATTGGGATTTGAACAGTATAGTCGTCAAACGTTTGCCAACAAAGATTTTGTTTTAAATTGTGTCGAATATCTTATTGACCCCAATAATTTATTGTCCACTCGAAATAAGGAAATAAAAGTTAGACAGCTCGATGCACAGCGCACCAAAACCGAAGGGATCAAATGGAAGTCATTAAACTTAATCCTACCCCTGAGCCTAGTGATTGTTTTTGCTTTTATATTCAACTATCTTCGCAAGCGAAGATGGACAAGTACCATTCAGCCAAAATAAATCATCGTGAAGATTTTTTACAATTTATCACGCCTTAGTTTTCTCTTCCTTCTCTGCGGATTGATTTACTTTCCTTTTATAGGCGAAGTCAATCTATTTGATTGGGATGAAACTATTTTAGCGTCCATTTCAAAGGAAATGTTTGCGCGCAATGAAGTCCTGCAGCCATGGCTAAATGGCAAATTCTTTTTAGAAATGCCCCCGTTATTTTTTTGGCTTCAACTGATTTCGTACAAATATCTAGGTATAAATGAATACGCGGCTCGATTCCCAAATGCCATATGTGCACTCCTCATCGTAGTCACTTTATACAAAAACGGCAAAAGACTTTACTCGTCCAATTTTGGATTGATGTGGGCTATGATTTATATCTCCATGTTACTACCCCAGCTTTATCATAGGTCAGGATTGGCAGAGCCTTGGTTCTGTTTTTTCATTTACTTGAGTATTTATAATCTATCGAGGGTCATTGAAGCAAGACAAGAGAGTGGAGAAAAATTTTATCGACGAAAAGAAATATTCTCCAATCTATTTTATAGCTTTTTCGCGGCTGTTGGCGCATTTATGACCAAAGGAATCGAAGGTTATATTGTGATATTGCTTACCTATTGGTTAGTGTTTCTGTTCTCAAGTGCTAAATATGGGTTTGGATATAACAATATTTTCAAATGGACCTTGTACTTCATATTATTCATTCTCGTCTGGGTAGGGATCGAATATAAATGGCATGGGACTGCTTACCTCAAGCCATTTATTCAATATCAATGGAATACGCTCAATCTCAGCAAAGCTACGTGGACACACCGCTTTTCATTTCAATTTATTGTGCTACTTATTGGGTGTTTTCCTGCCAGTGTTTTTGCCTTAAATTCCCTTCGCGTAAATTCGTATGAGTCGAATATCCAAAAAATATTCAGACTTTCTATGGTTAGTTGTTTAATAGTTGTTCTAATAATAGTATCCTTATTTAAGATAAAGTTAGCCCATTACTCTGTTTTGGCCTATTTCCCAATTTCATTTCTCGCAGCCTATAGCATTCGCTATATTTTAGAGGAAGAGCAGGGAATTAAAAAAATTACCTATTTACTTTATGCCATTGGAGCCATGATCTGGACAGCCTGCCTCATTGTCCTCCCTCTTACACGTGCCAATATCGAAGTATTCGAGAAATATATTCATGAAGATACACTTCAACTGGCACTTACAACGCATTATCCATGGGAGAATCTTGAAATCATTTTCGGTATATGTTTCTTTCTTATTTTTGCTATTTCCTTTTTACTTCTTGTTTATAGAAAAAGAAAAACGCTCGGTTTCGTGATTTTGTTTATTGGTTGTATGATTCTCAATAATGCACTATTGTTATATTATGTGCCTAAGTTAGAGCAATTAACCCAAGGCCCACAGGTAGAGTTTATCAAGAACAATAAGAATGAAAAAGCTTGTTATCACTATTATGGCGGAATTAGTTTTATTCCTAAATTCTACTCCGACAGCGCTATTTTATCTCATACTAGTTTCAATCTCGATAGTATTTCTCTCTATGCAAAAAGTCCTTATCCGAACTATCTGATTGCAAAAATGAGTGACACGCATAACTTTTCAAAATACAAGAAACATATTCAACCTTTGTATCAACAAGGTATTTATACATTCTATAAAATCAAATAGATCAACTATGAGTGAACTTTTCATCTACAACACACTGACAGGTAAGAAAGAAAAATTCGAACCATTACACACAGGCAAAGTGGGCATGTATGTCTGCGGTCCCACATTGTATAGTGAGCCTCATATGGGTAATTTGAGAACATTTATCAACTTTGATATGATTTATCGTTACTTACTATTTCTTGGTTTTCAAGTTAAATATGTAAGAAACATTACAGATTGCGGACATATTACGAATAGTTTAGGTCAAGAACAAGATAGTATAGGTAAAGCAGCAAAGCTGGAGCAAATGGAATCATTAGAGATTGTATATAAATATAATTCTAAATTTCAAGATATTCAAAAAGCTTATAATTTACTTCGCCCGAATATTGAACCTACAGCAACTGCTCATATCCAAGAACAGATCCAAATTATTGAAAAAATAATGGCGAATGGATATGCATATGAAAGTAATGGTGCTGTTTATTTTGATTTAGAAAAATATTCCAAATCGAATGCATATGGAGTGATAAGCGGCAGAAAAATTGAAGAGTTATTGAGTGAATCCAGAGAACTACAAGGTCAAGATGAAAAAAGGAACTCTGTGGATTTTGCTCTATGGAAAAAGGCAAATCCTGAGGATATGCAAATATGGCGCAGTCCTTGGGGCGAAGGAAACCCAGGGTGGCACATAGAATGTACTGCTATGAGTACGAAATACCTTGGAGAACAATTTGACATTCACGGAGGAGGTATGGATTTAAAATTTCCACATCACGAAGATGAAGTAGCGCAGAGCTGCGGAGCAGGAATGAAAAACCCAGCCAAATATTGGATGCACGCGAACATGCTCAATGTTAATGGTCAGAAAATGAGTAAATCGTTTGGAAATTTTTTTCTCCCTTTTGAAATTCTAGAAGGGACTACCAGTATTTTTACCAAGCCATTTAGTGCGCCTGTTGTTCGATTTTTCATGATGATGGGGCACTATAGAAGCGATTTAGATTTTTCCAATGATGCACTTCTCTCTGCCGAAAAAGGCTATGAAAGATTGACAGAGGCTTTTGGAAAGGTCAGTAAATTAAGTGCAAGTGATAGCTCCAATAGTAAAGAGGCTATAGCACAAGTAGAATCAAATAACGCTGCAGCGATGAACGATGATTTTAATACCTCCAAACTTATAGCCGAATTATTCGAACTGGCAACAATAATCAATAAGATAGATAGTAAAGATTTAATAGCAGATCAAAATGACCTTAAAAAAATCAATGAAATTATACAAGGTTATTTTGTCCAAGTCTTAGGCATCAATTTCGAATCGAATCATAGCAACCAATCGCAGGCTATGGAGCATTTGATGAATCTAGTCATAGAGATCAGAAAAGATAGCAGAGAGAAAAAAGACTTTGCTACTTCTGATAAAATTCGTGACTATCTAAATCAAGCAGGAATAGAGTTAAGAGATGGAAATGAAGGAACGAGTTGGAAGATATAATTTGAAAATTTTTTAATGATATGATGATGTGATGATTTGACGATGAGTTGATTTGAAAATGAGCCAATTTGTTTGATTTTTTTGAACCATAAATCGTATAAGGTATATAAGCTAATTCCTAAATATAAATATGAAATTCACCAATGCACTATCGACGTATCGAATCCCATTCAAGGAAAATAAAACGCTATGGGTATGTACCATTTCTTTTCTTGCACTATGGAGTTCCACGCTCATAGGAACTACCGATTTGAACAATTGGATTCTTGAAAATTTTCTCGTTTTCATTTCCCTCTTTCTCATCATTTGGAACAATAAAAAATATCAGTTTTCTGATTTGAGTTTCGTGCTTTTCACAGTTTACATATGTCTTCATATCTACGGTTCTAAATACACCTATGCTGAGAATCCTTTTGGTTATTGGTTAAAAGATACGCTTGGCTTTGAACGCAATCACTACGATAGAATTGTCCATTTCAGTTTTGGGTTTTTACTTGCTTATCCTATGCGGGAAGCGTTTATCTCTTGGTTTAAATTTCCTACTTGGGTCGGCTGGTTATTGCCAATAGAGATTACTCTTTCATTTAGTGGAATGTATGAACTCGTGGAGTGGGCTGTCGCCGATGTCTTTTTCCCAGAGCAAGGTATGGCTTATTTAGGCACACAAGGCGATGTCTGGGATGCGCAAAAAGATATGTTCTTAGCTACGTTAGGAGCTGTATTGGCTACGAGTATAATAAGTGGTTTGAAGAAGGCGTTAAAGCTCTAATAATCATATTTGATTTACTAAGTAAAACCTCGTAAATTTGTAATATAATTTTAAACTATGGACGTTTTAATTGAAAAAAAGAAAATAATTGAGTGGGTCGAATCATTAGAAGATACCGAAACTATAGAGTTATTGAAAGATATGGCAAACCCTAGAAAGTTCAATTTTGATGAAGAATTTAAGAAAGGACTCACTTCTGAAGAGTTTAGTAAGCGCACTACTGATTTTCTTAAAGGGCTTAAATGGGAGAAATAAAAATCATTTATAAGAGTGATCTCGAAATTTTCTTCAATAGTTTAATTTATGATTTATACTCTCAAGAGTATTTTGGGTTTTTAGAAAGTGCCATTGAATACAAGGAAAAAATTATCCATTATATTGAATCAAACATTGGCAAAGCCTTAACTAGAGAAGCGCCCGATAAATTAAAATTTCTAGGTAGTCGATATTTCTTTTACAAAATGAATAGTTATACCACTTGGTTTATATTCTATGAACAAAAAGAATCCAACTACCTTATTACGGACATATTCAACAATCACTATTATCTAGCAAAGCATTTGAATTAAATGAAAGTTATACCGTAAGCGTATTAGTAATAGTCCAATGTCGCATGGCTAATTGCACTAAACAAATACAGCTACGGCATTTACCATAGCAAGGTTTTAAAATGGGTTGGACCATTTTAAAACCGCTATTGGTATTATAGCCACAAAGACGCAAAGGATTTTTTAAAAGGAGTAGAATGAAAACTACAGATTTTGAAGAAAAAATCGGCAAGGATATTGTTGATGTATGTTTTAGAATTCATAAAGAATTAGGACTTGGCTTGCTAGAAAAAATATATGAAGCTTGTATTGCATTTGAATTAGTAGATTTGTAAATTAAATAGAACTTAGTGCCTTTGTGGCAAATAAAAATGAAAATCCTCTCCTACAACGTCAATGGCATACGTGCCGCCATGAAAAAAGGTTTAATTGATTTCATTAAAAATGAAAATCCAGATATACTAGGATTTCAAGAACTCAAAGCAAACAAGGAAGATATCGATGAAAAGGCATTTCAAGATTTAGGTTATCATACTTATTGGTTGAGTGCAGAAAAGAAAGGCTATAGTGGAGTAGGTATTATCTCGAAAACCAAACCAAACGAAGTCATCGAAGGGATGGGGCACGAGTTTTTCGACAAAGAAGGTAGAACACTCATAGCCATTTATGATAATTTTACTCTTATCAATACGTACTTCCCTTCAGGAACATCAGGAGAAGAAAGACAAAATTTGAAATATGAGTTTCTGGATTATTACTTTGGCTTTATTGAAGAAATGAAAAAGAAATATTCCCATCTTATCGTATTAGGAGATTACAATATCGCCCATACTGAAATTGACCTCCACAGCCCTAAAACAAATCAAAAGACTTCAGGGTTTTTACCTGCCGAACGCGAATGGATGACAAAATGGTTTGGAAGTGGTATGCTGGATAGTTTTAGGTATTTAAATCCTGACATATTGCATGCTTATACTTGGTGGACAGCTCGATTTCCTACTGTGCGGCTTGAAAACAAAGGCTGGAGAATAGATTATATATCCATTTCAGAATCACTAAAAGAAAATTTGACGGAGGCTTTTATCTTACCAGAAGCTAAGCATAGCGACCATTGTCCACTTGGGGTAATTTTAAAATAGAGTACATAGTTATTCCGTAATATCAACCGTTGCCATTGCACCTGTTTCTTTTCCTTTGGTATCAAACTCAAACTCTTCCTCTTTTAATCGGTTTCCATTAGCAGCGACTTCTTTAAACTCGGTTTTTTTCACTTGTCCATTAGAATAATAATGTGCTTTAACTTTAGCGTAGCCATCATAGTTCCTTAACTGATAATTCACAAGGGTATCTCCTTTGGAATTTAAACATAAAAAGCGACCAGTTCTTCGTTCCTTATCCCATGTTTCTATTGTAGATAATCTTTTGTTCTTATGGAATCTTTTTATAGTCTGCTCTTTTGATTGAGCATATGATAAACCTGAGTAAAAAACTAAAACAAAAAGTAGATATATTTTCATTTGAATAGCTAGTTTAATAAATAAGGATTTACTTGTTCCAAAATTACAAAAAGTTTACTATAAAACTAATCCTCAATTTAAAATCCTCTGTGAAACTCTGTGTTTCCTTTGTGCAACTCTGTGAAATAACTATATCACAAAGGTTCTCGAAGAAGTCACAAAAAACACAAAACAAAAAAAACCTGACAGAAAAATAAATTTCCATCAGGTTTAAAATTTAGAATTATTATACCGTATAAGTTTTTGTAATCTCACAAACGTGAGAAACAAAAACAAGCACGGTATAACCCACTCTATGCATTCAAAATTGTTTAGAAAATTTTGAATGCGAGATTGGGTTACATCATTCCACCCATTCCGCCGCCTGGCATGCCATGCGAATGAGGTTCTTCAGCCTTTGGCTTCTCTACAATTACCGCTTCTGTAGTCAATAACATAGCCGCAATTGAAGCTGCATTTTCCAATGCTACTCTTGCCACTTTCGCTGGATCAATTACACCTGCTTTATAAAGATTTTCATACTTATCTTCTCTTGCATTGTAACCGAAATCAGCTTTCCCATCCATGACTTTATTCACTACGACTGAGCCTTCTACACCTGCATTTTCACAAATTTGTCTCAAAGGAGATTGAATCGCTTTTTTGATAATTTCGATACCAGTTTGTTGGTCGTCGTTTTCGCCTTTTAATTTTGCTAAAGCATCTAGTGCTCTGATATAGCCTACGCCACCACCAGGGATCACGCCTTCTTCTACTGCAGCTTTCGTAGCAGCTAGTGCATCATCTACTCTATCTTTTTTCTCTTTCATTTCCATCTCTGTAGCAGCACCTACATAAAGTACAGCCACTCCACCAGATAGTTTAGCCAAACGCTCTTGCAATTTCTCTCTATCATAATCAGAAGTCGTCGTTTCGATTTGCGCTTTGATTTGAGCTACTCTCGCTTTGATATCATCTGATTTTCCAGCACCATTGACGATAGTGGTATTGTCTTTGTCGATAGTTACTTTCTCTGCAGAACCCAACATATCCAATTCAGCAGCTTCTAATTTGAAGCCTCTTTCTTCATTGATCAAGGTACCACCAGTCAAAATCGCGATATCTTCCAACATAGCTTTTCTTCTATCTCCAAATCCTGGAGCCTTGACAGCAGCTATTTTCAAAGTACCTCTTAGTCTATTCAACACTAAAGTAGTCAGTGCTTCGCCTTCTAGGTCCTCTGCTATGATAAGCATAGGTCTTCCTGTCTGAACCGTTTTCTCCAAAATTGGAAGAATATCTTTCATCGTAGATATTTTCTTATCGGTAATGAGGATAAATGGATTTTCCAAATCAGCTTCCATTTTCTCAGTATTCGTAATGAAATAAGGAGAGATATAACCTCTATCAAACTGCATTCCTTCTACTACCTTCACTTCCGTTTGCGTTCCTTTTGCCTCCTCTACTGTGATCACACCTTCTTTTTTCACTTTAGCCATAGCTTCCGCAATCAAAGTTCCTATTTCGATATCATTATTCGCAGAAATAGTCGCTATTTGCTTGATTTTATCGTTGTCATCGCCTACCATTTGAGAATTTTCTTTCAAATGCGCTACTACTTTACTGACGGCTAAGTCAATACCTTTTTTCAAATCCATTGGATTGGCTCCACTCACCAATGCTTTCAAACCTGGAGTGATAATAGCCTGAGCTAAAACGGTAGCTGTTGTTGTTCCATCACCCGCCTGATCATTGGTTTTAGAAGCAACTTCTTTGACCATCTGTGCACCCATGTTTTCGATTGGATCTTCCAGCTCTATTTCTTTTGCCACCGTGACACCGTCTTTTGTGATATGAGGTGCACCGTATTTTTTTTCGATAACTACATTTCTACCTTTTGGCCCTAAAGTTACCTTCACTGCATTGGCGAGTTGATCTACACCGCTTTTTAATTTATCTCTTGATTCTGTGTTATAACTTATAATTTTTGACATATCTATCTAATTTTTAATTTTAATAATGAATTTTGAATAAGGTTAGACGATAGCGAAAATATCGCTCTCTCTCATCATGAGGAAATCTTTCCCATCAACTTGAATTTCGGTACCGCTATACTTTCCATAAAGGACGGTATCTCCTACTTTCACTGTAGTAGGCTCATCTTTTTTCCCCGGACCAGCAGCTACTACGGTCCCTCTCATCGGTTTTTCCTTGGCGGTATCAGGGATAATAATTCCTGAAGCTGTTTTTTCTTCTGCTTCGGCTGGCTGAACCAGCACTCTGTCTGCTAATGGTTTTACGTTCATGTGATTAAATTTTTATGTTTATTGATTTATTTTAGATTCTAAAATTAAATGCATCAGATTCCATGCCAGAGCCATTTTAGTGCTATTCTGTCAGCAATTCATAAAATTTTGGTAAAATGGAGGTAAAAATGACACTATTTATGTCATAACATATCCCGTTGTAGTTTCTTTAGAACGACTTTTAACTATTCATCCGAATGAAAAATTCTTCATTGCTGCTGGTTCCGCGCATGTGTTGAAGTAAAAACTGCATGGCTTCATCTGCATTCATATCTCCCATCTGTTGGCGAAGTATTTGCATTTTCTGATGAATTTCTTTTGGTTGTAAAAGGTCATCTCTTCGAGTGGACGACGGCACTAAATCTATCGCTGGATAGATTCGCTTATTCGAAAGTTTTCTTTCTAATTGGAGTTCCATATTACCGGTTCCCTTAAATTCTTCAAAGATCACTTCATCCATTTTAGAACCTGTGTCTACAAGGGCAGTAGCGATAATTGTCAACGAGCCTCCGTTTTCGATTTTACGAGCGGCGCCGAAGAATTGCTTTGGCTTTTGCATAGCATTCGCTTCTACACCCCCAGACAACACCTTTCCTGAAGAAGGCGCTACGGTATTATAAGCTCTAGCTAGTCTCGTAATTGAATCTAATAATATGACCACATCATGTCCACTTTCTACCAATCTTTTTGCCTTTTGCAATACAATATTGGAAATTTTAACGTGTTTGTCTGCAGGCTCATCAAAGGTGGAGGCAATAACTTCCGCATTCACACTTCGCTGCATATCAGTCACTTCTTCTGGTCTTTCATCTATGAGTAAAACCATAAGGTAAACCTCAGGATGATTAATGGCTATGGAATTTGCTATGTCTTTAAGAACAGTCGTTTTACCTGTTTTTGGTTGCGATACAATCATTCCACGTTGTCCCTTCCCTATCGGGGTAAATAAATCCATAATACGACCCGTCACTTTTTTCGGGTCATTGTCTATGGAGAGTTTCATGGGTTCATAAGGAAATAATGGAGTCAAATATTCAAATGGCACCCGGTCTTTTACCGCCTCTACTGTCATACCATTGACTAAGACTGCTTTCTGTAGGGCAAAATAGCGCTCACCTTCTTTCGGAGGTCGGATGGGTCCTACAATTGTATCACCTGTTTTTAGTCCAAACAATCTAATTTGAGATGGAGAAACATAGACATCATCGGGTGAAGGCAAATAATTATAGTGTGCTGAGCGCAAAAAGCCGAATTGTTCATTGGTAATTTCCAAAACTCCTTCAGCATCTACTTTTCCATCTAGTTCTTGAAGAATTCTATTTTTTTCTTCAACAGATAATTTAACTTTATCTTCAATCTCTTCAACGATTTCTTCTTGAGGGAGTCCTTCCATACGCTCAGTCTCTTCCGAGATGGGATTGTCTTCTTCAGCTATTTGAGTCTCCTTATTTTCTTCTATTTTTGGAGACACCTTTACCTCCTCATTTTCTACTAAATGGATTTCAGGCTTTTCTTCTATGACTGGCTTGGTCTTTTTAGGCTTTTTCTTAGCTATTGGATCCTCTTCCAATTTTATTAAAACCTTTTCGGGTACAAGTTCTGGAGTCACTTCAAGTATTTCTTCATTTCCTTCTGCCGTAATCTTTGGGATACGTCTTCTCTTCGGTTTGTTATCGTCCTCTAAATTGGGGTTTTCCATCATATGAGATTATGATTTATAAATAAGTTTAAATAAAAATTGAATTAACTTCAAATGTGAATGAACAATAAGAATATTTGGATTTATCTTAGAAAATTTGAAATTCGCTTTCGCTTTTAATTCAAATCTATTGCAAATTTATACTTTATTTTTTATTACAATATTTTTTTATTCAGAATTGCCAAAAAAAATCAAACTTTGTGCCTTAAATATACAATCAACAGTTACCCGAATTTTATTCGCAATGATATAATCCATGGATTGGAGACAGAAAATTCAAGCACTCAAGGAAGAAATATCTCAATACAGGATTGAGAAAAAGGATGATGTAGAAAAATTTAGAATCGCCTTTCTTGGCACTAAAGGCAAGCTGAAAGAGGCTATGTCTCTCATAGCAGAAGTGCCCGCAGAGTTGAGAAAAGATTTTGGACTTCTGGTCAATGAAGTAAAAAATCAGGCTGATACCAAATGGAATGAATCTAAAGAAATTTTTGAACATACGCAGGAAGGAAGTCAGGTAGATTTCGACTTGACAGCTCCTGCTTTCCATGGACAAGTAGGTGGACTGCACCCAATTACCAAGACTAAACGAAAAATGATCGACATCTTCGAACGCATAGGTTTTACGATCTTCGAAGGTCCAGAAATAGTCAACGACTGGCATAATTTTACCGCACTCAATATGCCACAAGACCACCCTGCGAGAGACATGCAGGACACTTTCTTCTTGACAGAAAATTTAGAATTCCTTCTGCGCACCCATACCTCGAGTTCGCAAATTCTAGCACTCGAAACCAAACCCCTTCCGCTCAGAATTATCACACCTGGTCGAGTGTATCGCAATGAGACTATTTCCGCCAGAGCCCATTGTACTTTTCATCAAATAGAAGGATTGTATATTGATGAAGGCGTATCTTTTGCAGATTTGAAACAATGTATATACTATTTTGCCAAAGAGATGTTCGGTTCTGATAATATTCGACTTCGCCCTTCATATTTTCCCTTTACTGAACCGAGCGCTGAGGTGGACATTGCCTGCTTTATCTGTGATCAAAAAGGATGCTCTGTCTGCAAAAAAACAGGCTGGGTAGAGATAGGGGGCTGTGGCATGGTAGATCCCGCGGTTTTAAAAAATTGCAATATCGATACGGAGAAATACAACGGTTTCGCCTTTGGTATGGGCATAGAACGCATCGCTATGCTCTATTATCAAATCAATGATCTTCGGCTATTTTGGCAAAATGATATGCGGTTTTTGAAGCAGTTTTAGAGGCCTTGATCAAAAGACGCAACCAACAAGAGATTTCCTACTACTTCTCATCTCTTTCTTTACTCTCCAAAAATTTCTAACTCCAATCGTTTATCTAAGCCATAAATATCGTTTCTGAAATGTAAGGCTCCTTTATGATCAACCCAACTAGTAAAATATGCTATAAAAACTGGCATTGCAGGTGAAATAGCGATATGTTTTTCTTTATTGGTCGCAAGAATGGCATCCAGTTTTTCTACCGACCATGTTTCTTGTTTATTCAGAATGTATAAAACTAATTTCCTAGCTTCAGCTACTCGAATGCATCCATGCGAAAAAGCTCGTTCATTCACTTTAAACAGGCTTTTAGCTGGGGCATCATGAAGATAAATATTGTAGTGATTGGGGAATAGAAATTTTATTTTACCCAAGGCATTTTTATCGCCTGGCTTTTGTCTATATACAATTTCATTCCCATTGGTAACGATTTCCATATTATTTCTTGAAAGATAATTCCTGTCACGATTCATATGTTTCCTGATTTCATTTTCAACGATACTTTTTGGAATATTCCAATATGGATTTAACACCACGGATGATATTTTTTCTTCAAAAATAACCGTTTTGTGCATTGTTTTTCCGACAATCACATTCATATCAAACAAAGGTTTCCCATTTTCGATAACATGTAATTTATATTCAGGAATATTTACTAGAAAAAAATTCTGTGGCATGGTGGAAGGTACCCATCGCAGTCGTTCTAGATTGAGTAGAATTTGCTTAATTCTATCTTTAACAGGCGTATTGAGCTCGGTAATTGTTTTTTTATCTATAATTCCTGTTTGCACTAATCCCATTCTCATTTGAAAATACATAACCGCATCTCTTAAAGCAGAGGTATATATTGCACTCTCATCTGTTTCTTTCCAATCGTCTAGAATAAATAATTGTTTTTTTAAAATCGAAATCCCTCTATCGGTATCTCCAACCCTTAAATTTAGGCTATCAAAAACTGATAAAGGATAGGTTCCTTCTTTATCAATTCTTTTAAATTCTACCAGCTTTTTCTTCAATTTAATATAATATGGATTGAGGGGCTCGATAAATTGATTCTGATTCGTGGAACTAATCAATGAATCTAATAAAGCAGAATAATTTTTCTTTCTTCGGGGAATAAACCACGATAAATCTCTAAGATTTTCGGTAGAACCACTATACATTTTTGGGGCATATTGAAAGAAACTTTCTGTCAATAAATATTCCAACCAACTCACTTGATTCCAGTTTTTTAGAAATTTATTTTCATCATTCAGCGCATTCGTGAGCAAGGAATCTAGTACGGTATGTTTAATCCTATTCGTTCCAGATTCTGACTGATAATTTTTCATCAATTCATTGAAGGTAGATGCAGCAGTTGCCAAACCACAGGGATTGAACCAAGCAAACTGATGAGCCCTCGCATGATAAAACTCACGAACTTGACTGCGGATACTATCATCTGAATTGCTTAATAAAAAATAATTTTCTATGACCAAACTGTCTAAAATAAAATCTGAATAATTCTTAGATAGATTGAGGCAGACATCTTCGTTCATTATGGGCTTAATCTCAGCCGCATTGCATTTTTTAAAAGCGAAAATAACAATTACAAATACAATTAAACTAGCTCCTCCAATATAATTAAAATGTAATTTTAGATAAGTAATAACTTGGTCAAATTTAAAAAAAGAAAACATAGCTCTATTTAACAATGAATATATAAAATACTGCCATTGGCAAGAACTGGCACTACTTGAATAATTAGCTCTTGGGGTAAAGCAGGGCAGCCCCAACTCCTTCCAAGTCGTCCATGTTTCTTGATGTATTTTTCACTCACATAATCTGCTCCATGGAGAATAATTTCTCGACGACAGGCATTGTCATTTTTTCCTTTTTCTAAACCATAGAGCATAAGTGCGGTGCCATGTTTTGGGCTTATAATACGCTTACCTACTAGATAAAAACCTAAGCTTGATTTGAGAGATCCATCTACATTTGAAAAATCTTTTGCAACACAAATTCCTGAATTTTTTCCGTGCGCTACCAATGAAGTAAACAACAATTTTTTCTGATCAATATTAATAACAAAGAAGCGACTTTTATCCGAAGGCAAGGAAAAATCGATGATTGTCAGTATTGATTTTGAATGTGAAAATTGATTATAGCCTCGCATCCCTGCCCTAAACGCCGAATAACTAACAATCTTTGACAGTCCTATCTCTAGATACAATTCATAAGATTTATCAACTGACTTGCTTTGAATAGAAGGAGAAAATATATAAAATGTAAAAAAGACAATAAATTTGATAATGCAGAATTTGGATTAAAAAAATAAATCTACCCATATTTAGTTCAAGACACCGATTTAATATTATTATCCAACAATCTTATAGATAATAATAAAAATGATATAATGATTGTCAAAATTTAAGCCTCAAATTTACATAATAAATTTTTAGAATTAGTGACAATACCTGCAAATATAAATAAATTAAGTTGAGCGACAAAATTTGACTACTGCAATTAATAGATTTGAATCAAATTACAAGACATGTTTCATCATGCCTCAACTATTCTTCATGGCGGCTAATCTATCCGTCATCACGCCTCATCTGTCCGTCATGGCGGGTCATCTATTCGCATTGGTGGGTCATCTGCTCGTCATCATGGCTATACTATAGGAATGGTAGGGTAATATGCTTTTCTGCATGAACATAGTCTTAGGCATTTCGCTGCACTAATATCTGCCATAAGGAGATATGCTCTTTCTGGTGTAAAGTATAAATTTACTATCAAACGAACATAGTAGGAGACGCAGCATGGTTTCATTAACTCTGATTTTTCTTAAAATTCTCAGCCTGCTCAAATATCTCTACATACACTTCGTCTCTCTCTACAGGGGGATAACCAAACTCGTCTAGCAAGAGAATAAGTCCAACTTTTAAAGCTGATTTTATGTCGTCACGTTTGTTCCAGTCAGGGAATTTGGCTTGTCCGTCAACCAAGTCTTTCACGGCTTTTGCCAATTCAATCATTTTTTCGTCAGGATATTTGAAGTCATATTTTACGCACAGCTCTTTCAAGATGTCGTAAAATGCTTTTTCTTCAAAGTCAATTCCCAAAGCATCACCTGCCGAAAACTCTTTGTGAACTTCTAAAATTAATTTTGTAATCTCTTCTGCAAAATCTTCCAAAACCTGACCTACTAACACATCCTCTTTTCTCTCATTGTAGCGTTCAACCAAGGCTTGCATTTTTTTAGTAAAGTCAATTCCTTTTACTCGGTTTACTTTTCTGATTTCACTAATTACTTTTGCAAGTAACTGTTGAAGCAATTTGATTTTGGTATTCGGCAATTTGATTTTATCAATCTTCGCTAAATAATCTTCATCAAAAATGTCTTGTTCGGTTTCTGCTTCGTCTCCGAGCTTGAATATTTCTTCTACACCATCACTTTGCAAGGCTTCTTTTATCATTTCCCGCACTTTGGCATTCATCTGCGCGGTGTCGGGTGCATTGCCTTTGGTGAGTTTGAAAACTATGGAACGAACTGCCAAATAGAAGTGTGTGTAATCTCTTTCTAACTGCGTTAATTGTTCGCTTCCTGCACAGATATCATAAGCGGCTTTTAGTCGCTTTACCAAACCCATAAATCGGGTTTCAAACTCTTTACTTTGTTGCACATATTCGGCAGCTAAATTCAACGTGTTCAATTGCTGAAGGGTTGTGCCTTTGAAATATTTTGAATTGTCAAACGTGTGAAACAGTTTAGCCAAAAGGTCTAAATGATTTCTTACAATGATGATGGATTCAGCAATGTCTTCAAAATTGTCTTTGTCGCCTTCGCTGTATTGCTTCAAC
This sequence comes from Sphingobacteriales bacterium, assembly GCA_021297855.1. Taxonomy (GTDB): domain Bacteria; phylum Bacteroidota; class Bacteroidia; order Chitinophagales; family JADJOU01; genus CHPMRC01. Next base: position 23,042 of record JAJTHM010000004.1, on the reverse strand, counting down.
GCTAAATTCATTTGTGTTTTGATGCCGATATAATCCACTACCAGACATTTATTTTTTCCTTCAAATTTGCGGTTTACTCTTGATATGGTTTGAATTAAATTGTGTCGCTGAATTGGTTTGTCAATATATATGCTATCCAAGAAAGGCACATCAAAACCAGTGAGCCACATATCAACTACAATAGCGATTTTGAAATTCGATTTTTCGTTTTTGAATTGTCTATCCAATTCTTTACGTTGGTCTTTTGTTCCTAACAGATCATACATTTCCTTCGGATCATCCTGTCCTCTGGTGGCAATGAGTTTGATTCGTTCAATTGGTTTCAGTTCCCGTTTATCTTTGTCGGTGAGTTCTGCACCTTCTTCGGCTGCTCGTATTTCGTTCCATTCAGGTTTTAGTGCGATGATGTTTTTATACAACTCATAAGCTATTTCACGAGTGCTGCACACAAACATTGCTTTGCCTTTTACTGTCGAACCTTCCGAAACTCTATTCTCATAATGATTTACAAAATCTTCTGCAACGGCTTTTAAACGTTCAGGGTCTCCAATAATGGCGTACATCTGTGCCATTTCCTTCTTACTTTGTTCAATCTGATTTTCATTACTTCCAATCTCGGCACACTTAGCATAATAATCTTCAATCTCTTTGAGTTTTGAATTATTCAATAACACTTTTGCTGCTCTGCCTTCATACACAATTCTAACCGTGATTTCATCTTTCACGGATTCCGTCATTGTGTATGCATCAACCACTTTTCCAAACACATCAAGTGTTGCATCTATGGGTGTTCCTGTAAAACCAACAAATGTGGCATTGGGTAAGGAATCATGTAAATATTTTGCAAAGCCGTATATTTTAGTAACTCCTTTTTCGGTCACTTTTACTTTTTGGTCAAGGTTTACTTGACTTCTGTGTGCTTCGTCCGAAATACAAATGACATTGGTTCTGTCGGTGAGCAATTCAGTATCTTCTGTAAACTTGTGAATGGTGGTTAAGAAAACACCTCCGCTTTGTCTGCCTTGAATTAATTCTCTTAGGTTGGCTCTGCTCCCAACACTCACAACAGTATTGTCGCCAATAAAATTTTTGGCATTCGTAAATTGTCCCGAAAGTTGGTCGTCTAAATCGGTTCGGTCGGTTATCAATACAATGGTCGGGCTTTCAAAGTATTCACTTTTCATCAACAACCTTGTCAGATAAAGCATTGTAAAACTCTTTCCGCAACCTGTGGCACCAAAGTATGTTCCGCCTTTTCCGTTTCCTTCGGGCTTTTGGGCTTTCTTGATATTGTCGTACAATGCCCGTGCAGCATAGTATTGCGGATAGCGACAAACTATTTTCTCATTCTTTTTTGAGCTGTCAGGAATGTAAATGAAGTTGCGAATAATATCACGCAAACGGTTTTTGTGAAACATTCCTTGTATGAGTGTAAACATACTGTCAATGCCATCCACATCTTTTGCCAACCCGCCACTCTGCGCCAAGCATAGAAAAAATCATATGGGGCAAAGAATGAACCTGACTTGTTGTTTACGCCATCGCTGATGACACAAAAAGCATTGTATTTAAACAGTTCGGGAATGTCTCTGCGGTAACGAACCGTTAATTGCTTGTAAGCATCATAAATGGTAGCTTCTTCACGAATGGCTGATTTGAATTCAAATACCACCAAAGGCAGACCATTGATATAAACAATACCGTCAGGAATGCGTTTTTCTGGACCAATAATTTCTAATTGGTTTACAAATTTGTAAATGTTATTATCGGCTGGATAAACTTCTTCGGGTTCGGCTGCAATAGAAATTAACTGGTCTACTTCTGGTTGGCGGTGTTTATTTAATCCTGCATAATTGATAAGTTGAATGTAAATGTCCTTTTGGTTGCGGTCTTCTCTTTTGAGAATAAAGCCATCTGAAAGTTGTTTTAAAAATGTTTTATTGCTTTCATAAAGGTCAGATGCTGAAAGCGATTTGAGCTGAAGAATAATAGATTTGGTTTCATTCACTGTAATGCCTTGGCCAGCGTATTGTGTTAAAAGAAAGGTTTGTAAATCTTCTTCAATCAATACTTCTTCAGGCTTACGAGTTATCGTAATGCCCAAATGATGGGGAAAGCCTTCTTGCCCCAGCAACTCAGTAAACGCTTTTTCTAATTTTTCTTCGGTGAATTTCATTACTTGGTTTCAATTTTTATTGTCCAAGAAATTCTTTTTAATCTTTCTTGAATCATTTTTAAAGTTTCTAAAACGGCTTCATCTTTTGGCAATTCTCCATACACCAAGTTTTTAAACGCACCGTTATAAACTGGTTTTAACTCATTCCATACATTTTCCAAGTCTTTGAAAATAAGTGCCTCATTTGGGTGATTTATTAGCCATTTATTAGTATTCTTATAGCTAGCAACATCATCATTAGCTACTTTTAATAGCATTTTCGAAAAGGCTTCGGAGTTAAGAAATTCAGAAAACCCTTTATACTTTAGTAATTGATACAAGTCATATGTATGTCTGACTTTATTCCTTAAAACCTCTAGTGGATTATCGTCATAAGAAAATCGAACAAGGCTCATTATTTTTTCGCAGATTGTTCTTGTGGGTTCTAAAACCAATAGCTCAAATGGTAATAATCCATTTGATTCCGCTAAATCTTGTTGACCATTATCCATCATCATTTGACCAACAAATGAAATGATACTCTTGGTGGTATAGGGTTCAAAATAGCCAAGCCAAGTAGCTTCTACTACAATGGCATCTCTTACTTGTCCATAATCACCGCTAAATTCTTTGCTGTAAGAGTGGGCCGTTTTTCGGTTCATCCCCATTTTTTGGGTTAGACCATCGATAATGATTTCTGGTAGAATGCTCTTTACTACTTCGCTGATCGTTTGGATCTTTTTCGTAAGTCTACTGTTTGATTCTCCTTCACGCCTCAATACGACTAAATCAATGTCTTCTGAAAAGCGTTCAATCATATGGTAGCACTTGGATAGCGCTGTTCCCCCCTTAAATACTGATTCTTTACCAATCTCGTTATTGAAGATGGTATACAAAGCGTAAGTCACCCAATAGTCTTTTTCTATATAAATGGCAGGGATTTTCATTTGGTCAGATGTAAACTGTACCGCTTGTCTGAATAAGGTTTTATTTTCGTGCAACTTCATATAATATTCCATTTTTCGGTGATGGACAATGCTTTCGCTGCACCTGATAGTTTATACTTGGTAATGGGATTCAATGACTTGAAAAGCGGTTCTGATGCTTTGTCTTGCTGCAATTGCTCTAACAAAGCCCCTAACAACGCCCTTGTAGCTGGCGGATATTTCAGAGCCAGGCGAACCAGTGTATTGATTTCTTTGTCTGTAAAGTTTTGTATGATTGCCAAAAACCGCTTACAAGATGCTTCTATATTGGCATCTGGTATTTTTTTGATATAGCGAATGGCGTCCAATAATTGCAATAAAGGAATGTTCTCTTTGGTAATGGTATTTTTTTGCTTTATAAAAGCTATCGTATAACGTTCTCTTTTAAAATTGGGGCGAACCTGATTTTTACCTATTTGTATCGTATTGCTCACCTGAGTGGTTAAGCCCAATTGGTTGTAAATGCTGTATCCTGTGAGATAGCCAGTTATTTTTCCGTTTTCTTCCAACAAATCTTTTACTACTTGTGCCTGATTGGGTTGAAGGTTGCCAAAGGGCGTATTTTCGGGTTTGTAATATTTACCTTTAGACAGTTTGGCAATCTTACCCGAAGCTACCATACGGTTCAGGGCTTTTATGACCGCTTCTTTTTGGTTCACCTCTGTAGTAAAGTCGGCATAGGTGAATACATAGCCCTTGGGTAGCCTATCTATGGTAAATGCCATGTATTCAGATATTTTCATTCTATAATTCTATGTGCAAATATAAAACTTTTGTCCAGTTTATTATCAAAAAAACTGGACAAATACACACTTATTTAGTCTGTGGATAAATATATGGAACTTACTGCATTCTGCTTGCGTTCTGGTAGCACAAGGTTTTATATTTTAATTACTGTAGTCCAAACTACTATCCCTAGCTTCTATTTAATGTTTCTTGCCCCAGCAATTCGGTAAATGCCTTTTCTAATTTTTCTTCGGTGAATTTCATGCGAGATAAAATTTATCCTCTGCCCATTTTACAGGATTGTTTATTATGTATTCCGATATGGTTTGATACGATTGTTCGTTACGAATTATGTGTTCATGATAATTGCGTTGCCATAATTTGTCATCAAAACCCAATAATCCCAATTGTTTGGTAACCGTTGATTTGTAACCACGAACAATGGCCCCAATCGTTTGTGACGGTGACCGTAGGGGCGTTTTGCAAACGCCCAAATTATCGAACGAATGCAATTGGTTTGTCATTTCGGGCGAATGCAATTCGCCCCTACCCAATAACCGGATGATGCCGTGCATATGGTTGGGCATTATGATGAATTCACCCAATTCGACATTTGGTCGTATTTCTGGGGTTTTCGCCCATTCGTTATGTGCCACTATTCCAAATTCGTTCAATATCATTTCCCCATTCACCACATCCCCAAACAAACACGCCCTATCCTGACAACAAATGGCAATAAAATACAATCCCGCCTGCGAATAATCGTATCCTTTTAATCGGATAGACCTGCGGTGGTGGATATGGGGGTTATATTTATTCATTAACCTTTAATAATTTATCATTAACCATTACACCACTGTCGCCAACCTCGAAAGCAACATCTCTTTCAGCTCCTTTAGCTTTTGGTTTTCTAAAGATTTCAATTTTACTGATTCAAAAATTGGCAGAGCAGTATTATGAAATATTTCCATTTTTGAGTAATCAATTATAGGTAATTGATATTCTTCGAGATATTTTTCATGAACTCTTTGTCTGCCAGAAGAACCAATCATACTACTTATTGCGTATGCACGAAATCCCTCATCTTTTGCTAAACAGTAAACCCAAAATGGGCTGATATTTTTCTTTGCCCTCATTACAATAAACTCAGTTGAGCCGGCAGCTATCTCTTTTTCCTTTAAGATATTAACAAATGCTGTCTTGCCATTTTCCAGACAAGGTGTAATTCGTGCTAGTAAAGTATCATTATTTTGAAATCTAGAACCGCCTTGATATTCCCTTTCTACTTTTCCATTAACACACATTGAAGTTTCTGAAAGATTAGCCATTTCAACGTAGGGTGAGATTTTACCTTTTCTTAGTTCAAGTCTTGGGTTTGTCTCAACATATTCTTTTAGAAAAGTAGTTTCATCAAATCCTACCTCCACAAACCACTCCCTATAAATCGCCTGTGCGGTTTCTTCCAGTTTTTGTATGAGTTGTTGGTTGAGGGCTATGCGGTTTTGGATGACGTTGTATTCTTTTACGATTTCGCGTTGTTTGGCTATGGGGGGAATGGGAAGTTGCATGTTTTCAAAATCTTCCCACTCCAAACTGCCTCTTACTCCACCTACAGTGTGAAAACAAGCTTCACGGTCAAACTCTGACCTTTCAAACCACATCATCAAATATTCGGGCAAAAGTTCTTTTTCGTCTTTTACTTCAAATATTGGATAGGCTTGAGAAATTATCGCTTCATCTAAATCTTTCAACAAAGCAACAGGCATTTTTTTATCACGCCTTACCTGCATTGTGCTACAAGCAAACTGATTTCTTTCAATAATTCTGTAAGTTGACATATCTGTTCCAATGGTGTTGGCAACAGAAGGAATAAACTGTTTTGAAATGCTTAACCCCAAAAGTTGTTGCACTTGCAAACCTTTATTGCGTTCATCTACTAGCCTGATATGTTTTCCTATGGGTTTATAATTTGATTTCATATCCCAATTCTTTAAATATTGTCTGAACCTTGATTTTCAAGATTAACTTAATTACTTGATTTTTTCTGTTCATTGTTTGTGGTTGTTATTATGAACTCGTTTGTGTTGCAAACTTTTGGCTCCGAAATTTATGAGCAATGCGATTTCAAGGTTATATGCTTCCACATAATTCATTGCTTGTGCGAGATGAACATCTTCAAGATTAATAATGGCTTTTATTTCTACCATTATTTTATCTTCAACAAAAAAATCGACTCTTCGTGTGCCGATATCATAACCCTTATATTGTAGAAGCATTTCATGTTCCCTGCTAAACTCAATGCCCTGCATCTGCATTTCAATGGCTAAAGCTCTCTGATACACCACTTCCTGAAATCCATTACCTAGGTGCTTATGAACTTCCATTGCACAACCAGTGATTTTATATGTTAAATCCTCATGTTTCATAATCAAGTAATCGAATAATCCTTTACAATCATGGTTCAAGACTGATTTTATAACCCAACTCTTCAAATACCAGATTTCGATTGGCTTTCTGCTTTTAGCAAGTCGGCAAATTCGGTTTTCAGGCTTTGCATTTTCTCCGCAAAGTCAATGTTCTCGTCACGGTTTACAAACTCAATGTATTTACTTGGCACCAACGAAAAATCTTTTTTGGCTACTTCATCCAACGAAGCTGCATAGCAGAACTCGGGAATGTTTTCATACCTCGCCCCAGCCCTCTCCGAGGGAGAGGGAGTTTGCTGCCATAGGTGGTAAGTGCTTACCACTTTTTGTATATCATCATCTTAAAATTGCGTGTATTTCTTTTCAAATGGTTCACCCATTTGTCGCAAGTCCATAAACAAAATCTCTTTTTCTCTCTCACGGTAATTGCGTGTTTGGTCACCTACTTTTTTGCTCTGTGCTTTCTTATTTTTGTTTACAATCCAAAGTGTAACACTGATGTCGGTGGTATAAAACAAGTTTCGGGGCAATACCAAAATGGCTTCCACCAAATTATTTTCAATCAGCTTTCTGCGTATTTTATATTCTTCGCCACCGCCACTTAATGCACCATTTGCCAATATAAAGCGAGCAATACCATTGTCGGAAAGTTTAGAAACCATATTCAAAATCCAACCATAGTTGGCGTTGCTTTTGGGTGGCACATCATAACCTCTCCATCGTGGGTCGTCAATCAATTCATTTTCGGCACGCCAGTCCTTTTGGTTAAAAGGTGGGTTTGCTATTATAAAATCGGCTTTCAGGTCTTTATGTTGGTCGTCTAAAAAGGTATCGGCTGCTTTTTCGCCCAGGTTGCCGCTAATGCCCCGTATGGCAAGGTTCATCTTGGCCAGTTTGTAGGTGGTATTGGTGTATTCCTGTCCGTAAATGGAAATTTCTTTTTTGTTGCCGTGGTGTGCTTCAATAAACTTGATACTCTGCACAAACATACCGCCCGAACCACAAGCAGGGTCGTAGATAATGCCCTTGTAAGGTTCTATCATTTCAGCAATGAGGTTTACAATGCTTTTGGGCGTGTAAAATTCTCCTTTGCCTTTTCCCTCTGCCAATGCAAATTTGGAAAGGAAATATTCATACACCTTGCCCACTACATCTTGCTTGGGGTCTTTAGTGGTGTCAATGTCGTTGATGGTATCGAGCAGCGAAGCCAGTTTGGTTACATCTAAACCCAAACGAGAAAAGTAATTGTCGGGCAAAGCACCTTTCAGGGCTGTGTTGTTTTTCTCTATGGTATGCAGGGCTGTGTCAATGAGCAGAGCAATATCGTTTTGTTTGGCTCTTTTTATCAGGTAACTCCAGCGGCTGGTTTCTTCCAAGAAAAACACATTGTTCATATTGTAGAACTCAGGCATTTCAAGGTATTTCTCTTTGCCTTCGGCTATTAGTTTGGCTCGGTGTTCTTCAAACTTATCGCTGGCAAACTTTAAGAAAATCAGTCCTAACACCACATGTTTGTATTCGGCAGGCTCAACGCTTCCTCTCAGTTTATTGGCAGCTTCCCAAAGGGTAACTTCAATTGCTTTCTCGCTTACCTCTTTTTTAGCTTTTGGAAGGCGGGCAGGTTCTTTTTGTTCTTTGTTTTGTTTCGCCATTTTAGGATGTCAATATTTTATATTATTCTAGTCCGCTAAGTTAAGTTTTTAATGCTCAATATCATTGTCGGTTTCTCGATAGTAATTGTATCGTCCTGAAATAGGTTGACTCCACAAAAGTGGATAAGTCAAATAAAATCAGGATGATACAGTTATTTCTTCTCCATCATATCCCTATCCCTACTAAAAAACAATGCAATAATACCTATGAATAAATAGATATAATAACTCATAAAGCGCCACACAAAAGCGGCAGTGCCACTTAGTCCTGGCAGAATACTATCACAATAAAATGCCATATACAAAGCCTCGGCTATACCGCTACTGCCCGGTGTCGATGGTAGATAAAACATGAGCCAGAGTGCGTATTGCTTGACATAAACATAGAGCCAGTCTATCTGACCTGTACTAAATCCATAGACTATTGCTACGCCTACTAAATATCGTCCAACCCAAGACATTAAAGTAAACAAGCTTAATTGAATCCAGAATAAAGGCTTTTTGCTGCGTATGTGAATACTCGTTTGATGAATTTCATCCGCAAACTCATCTATATTCGTTCTCCATTTTTTTAGCAGAGGAAGGCGACCTAGAGTCTTTATTAGTTGCTTGATCCAACTAGGGTAGATAAATATTCCTATAAATACGATACCCACAAAAATCAAAATGAAAATCAACATTAAAATAACCGTGTATTCTAAATATTTAATATTTTCTATCCATGGTAGCTTGGTCTTCAATTCTATCCAGTCTGGACATTGAGTCCCGAGCTGAAACATCTGCTTGCCATATAAAAAATAAAAGAATGGAAAGAGCAGAATGAAAATAAACTCATCGAGAAGTATCGCCATCAGCACAATAGATGAAGCCTTGGCGGCATTAATTTTATTTTTCACCAACATATAAATAGCTACTGCTTTCCCCCCTATCATACCTGGTGTAATCGCAGAACCAAATTCCCAAAGAAGTATAATTTTTAAACTCTCCCAAAAACCAATATTATAGTCGGCGAGCAGCCTCAATCTAAGCACATAGCCTATATCTCGGAGAATTAACATCAGAGCAGAAAGCAGAACGCCTTTATACATAAGAGTCGTCCACTTCAGTGCAGCGAGTTGATTGAAATCAATTGTATTTTTAGTAAAGAAATAGCCGATAAAAAATATTATCAGGAAATAAAGAACCAGTTTTTTGGCACTAAAGGGTTTGTTCTGTTTCATTTATTTCTTCTGGTTCTTTAATCGAAATCCAAAAATTATTCAACCCTTCACCGATTGTGATTGAAATTTTAGCCTCCTGCACTAGTTCTAAAATAGCTAAGAAATGATATATAGCATGAAGCCTCGTCTCTATCTCAATAAATAACTCCTCAAACTCGAGTCGACCTTTATTTATAAGATTGGAAAATATGACTTCCTTCTCTTCGACAATACTGTATTGTGTATAGGCTATTTCGTGTTTGGTGTCGTCTTCCCTTAGTTTTTTTTGTTGGAGGAGTTTCTCAAAAACCTTGAATAACTTCGACATATTCACACTCTCCATCTCCAGCTCAGTGCGGTATAGATCGGCTATTTCCTTCAACTCTGTCGGGGCACTGGTACGTTTGATTTTTTGAGATTGAGTCTCTTCCAAATTATGCAAATAGTCACTGATTTCTCTGTATTGTTTATACTCCAAAATCTTCTGCACAAGTTCTTTTCTCGGATCGATCTCATTGCCAAATTCATCCACCTGCTTTCTGGGAAGTAGCATTTGCGCTTTGATTTTCATCAAAGTGGCCGCCACCAGAATAAACTCACTCGCTACTTCGATATTAAACTCACGCATCTTATGAATATACCCTAGGAAATCCGTGGTGATATTATGAATAGGAATATCATAGATATCCAACTCGTCGCGCTCAATAAAGAACAACAACAAATCAAATGGTCCTTTGAATTGAGGTAAGGCTATTTCAAAAACTTCATTTTCCGTTGGCTGACTCATTCGCGCTTTTGATTGTATTTATTCATAGCGATTGGGAAACCTGCTAGAATACATTCTTCGATAGCTAAGATAGCATAATCAAGGTATTCAGGCAGAAATTTCACTTCTTCATCTGACCATTTCCCTAATACGTAGTCCACTTGACCTCCTTTATGGTACTCATTCCCAATACCGAATCGCAATCGCGGATAATGACTAGATTGCAGCTCTTGTTCAATATTGGTCAATCCGTTATGCCCTCCTCCACTGCCATTGGTTTTGATTCGAATTTGACCAAAGGGCAATGCTAATTCGTCCACAAGGGCAATAGATTGTTCCCTTGGAATTTCCAACTTATCTAACCAATATTTATAAGCCTTACCGCTGAGATTCATATAGGTCGTTGGCTTAATTATGGTTACGCGTTTGTTTTTTAACCTAAACTCCGCTACATCGGCATAGCGATCACTTTTAAAACTATAATTGTGCTTGCTAGCCATTCTATCTGCGATAAGAAAGCCGGCATTGTGGCGAGTATACGTGTATTCTGCACCGATATTACCAAGAGCAACTATTAAAAATTTCACTAGTTGTGTATAATTATAAAACAGCTCTGGCGATGTTGATTACGCCGTCTGACTTACTCATCGTATAGTAATGCAAAGATGGGACACCTGCTGCTTTCAATTCCTTACTCTGCATGATACACCACTCTTCTCCTACTTTTTTGACATCTGCTTTGCTCTTACACTTCTCGACTTCCTTTGTCAAATCGTCTGGTATTTCAAGAAAAAATCTCGATGGAATAGATTTCAATTGATACTTGGCATCTATTGGTTTCAATCCTGGTATAATAGGTACATGAATCCCTTCTGCGCGGCATCTCGCTACAAAATCAAAGTATTTTTTATTGTCAAAAAACATTTGTGTAATAATATAATCCGCTCCTAAATCTACTTTATTTTTTAGCCATTTAAAGTCTGTATTCATATTCGGAGCCTCAAAGTGTTTTTCGGGGTATCCTGCTACTCCTATGCAGAAATCGGTTTCCATTTCATTGAGTGTTTCTTCGTGGAGAAATTTCCCTCGATTCATATTGGCGACTTGCTCTACCAATTCACTTGCGTACTTATGCTGATTCGTTTTGCCTATTTGCAAACTATTTTTTTCATCGCCTTTTAAAACCATTACATTTTCTATCCCTTGGTAGCATAAAGAAAAAAGCGCATCTTCCGTTTCCTCTTTGCTAAAACCGACGCATACAAGATGAGGTACTGTCTCTACATTATATTTATATGAAATAGCCGCACAAATACCTACTGTACCAGGTCTAGGTCTTAATGGCGCTTCTTCAATTAGACCATCTGGGCGTCTTTTATAGATCATCTCTTCAGGATGGTAAGTTACGTCGACAAAAGCAGGCTTAAATTCCATTAGTGGATTTAATACATCGAAAAGATCATTGATTTTCTTACCCTTTTGTGGTGGTAATATTTCCAAGGAAAAAAGAGTTTGCCCTTTGGCTGCTGCTAATTTATCTGTAATTTTCATTGCTTAAAGTCTGATATACAAATGTAAACGAAAAAAAGCCATTCTATCTATTTGAATAAGTCAAAAAAACTCAAATTTTCACTAGGAATACTAGGACAATTTATCAATAACAAAGTACATCTCAAGCTGTAACCCATTTTTGACCTCGATAACTCCTCTATACACAAAGTTGAAATGATCTTTGACGTAATCATAGGTAGCCTGACTGATGTTGATTTTACCAGGAGCACTACTGCCTTCCATCCTAGCAGCGATATTGACTGTATCACCCCAGACATCATAGGCGTATTTATGTGTGCCAACTACTCCCGAAACCAAACTTCCTGAGTGTATACCTACTCTAAATTCTATGGCATAGCCGAATCTTTCTTTGGCTATTGCTTTCGAATCATTTACAAATTGAATAAGCTCATAGGCCGCTGAAACAAGAGATACAGCATGATTTTGAGAATTATGTAAGCCACTGACACATAAATAGGCATCGCCAATTGTTTTGATTTTCTCAATATCAGTATAGGTTGAAATAATGGAGTCAAATTTAGAAAAATAAAAATCCAACAAATTAATTAGCCTCTCCGGCTCCAAAATAGTTGCTAATTCTGAGAAACCTTTGACATCGCAAAACATAACTGTGACAGATTCATGCCGAATTGGTATGGCCTTGCCGAATGACTTAAGCTGTTCAACGGTTTCCGCTGGCAGGATATTATGTATCAAGGCCTCTGATTTTTGCCTTTCCTTTCGAACAAATACTAAGAGGAGACCGATAATCAAAAAAAGACCCCCCAAAACCCCTGCGGCTATTAATGCCATTCTATTTTCCCTTTTTTGTTTTGTAATAGTTTCGTTTAATTGCTTTCTTTCAATTTCATTTCTATACTTTGCATAGGTCAAGGCTATCTGTGAGGTGATGTCTAAGGACGTGGCAGCGTCTTTTAGCCTTTGAACCTCTAAGAGATAACGATGCGCCTCTTGGACATTTCCCATTTTAAAATAAATATCATGCAAGAGCTGTGCTATATCTATTTTATGAGTAGGAATATCGTTAGATTTATTAGAATAAGCGTAGGCCATTAGAGAATAATTTAAAGCTTCTTCTAATCTATTTTCTGAAAAACTTATTTTGGAAAACAAATTATACGCTACGGCCATCGCCACAGTTTCATTTGTTTCTTTGTAAAATCTCAAGGTTTTTGCAATTAATACCTCAGCTTTTCTATTTTGCTTTAAAGCGATTAGCACTTTTGCTATACCCTGTTCTATCTCATGCTCTCTTTCTGGATTACCTGTTCTTTTGACTAGTTCTAATGCTGCGGTAAAATAATTCATAGCAGTATCGTACTGACGCAATTCATAATAACTCAACCCACAGAGATAAAATGGTATGCTGCGAAAACTTTCTTCCCCATTCCACCGCGACTCTATAGCCGTTTTAAAATACTTTATGGCATCATCATATTTGTGATTGGTATAAAAGATGATTCCTAAATAATTGTATGATTTTGATATATACTCTTGGTTTCCTTTTAACTCGGCATATTTCAAAGATTCGAAAAAATACTTTACCGCTTTGACGTCATCTTTTTTCCATACATGTTCACTTTTTCCCAGCCGGTAAAATGACATCAATAATCCATTGTAATCATTTTTGGATTGAGCGCTTTTCACGATTTCCATGAGTATCTTTTCTCCGAGAATGGCCGAATCCTTTGAAGACTCATAATTCCTATCATATAAATCGAGCTTTTCTAGAATAGTAGAATCCGTTGCTTTTGTCGGCTTCTTGTATAAACTATTCACTGACTGTGAATTTCCAAATCCAATTACAGAATTAAAATACAGAAAAATATAAAATGCCCGTGTGATGATTCGATTCATCTCGGTAAAAGGTTATTCAAAATCAAGTACATAACTAATTCAAAAATAGCAATATTAATTAGATTTTAATTTATTTTAATATACTTTTGAAATTCACCAAAAAAAATTCTGTAATGAAATCTAATCCAAAATTATTTCTTTCCCTTTTTCCAGGATTTATAGTCGGCATGTTTTTTCAGCATCAAATCGCTAAAAACCAATCAGAGCCAGTTCCTACAGCAGAGAAAATGTCCCTTGTTGACAAAAATACAGTCGATCAGTCCGCGGAAAGGTATATAAATACAGGTGGTATCGGAAAATATCAAAAGGTTTATGGAGCTACATTTAGCAAAGATGAAGCTATGCAAATAATAAATAGTGCCAATCAAGATGTTTATGTTAGAATAGGATTTGACAACAATATGCAAACCCTATTTATTGGCAATGATGCTGGTAGATACATAGCCCCTGCAGAGGGATATTGCCCAAACAATTGCCCATTTAATCAGTAGAAAAAATTAAAGAAGGGAGGGATAATCATTTATAAAATCCTCCCTTTTCGATTTCGATTCGAACATTCTCAGGCACTAGATATCTGATGGATTGTTTATGCTGCATCCTCAATCGAATAAGAGTAGAGGAAATACCCATCATTGGAACATCTAAGAAATGAATATTTTCATGCTTCGGCACATCATTCATATCGGCCTCAGGGCGTTTATAAATATACACTTTATAATTCTGAAGAATCTGCTCGTAGTTTTTCCATTTTCTCAAATTGGCTAAATTGTCCCCACCCATGACGAGGCAAAATTTCTTGTCTGGATACTTTTCTTCTAAATAATTGAGCGTATCTATAGTATAACTCGGCTTGGGTAGATTAAATTCAATATTAGAAACAAAAAAGTTTGGATTGTCCTCCGTAGCGAGATTGGCCAAATAGTATCGCGAACGCTCAGCGAGCAGACTCTCTTTTGCTTTTAACGGATTTTGTGGACTCACGACAAACCAAACTTTTTCTATCTCCTTTTCCAAAGCTATAGCATCAGCTATGATGAGATGCCCTGTATGTATAGGATTGAATGAGCCAAAAAAAAGAGCTATCATAATGGATATGAGATTAAAAACATTTAACTAGAATTATTTATAGCTTATTGAGAGCATAGCTAACTTACTTAGCAACTATATCTGTAAAAGTAAATAGAGCATTCATCGAATAGTTGTAAAACATGACAAAGAAAACTGCCATGAGTTTACTTATATAAAAATTGAATCGAATCTTTACATTCAAAAGATATATGATGACACTATTTAAAATCAAGGCAAAGCTGGCGATTGAAATGAATTTTACAAATTGCATTTCTATGTCGTGCGAACTTGATTCAAAGGTCCACATTCTATTGAGCGTGAAATTCACTACGGCACTGGTCAGAAAACCAATTGTATTAGCAGTGAATTTGTTGAACTTTAATTTTTCCTTGAATACATAAGTGAGCCCAAAATCAATAAAAAAACAGAAAAATCCGACCGTGCCGAATTTCAAAATACGATATATAAAATCTTGGTCTAGTCCAAACATCTAGTCGATTATAAACTTTCCATTTTTATAGCAGAGCTCATCATCAGCATAGATTTCACCGTGCTTCATATCCGTAATCATATCCCAATGAACCGTGCTTTCATTCACTCCATTGCATTGCTTATAGGCATCACCAATGGCCAGATGTATGGTTCCTCCAATTTTTTCATCAAACAAAATATTTCGCGTGATTTGTTGAATCTTATAATTAGTTCCAATGGCCGCTTCGCCAAATCTGCGAGCACCCGGAATATTGAATATTTTATTTAGAAATTCAATATTGTCTTTGGACTGCCATTTTTCTATATACCCATCTTTTATAGTGAGCTCAATATCATTAACCGTTTCCCCCATGTATAGTGATGGCAGGGTATATTTCACCCAGCCATTCATGCTATTGTCAACAGGTGCAGTATAGACCTCCCCAGATGGCATATTCGTTTTCCCATCGGAGTTTATCCAAATTCTACCTTCAGTATTAAAGGATAAATCACAATTCGGTCCAACATATCGAACCTTAGTTTTACTATTGAGATAGTCCACTACTTTTTGTTGATTCCTGCCAAAATTTCTCCAAGTTTCAATTGGATTCTCATCAAATAAATTGCACGCATCAAAAACGAATCGTTCATATTCTTGTAAAGACATACCCGCTTCGGCAGCAGAAAATGGAGTTGGATATTGACAAAGAGATCTTCGCATACTGCGATCCCCTGTTCGTTTCATATAGGTTTGCCTAATTTCTTTATAGGCTTCACTGTGGGCATTTCGCTTTTCCATTGGCACCTCTATTTTATCTTTAGAATCATAGGGCGCTCGAATATAGAGGAAACATTCAAATTGTTCGTTCCAATACTTTCTCATGGGGCTCACCCATGTCAGCTGCTCCATATCTGCTTCTTTGAGCCATGCATTGTCAAAGTCCTGAATTTCAATGTCAATAAAAGGAATTCCTCCAGCTTTAGAGATTTCTTTAGATAATTCGACCAACAACTTTTCAGAAAGATAAGTTGATTTTATCATAACCTTATCTCCAGGGACGACCTCAAGACAATAATGGGTTAATAACTGAGCATATTTTGTGTACATAGCCTGAAAAAATTCAAAAGTATATAAAAAGCTGAAAATTAACTCTATTTTAAAATACTTTAAGGGGGCTTGTTAGCCATATTGACTTAGTTTTTGTTAAGTATTTATGTTAGTTCTGCTATATTTGTTTGAAAATTAAATAATAAAGCCATGTATATTCAAGGGAAAGTCATACGAGTATATGATATTCAATCAGGGGAAAGTCCAAGGGGAAGTTGGAAAAAGCGAGAATTTATTCTTGAGACTTATGCCAAAATACCAAAAAAAGTTTGCCTCGTGCTCAAGGGAGAATCTGTAGATAGTATTCAAGTCAATACAGGAGATAGCCTCCGAGTGAGTATAGATATCGAAAGCCGGGAGTTTAAAGAAAAATGGTATACAGAAGTCAGGGCTTGGAAAGTCGAACCAGCCATCATGAATCAGGATGACCAAACAAATAATGCGGACGACAACCCATTTTAATCCGATTTTTAGTCTAAAATTTACCGTCAACTTTTTCGTTGGATTTCAAACACCCCTATAATACAAGATTATGTCTCGATTTCCTATACTATTAGGTCTTTTATTTCTCACCGTTTCTATGCACGCCATCGACTTTAGAATTGGTATAATGGCTGGAGCTAATAGCTCCCTCAATCAGCTCTATACATATAGTGATATCAAAAACACCGACCCAAAATTAGGCTATAATGGCAATCTATTCGGCCGATTCACCTTTAACAACTATTTTATTCAGCCAGAAGCAGGCTATCTGATGAATCGTATAGGCTATAGTATATCAGAAAATGGGAGCATACAAGAAGCCAACTTCAATCTCGGACAGATGTACACCTCCATACTCATGGGAGTAAAAATAAGCAAACTCCGATTTTCAGCGGGGCCTATGATTTCATTTACCTCGAATCAAAGCTTCGAAGCCCTGACCTCGCAAAATTCTGTCATACAACAAATCAATGATGGTAGAGCCAATTTGGGCGTTATGATGGATCTTGGGTTGGATATTTCAAAACGCTGGTGTATAGATCTAAAAGCATCGCGAACATTTACTCAATCAGAATTTAATGCCGTGGTGCAGAATAAGTCATTTAATTTTTCAGGCAATACAGGCATAATAAGTATTATGATTGGATATACTATTTTCAAGGCTCCGTAAACGTTTCTGCCTTTGATCGCTTACAACTGTATGATGACTGCGCGATGTTTTCCTCTTTTAGTCATTCTAATTCTTTATAATGTAACTAAACTGTCTGCTCAAATAGATGATTTCAAAATGCGTCATGAACAAGAATGTGCGCAACTCAAATCGCAAGAATTAGCCTTAATCCCCCAAAAAGCCTATAGCTTCTCTAGTGAACATACCAAGCATTTGCATGTCCATTTTGCAGACCTCCTAAAAAATCAAACAAGTTTCTATCTCGCAGGGCATTCTATCTATAATTCGGAAATATACTATCAAAATCGAAGAACATCGCCTACAATAGCGATACAGAATGTAGATTTTTCTTCTTCGATATTAGAAAACAACTTTCAACTTATTCAGACCTTTCAGCCTCAGGCTTTTGAAAGCATACAACTCTACCAAGGCTATTCCATCACTCAATTGCAATCCAATAGTGCTCAATTTGCTGTGAACTATGCTATAAAACCAGAGAAAAGGGATAGCTTTGGTAATAGAATAAAGGCGCAACTTGGTGGCAGTAATATGGATTATTCAGGATTCTTCCAGTATGCCTTGCATAAAAAAAAATGGAATTATCTAGTCAATATCGTTGGTGGGAAGCAGTACAGATATGCTTTGGGAACTAATGGCAAAGATAACCCATGGCTGTCGTGGCAGAGAATAGCCAACACATTTAATGGCTTTGGTTCTGGCTTCTGGTCAGCGCAATCAGACACCATGGTAAATACTCAACCGAACGCCTTTCTCGGTATTGATAACTTGGTGAATCTTAAACTAAATCCTTCTAGTGAATTGAACATCTATCTCTATATAGGAGGTCGCCAAGAAACTAATCTGGGCAGAACGATACAAAAAGGAGCTAACTATTTCTATAGCGAATCTAACAACACACTAAATCCAACTATATTAGCCTTTGTTCAGAAAATCAATAACAGCGAGACCTCGCCTTTTTTCAATCAACTAAATTTAGCCCTCGCCTATCAACATATTTCCAATCACTCAACTCACCGCTATGCTATAAATGATGATTTGTACAGACAATATTATGAAGAAAATAAAATTTCGCTTCAAGCCCGAGCCTATAAAAATTTCACTACAAGACACATCCTTTTCTATGGAGGAGAAGCCGCCACCACATTTATAAAAACAGACCTTCATACCACGGACTTATATTCAAGTGCTTTGAAAGACCCTATTTTAAAATTTACCTCTTATCTCAAATATGAATGGAGGCAAAGTTCTGACATATCTTGGTTTGCTGGAATAAAAGGAGGGGCAGTGAGAACAAGCTTTCGATTTGAGCCCTTCTATAGTCAAGTTCACACGGTGTTTCGACCCCATGCCGAGTTTAATTTATCTTGGTTGCGCCATATATGTGAAAGCTCCAATTATGGTATTCATGTTTTTCTGCGAAGCAAAACGCCAGCGCTCACAGAGCTTGCTCCTATGACTAATCATGTGTTTGTAAAACCAAATCCCAATTTAAAAAATGAAACAGAGCTTCTCATTGAATCTCACTTATACAGAAAATTTGGCGATAAATTCGAAATCCATTTCAGCCCTTATTTCAGATATAGTTGGGATGCAATTGTCCTGCAAGATCATTTTGGAAACCCCTCGGAGCGCATTGGCTTTGGCTTGAATCAATTCTATACCCAAGTCTATACCAATCAGTCGAGAATAAGTGAGGGCGGGGCTCAGCTTGAGCTTAGATACAATTTTTCTAAAAACCTTCTCGTCTATCATCAGCTGAATGCACAACATGTTTGGACCCGTTTTGATGCCTCTATTTTTTATCCATCTCTGCCCATATTTGGCAATCTAGGAATAAAATATAAATCCCGAAAATTATTCATACACGCTTGGATGCGTTTTAACGGAGGCCAGCGATTCTCTGACTCCTTGCGCTCTCAGTATGTACAATACTATGCTCGACCGACGGGCAGTCATATAGAATTTCCCACTTTTTTTGAATTCAACCTAGGGATTCGCTATCAATTGCATAAAAGGATTTCAGCTCAAGTAAACCTAGAAAATATAACGAATCAATACAGCCTTGATTTCTTGTCAACCTTGCCGAATGCGGGTAGGAGATTTAGAATGATAATTGGGTATATTTTATAATCTTGTAAGAACGCGCCTGTAAGAACGCGCCTCGAGGCGCGTTCCTACAGGCGCGTTCCTACAGGCGCGTTTCTACAAATTGCGCTCTGCTACCAATTCAAAACTCGTATCGGAAACCTTCCCTTTCAATGGCGGTTCTAATTTTTGGATATAAACTCTCACCTTCGTCAATGGAAAATCCAATAAAAATAGTTTTTCTGTAATCTTCTGAGCAGCAGACTCTATAAGATTTCCACCCTGATTCAGCACTTCGTGCGCTATATCGAAAACGAGCTGATAATCGAGGGTTTCTTGAAGGTCATCGGAGCGCATAGACTTTTGATAATCACCCCACATATCGATAGAAACGAGGAAGCTATTTTTATTGATTTTCTCAAAATCAAAGACCCCAATCGGCGCTTCAATTTCTATATTATGAATTGAAAGGCACTGCGAATTCAATTTCCACATAGGCTTAGTAAATTTTAGCCCTCAAAAATGAGATTTTTTCGACAATTCACATAAATTTATAGCTTATGCACATGAATTTCCACTATCTTTAGGGGTAAAATGGAAGGTATCCACACGAAGCTTTGATATCTATAATTTTTATATCAGAGCGAGACTCTATATTTGCCGACAAAATAAAAACGATAGTGATAGAAAGACCAGAAGTAGCGAAAAAAACACCTCTCAATTTACTGACGAAACGAATCGACGAAGTAGATCTTGGTAGGAAAGCTCCGCAAAGTGTGGAGATGGAAAAGGCTATTCTGGCAGCCATTATGATCGATAAAGATGCTATCGATACTGTAAGAGAAATACTTACGGAGAGTTCATTTTATTTACCCTCCCACCAGAAAATATTTACCGCAGCATTAAAGATTTCTTCGCGAAATGAACCTGTCGATATTGCCATATTAGCGGAGCAATTATCCAAGGATGGCGTGCTCGAGATGTGCGGTGGACCTGGCTATTTGATCGAACTATCCAACACCATAGCCAGCAGTGCCAACGTAGAGTTTCACTCGCGTATCGTCGCCCAGAAATTTATCCAACGCGAATTGATTCGATTGGGAAATGATGTCATCAAAGGAGCCTATGATAATACTAAAGATGTATTTGAAACCCTCGATGAAACGGAATCAAAAATATACCAACTCTCTGAGAACTACACTAGCGAAGACCCTGTCAATACATCGGAAGTATTAGGCGATGCCTTGGGTGATTTGCAATTGAGAATGGACAAGAGTCTCAACCATGAACTACAAGGTGTCGAGACAGGCTTCAAACAGCTCAATGATTTATCAGGGGGCTGGCAAAAAGGAGACCTCATCATTGTAGCAGGTCGTCCGGGTATGGGTAAGACAGCATTCACCCTCACACTTGCGCGCAATGCAGCTGTGATGGCGGATCAAACAGCCGTATTTTTTTCATTGGAAATGCCCACCAATCAGTTGATGATGCGTTTGATTTCCTCTGAAGCGGAGATAGAACAAGAAAAAATACGACGAGGTACTATCAATCAAGCAGAGTTGGCTCAGATCACATCCAAAATGGACAAATTGAATAAAGTCAATTTATTCTTTGATGATACGCCAGGACTTAGTGTCATGGATTTCAGAAAGAAGGTGCGAAAAATTAAACGCGATCATGGCTTAGGGTTGATTGTAATAGACTACTTGCAGCTCATGACAGTCAATATGGTAGAGGGCAATGGTAAAATCATATCGAATCGTGAACAACAAATCGCTTTCATTTCTCGTTCATTAAAATCTATAGCAAAAGAATTAGAAGTACCTATCATAGCGCTCGCACAGCTGAGTCGTCAGGCAGAAAATCGAGGTACGAGTTCCAAGCCATCGAAACCAATGCTTTCAGACTTGAGAGAATCCGGATCCATCGAGCAAGATGCGGATATGGTTATCTTTCTATTCCGTGAAGCCTATTATGACAAGGAAGCCAAAGACGCTGATGGCAATAGCTTAGAAGACGTAGCAACTATCAGTGTAGCCAAAAATAGAAATGGCCGAACAGATAGTTTCAATGCACGCTTCATAGGCAAATATGTCAAATACTGCGACTGGGATGAAGGTGGACTATCGAGCAATAATATGCGCTATGCCGATATTAAAAATAAGCAAGCAGATGACTTCGGTGATACGCCGTCTATGACCATTCCGTCTAAAATGAATCAAATCGACAGAGAGGATTTCTTTAAAGACGACGAGCCTTCAAAAGGTATGGATGACTTTGATGATTTGGATTAGGCTATATTTTACCTAAAAAAATATAATAATTCCATTTAGGTTTTCGGATTTCAAATTTGAAAAGAATGTTTGCGTTTATTTTTCAAAATAATCCTGAATGAAAAAATTTGCACTGATAGCTATCTGTCTTTTACTTGCCTTCGGGGCGAGGACTTTTGCCAAAAAAAATCAGAAAGTCAATACTCAAAATATAGAATTCAAAAATGGCGATATCGTATTTCAAACCACAAATTCAGACCAATGCAAGGCAGTTCAATTAGCAACTCATTCGCCTTACTCGCACTGTGGTATTATTTTCAAACATCAAAATGAATGGCAAGTGCTCGAAGCAATAGGTCCCACTAAATGTACTTCTTTAGACGAATGGATGGAGCACGGCGTAGGTGGCAGGATAGTCGTTAAGCGATTAAAAAATAGAGAAGAGTTAAGCGAAGAAGAAGAAAATAAAATGAAAACTATTGGAATTAAGTTATTAGGAAAAGCTTATGACTTTAGTTTTGACTGGGACGATGACAAAATATATTGCTCCGAATTGGTTTGGAAATTATACGATCGCGGCGCAGGCATTCAGGTGGGTAAATTGAAAAAACTTAAAGATTTCGACTTGTCGCACTCAGCAGTGCAGGCAAAACTTAAGGAGCGCTATGGGGATCATATTCCTTATGAAGAAATCGTCATTCCTCCTTCATCTATTTTTGAGAGTGAAAATTTGATTGACGTATTTAAAAACTAAAAATGACTTTCTTTAGTTTTACGATTTTATCTTTTTCACTTTTTTCTATAGCTTGTTGCAATCAACCCAGCATTAGAAAACATTTAGCGGAACTCACAACCCATGAGGAGACTAAACCGACTATGCATCTGGATAGTTTGCGAGTTAAAGCCAGTGAAGCCTTCATTTTTTGTCGAAAGAATCAATTTGAAGATAAATACTGCATACTGATTGATATGCAATTGCACTCTGGTGTTCGGCGATTCGTTCTCTGGAATTTTGAAAAAGATACAGTTCAATTTGCTTGTTTAGTTGGTCATGGTTGTGGCAATCATCCGTGGAGCCTTGACAGATCAAAATCTAATCCTAGTTTTAGCAATGAAGATGGGAGTCATTTATCTTCCCTTGGCAAATATAAGATAGGAGCTAGAGGTGTCAGTGACTGGGGGGTGAAGATAAAGTATGCGCTTCATGGTTTGGAATCTTCAAACTCCAATGCTGCTCGCCGCCACATCGTTTTCCATTCTTGGGAAGCTATGACAGATGAAGAAATCTACCCCGCTGGCAGCGCCGAAGGCTGGGGCTGTCCTACTATTTCTGACAATAGCTTTAAATGCCTAGACCCTATTCTGAAAGAGAGTAAAAAGCCTGTTTTGATGCATTGTTGTCCGAGATAAATTAAGCTGACCTTCCGAAAAAGGTCAGCTTTTTTAGTTTTGCAAGTTCCTACACTTTTAAAACCATGAACAAAAGTACAAATTATTTCGGACAGCACCTATTTTCTCAAATAG
>JAJTHM010000071.1 GCA_021297855.1 Sphingobacteriales bacterium | reverse complement strand
TTTTATGGTCAATATTTTAGAATATCTGACCAAAACTCTATCACGTCTCGTTTTTTTGAACGAGACCACCTATCGCACTATCCTTTTCCTTACCGACGTGTTTGTCGGCACAGGTCGTCAAAGTCTATTGCGTAATGTGGGATTAATACACAAAAAAATATTTTTAGTTTTGTTAAGATTTTTTATAGAATAATTTTTTTTTTCTACATTTGTAGAAGTACTTAGCGATAAATTAAATCTAAATGAATGAACAATCAAAGGATGAAATCATCCAGCAATGTAAAAAAGAAACCAAGATTTATTACATCGATGGGGGTCGTTTTTTTTCACCGAAGATGCGAGGTATCAACTCGCTTGAGGTTGGGAAATCAAAAATTATTTCTAGTCCTCTTAACATCCTTATCGAATGGGTTTATTTCCAATACACTCGAATTCGATCATTATTCAAAAGGTTAAATAATTGGTTGTTCCCAAGGAGACCAGAAATTGTAGGATCCATCAAAGATGCTTACCTCACAGGCTCTCTCGTGTTTCCCTCTCGCTACCCTCCTGCAAAACCGATTGCCAATATGCCTGTAGCCTTATGGGCCAGAACAAAGTTATTCGGATGGAGAAAATTGGCTGAAGGCTATACCAATGAATCAGGCGTTTTTAAATTGGAATTTGACCTCAGAGAAGCTGTCAGTTGGAAAAACCAAAGAAAACTTATTTTCGAGGTGCATGAAATCAGCCGTATTCAATTTAACGAAAAACAACCGTACAGACAATTCTCTGTCTTCCATTCCCAAAAGTTTCCAAAATCCGATTTGACAGGCATGGGATATACGCTGAGAGAAATTTCGCTAGGATATTGGAATTACCGCACGGACACCACCATCCCTCGCGCAAAACTAAATGACGATGATGGAGATCCAATTCAGAGTTATTCTCAAGGTCGTGAAGATGCGATGATCGAGCAAATTATTCCCATTGAACTTACGAAGCTGAAACACTTAGAACAAATCGAACTAGATCCAGATAGCATTTCTATTCAGAGCATACAGGCAGATTACCCTATCAATCTAACGCAATGTCTTGAAAAACATCTTCCTGGATATTCTAGAAGCGATGAGTGGTTTGGAGATCGAATGATGAATGGAATGAATTGTGGCACCTTTGTGAAGGATCCAAATGAAGAGGGTGTTTTCATTATGAAATATTTTGGAATTTGCGATTATGACCACAATGATATCTACGCATTGCCCGATGTGATTATTCGCTATAGATTAAATGAGAAAGGAATCCCTATTCCATTTAAAATTACCACAATAGGCGCTCTCAACAGTCTCAATCGCGATCCATGGCAAACTAGAGATTTTACACCTGCAGATGGAGACATGCTTTGGATGGCCGCTAAACGAATTGCAAGAATGACTGGAAGCCTATATGTCGAAGTAGATCAGCATTTTACAGGTACTCACATCAACGTAGAGCAATACGCTATCGCTGCATATCGCAATTTTAGACGAAGTCCCCTTGCGATCCTCATGCTTCCTCATATGCAAGAGGTGGCTCTTATTAATGGAGGTGCGGATAAACTTATAATAGAGGGTTTTTTACCCGAGGCAACCGCCATAAAAGCTTCTGGGCTCTTAAAGCGGACAAAAGATGTGCTTGGTATGCTCGACTGGAAGGGCTGGAAACCTATGGAGCCAATCAGCGATGCTCATCATTATGCGAGGGGTGAGAAGCTCTTTATGAGTGTCATTGATGAGTTTGTGGATAAATTTTTTACAGAAAATATAGATGAGATTATCATACATTGGGACGAGGTTTACAGATTCTCTTGCGACCTCATTGAGCATAGTGTTCCCGTTTTTCTTTCGGATAAGTCGTTAGATACTATGCCCGAAAATCTCAGAAATCAGTATAAAGAGCGCTACGAATACTACAAAGCGCAGTTTGGTTTTGACGACAGTGTGAAGCGCGATTCGCTGAATGGGGAATTAAAAACTGTTTCTAGAATTACAACAAAACAAGCCATTACAGCCAAAGACACCGAAGATATTGAAAACTTAAAAAATGCATGCAAGTATGCTATCATGCAAGCTACTTATATGCACACATGGATCAACGAGAATCAGTATGACGAGCTCGGTGAAGTGCTTTATTCTAACGGGGGTCTTCGGTTTGGAGACAAAGAATCGGGCGTACTCGTTCCCGAAAATGATCTGACGGTAGCCCCAACACCAGAAATAGCTACCAAGCAATTATGGTTTGCCAATTTCCTTTCCCGCACAGAATATGGATTTATTGTGTCCAATGAAGATAAAGATGTGCATCCTGATTTCAGAAATGCTCTGCTCTCAAAGAAAGAGGAGTTTCTTGCCTTAGATATAGATGTGAATGCAATTGAATCAAGAACAAATATTTAAATTATGGATTTATATTACCCAGCTCATAAAAATAAACTCATTGCATTATTCGATCTCTGCGTTTTATGGTTATATTCGAGGTTTTTTGCTTTATTGATAGCGCTTTTCCTGAGTTTTCCCAAACGAAATCGGATGAGCCATGACAATGGGATCGCTGGTACTGGCAAAGCGAGAATTTTGAAAAACCCCTTGATACCAGAAAATGATTTTTTTGTTCCTGGTAGAGAATTTCCCCTGCGGGTGCGACAGGCAACTGCCACTTTTTTGGATGATGCAGTGAATGACATCCGTGCGATTTCCATTAAATTTTCAGACCATCATTTTGATAGTCCATTTGATATGGAGCTCAATACAGGTGAGACATCCTTGTTTTGGAATGCCGCGAGTTTCATGCAATTTGCTAAACTTCGCGAGGAGGCGCATGCTGTATGCTATGTTGAAAATATTCGCAACTACCCAGAAGGTGCTTCTGGGGCTATTGTTTCTCTTCGCCGTGCACCAGACTCCTTTGCGCATTTGAAATATTATTCTCAGGTGGTATATCTCTTTAAGGGAAAAGATGGCGTGCAGCGTTTTGCAAAATATCGGGTCGTTCCTTTTGTAGATGTCCAGGAGCCAGGGCTACAAGTTGATCCATGTGAATATGAATTGTCCAACCAGCGAGTAGCACCCCATGAGTCGAAAGGGAGAAACTATCTCAAATACGAATTTGAAGAGCGAGTGAAAAGGGAGGGGGTAAAATACAAATTACAAATTCAGCTTATAACGGCTGAGAAAAACCAAAACCCTGAGGTGTTTAACAATATGGTATTGTGGGATGAAAAAACGAGTCCATGGTTGGATTTAGCTGAACTGGAAATTTCCAATACCTTAGACTGGAGTGAGAGTATTATCACAACGTTTTCGGTGAATAATATGCCGAAAGACATGGGAATAATTCCTGCCAAATCTATTTATGATTACAATAGTCTGAACTATTTCCGTGCTCATAGCGAAATAGCTCGCAAGGCAAGGCTGCTCTCTCTTAAAATATTTGGCATGGTAAAACCTATTCCTGACAACGATAATAGAAACTCAGAGGTCTGGGGGGCATAACTGAATTGCTGTTTATCCCACATTTTAAGAAAACGTTTGCTTTATGACTGAAGAGAGCTAACTTAGCGCCTGTGAGCAAGACCTCAGCAAATCAAGCTGTTTTCACCTTGATAATATTCACAAATATAAAATGGCAAAAGACTGTATATTAGCCAATTGATAGGTAGTTAGATAGAAATACGCTAAAGACTTTGACAAAGGTTCACGAACGAAAAGAGAGAATGAATTCTTTTAAAAAATAAATAAAAGAATAGCGTGCTAGTTGGGACTAATCTCCTAGGAGTCTGATGCGAAATATAGGAGTCATCATGACCCGCGACAGAGAAATGCGGATTTTGGGTTAAACCATCCAACCAATTTTCCCATCCTAGTTTAAATATTAATACTAATTTTGGTATGAAGTATTTTAACGATATTAACTTGAATTATGATTTATAAATTGCAAGATAAGCATTCGGTGGTGACCAACTATTTGAGCGAACTCCGAGATGTCAAGGTGCAGAAAGATCGCATGCGTTTTCGCACAAATATCGAACGTATTGCCAGTATTCTAGCCTACGAAGCTAGTAAGTCTTTGCATTATACTCCTACAAGTATTCAAACTCCACTTGGACAGAAAGAATCTCATTCTATACATGATCAAATTGTTATTGCGAGCGTTATGCGCGCGGGATTACCTATGCATTATGCCGTCTTAGATGTCTTTGACCAAGCGGATAATTGTTTTGTGAGTGCATATCGAAAACACCACAAATCTGGAGAATTTGAAATAAGACTAGAGTATGTCGCCAGCCCAAATTTAGACCATAAAACCCTTATTCTCTGTGATCCTATGATAGCATCGGGGTCTAGTATCATAGCCACCTTGGAGCAACTAGAAAGATATGGAAAACCCACTAGAATTATTATTTTGGGAGTTATTGGCAGTTCTCAAGGTGTAGAACTTGTAGCCAAAAAATATCCAGAAGTTGATATATACATAGGAGATATAGATGACGAATTAACAGCAAAGAGTTATATAGTCCCAGGACTTGGCGATGCGGGGGATTTATGTTTTGGCGAAAAATTAGAAGTTTAAACAAACGATTCAATGAGTAAGCAAATTTTAGTTTTAATGTTGAGTGCATTAATGATTCATTCAGCTTTTGGTCAAACTAAGCAGAATGATATGGTCAATGAAGCCATAGGTTTGTATGGCTTAGGCAGAAATGAAGAAGCCTTAAAGATATTAGATGATTGTATCGCCAAATATCCGACTTTCGATCAAGCGCTTTATATTAGAGCCAATTGGAGTGTGATAGCCAAGAAATACGATGAAGCTTTGCCGTTATTAGAAAAGTTAGAAACTCTCAATCCTAAATTCAATCCTCAGCAGAAAAAACTCATTGCAGAATGTTATTTTTCTAAAAGAGATTATGATAAAGCAGAAGAGAACATTCAAGCATTTTTAAGCGTTCCAAATTTGAGTCCTCAAGGACAGACCTATGGTCAGCGAATGCTGAAAAATTTGCAGTTCGCTCGCAGTCAAACTTCTACCTCAGAAAAGGTAGTTTATAAAAATTTAGGAGCAGAGGTCAATACGAGTTTCAATGAGTATTTTCCTTCTACCAACGCCGATGAATCAGCCATTTATTTTACGCGAAGGGACAGACAGGGTGAGGACATATGGGTGAGTTACACCTATGGAAACCAATGGAGCACAGCAATAAAAATAGATGAACCTGAATTAGAGAATGAAACCCGATATATCTCTATCAATACATTTGATAATGACGGTGCTCATACGATTACCGCTGGTGGTCGGCAACTTTTATTTACCTCGTGTCAGCGGCCTGGAGGTATGGGTTCCTGTGACTTGTATATTGCCTATAGAAAAGGAGAAGAATGGGGTAGACCTAAGATGCTCCCTACCGTCAATACGCGTGGATGGGAATCTCAGCCATGCATGTCAGCCGATGGTAAAAAATTATTTTTCGTTAGTAGCAGAGAAGGAGGCCAGGGAGAAAGCGATATTTACATGAGTGAATTGACCACTGAAGGTTTTTCCACACCAGTCAATTTAGGATCAAAACTAAACTCAAAAGGCGCCGAAGATCGCCCATTCATACACCCGGACGGACAAACCTTGTATTTCTCCTCTGACGGACATCCTGGATATGGCGGTAAAGATTTATATATGTCCAGATGGGAAAATGGCGAATGGCAAGTACCTATCAATCTAGGAAATGGAATCAATTCGATTGGTGATGAAATATCTATATTCATCAATGCGCTTGGTGACAAAGCTTATATCGCTAAAGAGAACAACGAAGCTAATCGGTCCGATTTTGATATCTATTCATTTGATATGCCAAAGGAATTTAGACCAAAAACAGTGACCTACATAAAAGGAATCGTAACAAATGCCAAGACTGGTCAGCCTTTGAAAGCCTCTGTGAAACTAAGTGATATCGAAGCCAGTAAACAAATTTCTACTTTGAATAGCGATGAAAAATCGGGAGATTTTCTTCTCACCGTGTTAGCTGATAAGGAGTATGGATTCCATGTATTGAAAGAAGGTTTTGCTATCTATTCTCAGAATTATTCTTTTGTGGAAGGCGGTAGCCAATTAAAACCACAAGTCATAGAGATTAAATTACAGCCTTTAGAGGCAGGAACTAGGTTTGAATTGCGGAATATATTTTTCGAAACAGGAAAATTTGAATTGAAATCCACTTCCTATCCTGAACTCAATTATGTAGTTGAAATTTTAAAAGCAAATCCTACAATGAAGATATTGGTCGGCGGACATACAGATAATGTGGGCAATGCTGCGAGTAATCAAACACTTTCTGAGAACAGAGCAAGGGCTGTTATGAACTATTTAATAGAAAAAGGGATAGAAGCCGAAAGATTAAGTTCTAAAGGATATGGTGCCACAAAGCCAATTCAGACTAATGATACAGAGGATGGGAGGGCGAAAAATAGAAGAACAGAAATTGAAATTCTTTAAAAATAGTTAATGACGTTTAGTTTTTTTAAACCTTCTATGTCATTGTAATATCTTAGTTTTGCATTAACATTTAAAACAAATAATAAAATGAAGAAAATATTATTACTTACACTAGTATCTTTAATAGGTCTTGGATTATCTGCACAATCAAAGCCTGCTAAAGGAAAGAAAGCTGCAGCAGCTGAAGCTAAAGTCGTTACAGTAGCTCCAATTTCGAATGAACCTTCTATTTTTATTGAGAAGGAAACCGTAGATTATGGGGTTATCGATAAAGGTGCAGATGGTGTCAGAACCTTTAAGGTGACTAATAGAGGGGCTCAGCCTTTATTGCTAACTAATTGTAGCGGATCTTGTGGTTGTACAGTTCCTACTTGCCCTCGCGAACCAATACTTCCGGGTAAGAGTGCAGAGGTTCAGGTAAAGTATGATACTGGAAGACCAGGCCCAATCAATAAGCAGGTAAACATAACAAGTAACGATCCTCAGAATCCTAATAAAGTAGTATTCATTAGAGGAGAAGTTAAAGATGCACCAGCTGCCAATTAATCTATTGAAATCTATACATAAAAAGCCATCCAATCAGGGTGGCTTTTTTTTTGACAAGTAAAATGTGAAACAGGTGGGCGCGGCTCCCGGGATAAATAAGAATAATTAAAATAAATATTTTGCCATACAAAAAACTTTTTTATTTTCTGAATTTGCACAAAGGGACTTTCTTGCTAGGGACCATTTTTGTCATATTGGCGAATGTAGCGAGTTCTTATACCAATAAACTCGTAGAGAAAATTATTAATACCTTGGTTGGAGTTATCAATTCAACAAGTGACGCTGGAATGAGTATCCAGAAGGAAGTGTTTGTTTTTTTATCTTATTACATTGGATTGACTATACTGTCTGCAGTATTTACTTTCCTGATGCGACAAACGATTATTGTGGCTAGTCGAAAAATAGAGCAGAAATTGAAAGATGACTTATATGCGCACATCCAGCGATTGGCCATTACTCATTTTAAAAATTTCCCAATAGGAGACTATATGAGTCGTATGGCAGAGGATGTAGGTAAAATTCGAGAACTCTTCGGCCCAGCAGTTATGTACTTAGTCAATATGATTACGACGCTGAGTGTATCTATTTTTTTTATGTTGGAAATAAGCTCTGAGCTCACTTTGTACGCACTTTTACCCTTGCCATTTCTCTCTTTTTTTATTTATTTTTTTAATATCTACTCTCTCCAGTTCAATAAAAAACTACAGGAAGAAATGTCGGCGATGACATCCGTAGCCCAAGAGAGTTATAACGGTATTCGCATTATTAAATCATTTACATTAGAAAATAAAGTTTTACAAACGTTTTCAATGATTAGCGATTCCTTTAAAATTCAATCGCTCAAAATTGTCAAATTAGATTCTTTCTTCATGCCTATAGTTTCTTTGCTCATGGGTGCTAGCATCTTACTTAGCATCTACAAAGGAGGAATGTTGGTTATCGATAACCATATTCAAATCGGCGGGCTCACTTCTTTTATAATGTTTGTCAATAGACTTCTATGGCCTGTCATGAGTATAGGCTGGGTAGCTAGTTTATTTCAAAAAGGAAAATCCGCTTTGATCCGCTATGAGGAAATTATGGATATGCCATTGGAAAGTAAAAACGGTATGACTGCTGAGTCTAACGAAAGTCTTAAAGGAGATATAGAATTTAAAAATGTTTCCTTTACCTATGAGGAAACAGGAATTCATGCATTGAAGAATGTTAGTTTTCATATTAAACCCGGGGAGCGATGGCTTATTATTGGCAAAACAGGTAGCGGAAAATCAACATTAGCTGAGTTACTTATAAAATTTTATCAAAATTATCAAGGGGAAATACTGCTTGATGGTAAGCCTTTAGAAAATTATTCTAGTTCGTTTGTTCGTGAGCAAATATCGTATATCCCACAAGATGTCTTTTTGTTTTCTGATACCGTAAAAAATAATATTGCATTCAATACAGATGAATATATCGAGGTAGATGTGCTTAACTCAGCCAAAGATGCTCAAATTCATAATGAAGTTCTGCAATTTAAGGATGGATATGATACTATGGTTGGTGAACGTGGAATCACCCTATCTGGAGGTCAAAAGCAGCGTATATCCATAGCCAGAGCCTTAATTAAGCCAAGTCCTATTTATCTTTTTGACGATTGTCTGAGTGCTCTGGATGTCAAAACCGAACGACAATTGATAGAGGCTATGAACCAGCGAGATAGCCGCAGCACGATACTCCTTATCACTCATCGTATTTTCAATCAACTTGATTTCCACAAAGTATTGGTTTTAGACGATGGAGAGGTAGTAGAAGTAGGAAGCCAAGAAGAGCTTATGCTCAAGAAGGGATACTTCTACGATATTTATAAAAAGCAGGAAATGAGGCAGGTAGAAAATTGATAGACGTCTTTTTGAAATATCCTGTTACCTATTCACTTGAATTCTAGTAGTTTGCTTTACAAGATTTCTCTTAAAAAGTAGTTTGTTTTTCGTATCTTTGTGCATCGAACAAATCTACTTTGTGTTGAATGAAAACAATACAAAGAGCCTTAAATTTTGATTAATATGAAAAAACTTTTTTTTACTTTATTGGCAATATGCTTTTTGACTAGCGTTCATGCTCAATTACCTACAGGCTATCCAACTTCAAGCGCCACTAACGACGATGATGAATGTATCCATGAGGTCCAATTGGGCCCGTTAACAAACAATTCTGGTTGTGTCGGTGCCTCTGCTGCAGCCTATCCAGCTGCGAATGGTTTACCAGCTTCTGCAGCAAATATGTATGCAAATTATACCTCTGCCACTTGGTCTCCACCCGTATTGACTCCCGCCTCTTCCCAAGCCTTAAATATGAAAATAGGCTACGAAGCAAATAACACGTGGGCATATAGCCATGGCTTTTCTGTTTTTATAGATTATAACAGAAATGGAACTTTTGATTTGCCAGGGGAGAAAGTGG
>JAJTHM010000076.1 GCA_021297855.1 Sphingobacteriales bacterium | reverse complement strand
TGCTATTTGAGAAAATAGGTGCTGTCCGAAATAATTTGTACTTTTGTTCATGGTTTTAAAAGTGTAGGAACTTGCAAAACTAAAAAAGCTGACCTTTTTCGGAAGGTCAGCTTAATTTATCTCGGACAACAATGGTTTTTTATTGAGATAAAATTCGTTGAAATAAACAATTAAAATAAAAGCAAATGCAAACAATGAATTTAATTTACCCCACAAAAGTAGGTTAGGAACGGAGAAAAATTCTATGATATTCATTGAGGCAACAATAACCATTTGTAGGACAGCATTAAATCTTGATTTATACTGTAAGAGAATCCATATTGCCATTATTACTTCAGAAAAACCGATTAGCAATGTCAAAAGACTCGAAGAATATCCGTCGAGCTTTAAAATTTCTTGAACAATTTGTTCATGTCTAGGCACAAGATTTAGTATCTTACAAAAAAGTCCGTTTGTTATCCAGACTGTAGCAATACAATAGGTCAATATTTTGCGAACTTTTAATTTTGTCATTTTTTGGTATTGTGTTCTCTATGTCTGAAGGTTTCTCTTAAAATAAGTGGAGTCTTAATATCTTAAATCACTACAAAATTAGACTAAAAATCGGGAAGGATCTACTGATATTTCATATTTTTACTTATATAATATATTTAAAATATGATTCCTCAAGCGCAAAGTATAGACGAAGTAATTGTAATATTAAAGAACATCATAGCGGAGAATAAAAATGAAGCTTCTCCACTTGCTTATTTTGCGGTGCTCTATTGCAGGGTAACTGAAAAAGTAAAAGAAGGAATAGAACAAGGGATTTTTCAAGATAATCCCAGAATGGAAAAACTAGATGTCGTTTTTGCTAATCGGTATATTGAAGCCTATTATACTTACAAAAATGCTGGAAGTCCCTCTGCGTGTTGGGAGGTGGCTTTCAAAGAATCAAATAATTACTGGCTCATCGTTTTACAGCATCTTCTTTTAGGGATGAATGCACATATCAATCTTGATTTAGGAATCGCTGCCGCGCAAGTATGTCCAAAGGAAGCAATTCATGGGTTAGAAAGTGATTTTAATAAGATCAATGAAATACTAGCCAGTCTAGTGGGCAATGCAGAAAAAGCTTTATCGGACATTTGGCCTACCTTAAAATGGATTCTAACGAAGACTCAAAATGTGGATAATTTTCTCGTAGACTTTAGTATGCAAACAGCGAGAGAAGGTGCTTGGAAATTTGCTTTAAAACTGGCCCCGCTCGATGCTAATTCTTTTGAAAAAGCGGTGAAAGAAAGAGATTTAAGTGTAACTGAGATCACTAAGATTATCACCAATCAAAACATTTTCGTACAAGCAATTTTAAAATTTATTCGCCTATTTGAAAGAGGAACCGTGGACCAAAAAATAGCTTTATTGGAGGAAACTATATAGTGGGTTCAAAGGTCAGCAAAAAAATCTTACAAAACGTTGAATTAGGAAAAATATCGCAATAAATTACTAACTAGATTTTTTAGTCCAGGTGGAAACACCTTGACTGGCGAGATGTAATTGAATATAATTATTTAATATGTTTATATTTTATATGCAATTAAATATAGTTTTTGAGAATATCAACCCAATTTACCTCAGCAAATTCAGTAGCATCTTATAATAAGTCTTTTTGTTTCGATTTTGTAGGCGTTTATGGGTAATCCTGTTTATTGATGTTTAATCTCCATTAGCACACAGTATTCGGATATAATTTTAGATTTAATTGCGTAGCTTTTAATTTCAAGTTTTTTACTAAAGGTAGATAAGTCAAAATAGTATTCAGTTTCATCCCATTCACTTTTTAGTTCTTCCTTTTTTTCAGTCATCAAAGTTGAATTTAAAAAACCAATGTCGCCTATCAATATTTTTGTTCCTTTTCCAAATTTGTCAAATAGGAACTCAATGATTTCCACTTTTTTGTCATCTGTAAAATGGTGAAAGAAATAGGTGCCTAAAATATAGTTAGTCTCACTTGGGAATATCGTCCAATCAAAACTTTGGTAATTATTAAAATCCGTTGGTACAATGATAGAATCCCTTATTCTATTTTTTGCGATTTGCACCATTTTTTCAGATAAATCTATTCCATTAATTTTGCAATTAAGTTTGTCCTGAAGGTTGAGAGCAACATAGCCTGTTCCAATACCCAAATCTAAAATGGTGGAATTTGGTTCTATAGTTTTTATGATTTCGTCAATTAACTCTGAATAGCCCTTAAAAGGAAATGAATGTTGGTTTTCCAATACAAATTTATCATAGGATTCAGCCCAATCTTCAAAGAGTTTTTTTTGTTTAGTCATTTAGTGTGGGTTAAATTTTTTTGTTTTCGTTTTGTTTTTTTATTCTGTATAAAATGTTGGTTGTTTAGTTTCAGGAATAACCAATTCTTCACTTAGATTTGGCAATCTTTTTTTCATTGTTTGAATGTCTTTTCCTGAAGTGTCAATGAAATACCAATTTTTGCCATTATCGATTGAAATTGCTATTAAAGTTGAATTAGCTTTCAGTTTCCCCTTTGGAACTTTTATTTCAATTGTTTGTGGTACTGTGCACTGAAGTTCATTTCCTATAGTAATTATCTTAGAAGGCTCTCCAAAGGTTACTTTTAGAAAGGCGACTCCTTCAGATTGCATTTCTTTTAACCCTTTGTCCAATACTTCAACCATTTTCTGCTTTCCTCCCATCATTTCCAAAATTTTGGGATATGTATACTTACTGAAAGAAATAAAGTCCTTTTTAAGCAATAATTGTCCCATCATTTCTGCTTGTTCCTTAATTGTCTTTGAGTAGTCGAAATTTTTTGTCTGCCCATTACATGCAATCAAAAAAAATAATATGAAAACTATTGTGACTATATGTTTCAATGGTATCTAGTTTTAAGATGATGTTTTAAGGTTAGGTTGCTTGTCATATGCGAACTTTTAAAAAGTCTAAGTTTTACAAAGTAACATCACAAAGTAATTTGTACAAAATTATAAAATTATAAACTCAAATCAAGATAATTTAAATTCCGAAACTTTCAATACTAAACTGAACCCCGCCATTAGGCCAAGATTCAACTGGAGGTTGTATTGTTAGTGCTTTGCACCCAACGAAACCTTAGCTGTTAGCAGTAGTTATTTATTTTTTTGTCGGAATTCATTTAGTTCTTTTAATTGTTGTTCCAAAATTTCTTTAGGAATCATACACTTTGGTGGCATTTTCCTGTTTTTGTCTTTGTAATATTCGGAGACTTTTTTAATAGCACTGCTGTGTTTTTTCAGGAATGAATGTTGTTCGTTGCACCATTTTATTAGTCCAAGTATCGCATCGTAATCTTCTTTCTTTGGAGCTATTGAGTAGCTAGCTAAAATTTTCACTCTTGGAAAATTCACACTACTGTCTGATTGTCTAATTGAAGGGGTCATAAGCAAGCAATTATTAAACGAACTTTCGGTTAATTGATGGACATATCCAAAAGCTATAGGGTCTAAATTGTGTGAATGTCTATCAAGTATTTTGTCACCATTATCTTTAAATTCCTTTGCGTTATGTAAAATCCAATCCCACCATTTTCTGGGAGGGCTTACATTCGGTTCTGAATCCATATATAAATGATTCAAAATTTTAGTCATACCATTCTCGGAAAAAAAGCTTCAAATGTTTGCGGTTCTTCTTCGGGAACAGATTCTCTATATACACTTGTCCAGAAACTTATATATCTACTCGTGTAAAGCCATACGTCTTCATACGCAGCAAGTTTTTGTGGAATGCTTCTCGTTTCTTCTCTGTTTTGTATAAGTCTATCAATTACAAAAACAGTCACTGCTACACCTAGCATTTCGGTAAAAAAGTTTAATCCAAATTGTTCTGTCTTTGCATAACATAACCAAGACAAAAGTCCAATTAATAAAAGACCTAAAAGTGTCAATATTATGACCTTTTCACTTTTAATATTCTTCCAATATGTGTGAAGCTTTTGTTTCATATAATTACCGATAACGTCCGCTGGCTTTCTGATCGGCGGGGCGATTTAATGACAAATATAATTCAAAATAACTCACTTTCATATAATTATTTACTTTACTTAAAAGCTCGTATCCCCGCTGTCAGAAAACCAGCAGTTAGGCGTTCGTACCGATTTCACTATTCTGTCTCTGATTTTATATAAGTTATATTTAGTTCTTTAGAATCAATCTCTATATTAGGGAAGTTTATTCTAAACTCATCAATCTCTAATTCTTCGAAAAGTGTTTGAGGATTAGAAATTTTCATAAAGTAATCTTGAGCTGCATAAACTTCTTCTTCAAAGAACTCTATACTAAGTTGATTGCTTTTTAATTTATTTGAAAGTATCCAATATAATAGAATATAGTTCACAATCGGATTTTTCTCGTTATGCCTCCAAGATTTTTCTGTTCCTGCACAAGAACGAACTAAAACAATACTATTCGTTTTCTTTACTAAAAACTTGTGTTTGAGTAATTTTTCATAAAATGAATTTTTATAGTCAACTTCTAATTTATTAAAAGCTTCAATTTGACTAAATGCTTCAATAACTCTATCTGATACTCTTTCTACTGACCTAGAGCTGTCAGGTGCAATAGTAGCTTTTACTTGAAAATTTAAAACAAATCCTTTTTTATCATCAATTACAACAATATCAATTTCACCATTTTTATAGACACAGTTTGTGAAAATTTTTAGCTCTGGAAACTTTCCAAACAATAAAACCACTTGGTTGATAAGATTTGGCTCGAATTCTTTAGATAGATAATCATCAAATTTTTTCTTATTACATTTATTCTCTGAATACAAAATATTATTAATGTTCAGCATATATTTACATCCTCTAGGACTAAATATTAAATTCTGGTTGTTCAAAATCAACGGTGGAAAATATCCATCGCCACAATATGAATGCTCTTCAATTATTTCTTTGTCATTTTGAACTTGAACTGAAATATAATAACCTGTTATCTTAAGTAATTTATCGTAGGGTAAATTTGTCATTCCCTTTATCCAACCTAAAAACTTATAGTCTATACAGCAAACAGCCCATTCAAAATGCTCTGACATAAGTTTATCCGCTAATTTTTCATTGTTTCTGTTTTGATTTGCTGCTTTAAAATATTCATTATTTAATGCTAAAAAATACTCGGAAAATGCTCTAATGGCTGCACAAAAAGAATTATATTCAGAATAGCTAAATTTGAAGTATTCTTCAAAACTAACATCTGAGGTTGGCTTAACAAAATAGTGATATTCTATGTAGAAAGTATAGATATCTTGAATAATGATAAAATCTTGAGAATTTAAATTAAACTGTAAATCTTCTATCTTTTTCTTTATATATGGGGGTAATTTATTTAAACTTTCATAGTCAAAACTAACTTGCAGAGAACTATAACTATATATACGATCAATTTTTTCAGAAAATTCTACTTGTGGCGTTGTAAAAATTAAATTGAAAGTATTGCCATTTATTGATTCTACTTTTAAAGTTCCTTTTCTTACTTGAGGTATTAGAAGACATAAATGTGCATATGAAGTTAGGAAAATAATATCGTTTAAAAAATTAGTTTTGATTGAGGTTAATGCGTTTGTAGTAGATTCTAGTTCATTATTCTTTGCATATTTCTTAATTATGGGATAAATATAAGATAGTCTACCTGTATAATCCATTGAAGTTTCTTTTCCAAGTTTCCTTGTAATAGTTTCAATATTGTATAATAAGATTGTAATAATTTTTTGAAATGAGAGACTCCAAATACTTAGATTGCTTACCTTTTCATCAAGTAGTTTTTCAATTTTATATAACTCTTCGTTCACTTATAGCTGTGTTCAATAGGTATGACGCCTAACTCATAAATATACCCAATTAAACTTGCATATAACATGACAAATATAGCTAAAAAAGACGCAAGTTTTAAACTTTTACAAAGAAAATGCTCAAGTAGTTTTTATAAAAAACACTACTTCTTCTCCCCATGTACGATGCCACCCGAGATGACAAACTTCATTAAGTCTTTGACATCTTTCGTGTCCAGAGGAGAGAGAAGTGATTTGTCTACCAGTAAAAGCTCTCCAGTAAAAGCATAGGATAGTGGAAAGTAAACGGAAACTAAATCTGAATCGATGTCATAGTCAGAAAGTTCTTCTGAAGTGATAAAACCGATGCGGTGAATACCTTCTCCTACTTTGACTAGAACGGGTTTTTCAAATTTCTTTTTATCCGAAGCAAAAGCTCCAATGACATCCCGAATGGCTTTATAAACCTCCTTGACGATTGGGACTCTTAGTATCAGTGATTCCAGACCTTTAAAAATTTTATCCATAAGGATATGCGTTCCTAAATAACCTACAATAATGAGCAAGAAAATCACGGTGATGAGTCCGAGGCCATAGATTCTAAACCCAAAGATGGAATAGAAAATTTCTTGGACTGGAGAGTCTATTTTTCCTAAAATAACCCATAGTACATAAAAAGTGATCAGTACAGGTGCAGTGATAAAGGTGCCTCTTAAAAGATAAGCGCCTATATTTTTTAATTCAAATTTCATTTAATTACATTAATCGTTTCTTATATAAAAATAATTTTTTAAATTATCAAATCTCCTCCTTATCTAAATCACTACATTAATCATTCTCCCTTTTACAAAAATAAATTTCTTAACCTCTTTTCCTTCGAGCCATTTGAGGACGGTTTCATTGGATAGTGCACTTTCCTTGGCCACAGCTTCATTCGCGTCAGCAGCAAGGCTCACTTTTGCACGCATTTTACCATTGATGGATACAGGGTATTCGATGGTATCATCTACGAGATATTTTTCATCTACCGAAGGAAATTCTTCTACAATGATAGAGTTTGTATTGCCCAACTGAGACCAGATCGTTTCGGCAGTGTGAGGCGCAAAAGGACAAATTGATTTAAGAAGTGGGATGAGGATAGCTTCGCTCGTCGTCTTCTGTGCATTCAATTCATTCAAGGCGATCATCAATGCACTCACGCAGGTATTGAAGGAAAAGTTTTCGATATCCTTGGCGAGTTTATCAATCGTTCGATGGAGCACTTTCAATTCATCGACGGTGGCTTCATTCTTTGTAAGTTTAGAATTTCCATTTTCATCGAAATACAAATTCCAAAAGCGTTTTAAAAATTTAGAAACTCCTTCTATCCCTGCAGTGTTCCATGGTTTGGACTGTTCGATAGGACCAAGAAACATTTCATACATTCTAAAACAGTCCGCACCATATTTAGCTATGACATCATCGGGATTGACCACATTGTATTTGGACTTAGACATTTTTTCAACTTCACGACCGACCAGGAATTCTTGTGAAGAATTATAAATAAAGTATGCATTTTTATATGCATCTCTGGATTCCTTAAAATCTCTAATGTTTAGTAGATTAGAAAATTCGTCAATATTTTTGAGCTCGGTTCGAACAAAATTTTTGAAAAAATCAATTTTTAAATTGTTGGATTTAATGTTTGTATCAAAGTTTGGTTCTATGTCTATTCCAAATAAATGATAGTCAAATTTAAATTCTTTAAATAGTGAAACTAAAAAACAACTAAACTCTTCATCTTCCTCCGAACTCAGTAAAACATCATTATAACCAAAAGTAAACTTGACAATTTTTTGATTTTCAATTTCAGCCCAAAATTTAGTATACTTTTTTTCTATATTTCTCTTTTCAACTTCTAGGATTACATCGTGAGAAATAAATATTTCAGGATAATCACTCTCCTCAATAGGATGGCAACCTTTTTTTCCTGCACCTGAAACAACTAATCGGTATACAATGGCACTAACCCCCTGTATCATCCCTTGATTTATCAATCGTTTGAACGGTTCTTTATGCGAGATATAACCACGGTCGTAGAGAAAGTGATTGAAGTAGCGAGCATACAAAAGATGACCTACGGCATGTTCAGAACCTCCTTGATACAAATCGACTTGCCCCCAATAGTTGACCAAATCTTTTGAAACAAATTCGGCATCGTTTTGCGGATCCATATAGCGCAGAAAATACCAGGAAGAACCCGCAAAGGCTGGCATAGTATCTACTTCACGCGTATAGCCTTCTATTTCATGGACCCATTTTTCATTTCTGGCATTGGGTGCTTGTCCGTCTTTAGAGGGAAGAAAAGAGTCCACATCTGGGTTTAATAAGGGCAACTGAGATGGATCGAGGGGAATAGGAATCTCGTCTTTCCATAGTATGGGAATAGGTTCACCCCAGTAACGCTGACGGCTGAAGTTGGCATCGCGCAAACGAAATTGCGTTTTTCGCTCGCCTATCTCATCATATTCCATTCGCTCTATGACCTTATCAAAACCATCTTTCCAGTTGAGTCCATTGATGAAATCAGAATTTTTAAGGATACCTTGTTTATCTCCTATTTCCGTTTTGTCTATTCCTGTTTTGTCAAATATTTCGACAATCTCTATCCCAAATTTCTCCGCAAATTTTCTATCTCGCTCATCCTCCGCAGGCACAGCCATGATAGCTCCAGTGCCATAGCCCATCAGTACATATTCGGCTATATAGATAGGAAGTAATTTTCCGGTGAATGGATGAATAGCATAAGCCCCCGTATACTGTCCACTGACTTCTTTTTCTGCTTGTCTGTCGATATCCGATTTAGATTTACAATAGGCTATATATTCATTTACCTTCGTTTTATACTCATCAGTCACTATTTCAGAGACCATCGCATGCTCGGGTGCCATGACCATAAAGGTAGCGCCGAAGATGGTATCAGGGCGAGTGGTAAAGACCCTCAACCCCGGCCCTTCTCCCTTAGGGAGAAGGGTGGTGGGCGCCGAGAATTCTCTTTTTAATTTTGAAAGGACATTCTCTATATCGTTGATTACTTCTTCGTTCGTAAATCGAATCACTCTATAGCCTAACTCATTTAGAACAGCTGTTCTAGCATCATCATATTCTTTTGTCTGAGTATGATATCCACCATCTACCTCAATAATTAATTTTTGTTCTAGACAAATAAAATCAGCAATATAATTATCAATAGGATGTTGTCGTCTAAATTTATATTCTAATTTTCTATTCCTAATTTCATTCCAAAGTTTTTTCTCTGCTTCGGTAGCGTTTTTTCTATTCTCCTTTGCGTTTTCGTAAAGTATGGATGCTGCGGCTGGGTTCGCAGTGGCGTGTCGTGGCACACCCCTTCCTTTGGAAGGGGAAAGGGGGAAGGTCACCGTTGCACCCATAGATTTCCCTATCCAATTTCGTTGTTGATCTTTCAATGAATTAGAAAATTCAACTTCTTCTAACCCTTGGAGCAATCTATCTGCATAAGCCGTCATTCGCAGCGACCATTGGCGCATTTTCTTTTTGACTACGGGATGATTTCCGCGTTCGCTCCGGCCATTGATGACTTCATCATTCGCTAGGACTGTTCCTAAAGCCTCACACCAATTGACTTCGCCCATACTCGTATAGATAAGACGATAGTTCATCAGAATATCACTTTTCTCTTTTTCTGAATAGTTTTTCCATTCTTCAGCAGAAAAAGCGTTGACAGTGTTAGTGGTAAAAGCCGTATTGTTATGATTGCCGTGTTCTTCGAAATGCTTAATCAGCACATTGACGGAATAGGCGCGCTGGTTTTCGTAACAATAAATAGAATTGAACATTTCGATAAAAAGCCACTGCGTCCATTTGTAATATTCTGGACTGCTCGTCACGACTTCCCGTGACCAGTCGAAACTCAAGCCAATTTTATCAAATTGTTTTTTATAAGTAGCTATATTTTCTTTGGTAGTATCTCTAGGGTCTTTGCCCGTTTCGATGGCATACTGTTCAGCTGGAAGTCCAAAACTATCAAAGCCCATAGGGTGGAGAACATTGAATCCCTTCATACGCTTGAATCTTGCATAGATATCACTGGCCACATAGCCTAGAGGATGACCTACGTGTAAGCCCGCACCACTGGGATAGGGAAACATCTCTAAGACATAATGTTTTGGCTTAGAAATATCGTTTTCTACTTTGTAAATATCTTTATCTGACCATATTTTCTTAGCCGCTTGGTCTATCGCGCTGGGTGAATACTGCATAGTTTGGTAAAAGATGACAAATGTACAGTAAAATCAATCATTTTTATGAGAGAAAGGTGATTGAAAAGAGATGCCCGAGTTAAATTCATTTTTCGGATTTTTGTACTATGTCAAAGATCCTTCTTCTTATTATTTTTCTATGGATTCAAGATGGGTTGTATGGCCAAAATTCTATATATTCATTGAGTCCTGCGAGGGAGGTCGGTATATTCTCGGTTGGGGTAAGTTTCAACGCCTTGGGATATATTCAGAGTAGAAACACCTCTATTTTAAAAGTGGAGGAAATTGAAAAATTGGATAGAAATGATTTAGATGGAATAGATAGAACGGCGACCTATAATTATTCGTTAAAGGCAAAAAATATGAGTGATAAACTGCTGTTAGGTTCTTTGGTTTTGCCTGCGACGATAATGTTTGACCCTAATCAGCGAAATCAGCTAGGAGAGAAAAGCACTATGTTAGCCCAGACCTATCTTATTAACGCAGGGACGACATTATTGGTTAAATCCTTGGTAAGGCGCACCAGACCATTTGTATATAATGAAAATGCCCCACTATCAGAGAAGCTCAAAGCAGATGCGCGCATGTCATTTTTTTCTGGGCATACAAGTTTCACCGCTAGTTCCACCTTTTTTACTGCCTCTATGCTCACTGCGAATGGTCAAAATAGAAATATAGCTCCAATAATTTGGTCGAGTGCAGCTATACTGCCCGCTGTGCAAGGCTATCTGCGCTGGAAAGCAGGCAAGCATTTCCCAACAGATATTTTTATAGGTTATATGATTGGCGCAGGCCTGGGTTATCTTATACCCAAGATTCACGAAGGGTTTTAATCTACAAATACAATAATTTTCTATATTTGCACTCCTAATTCTCAAGGGCAATTAGCTCAGCTGGTTGCCGACGATACCGACGATATTGTCGGCACAGGTAAATGTCGGCATGCTGACAAGCAAAGCTTCGTCAGCATCAGAGCATTACGTCGACAACGTAGGGGTCGATGGTTCCCTGCCTGACAGCGTCAAGCAGACAGGGAATCCGATATTGCCCACTTTTCATCTCTTTTTTTATTATTCTATGCTATATTTGCAATCCCAAAATAAGGGCAATTAGCTCAGCTGGTTCAGAGCACTACGTCGACAACGTAGGGGTCGATGGTTCGAATCCATTATTGCCCACTTTCCCAAAACATTATTTATCGAAGGAGTCGATGGTTCCCTGCCTGACAGCGTCAAGCAGACAGGGAATCCATTATTGCCCACTTTCCCAAAACATTATTTATCGAAGGAGTCGATGGTTCCCTGCCTGACAGCGTCAAGCAGACAGGGAATCCATTATTGCCCACTTTCCCAAAACATTATTTATCGTAGGAGTCGATGGTTCCCTGCCTGTTCAGCGAACAAGCAGACAGGGAATCCATTATTGTCCACTTTTATAAAATATAATCTAGCCCAAGAGTCATTGCTTCCCTATCACTCATTTTGTCAAGCAGAGAGGTGTTGCTTTCTACTTTTAACTTGCAACTTTCATCTAGTACCTACCTCTCATCCGCCCCTTCATCACCATCTATCACTGCTTTCACATCAGCAGTACAATGTTTACATTTGATAGCATCGACTGGAATGAATTCTCTACAATAGGGACACTCACGACTGCCTTGGGCTCTGAAGTTAGCGAGTTTGAGTTTCATTATGATCTTGACGAGCCCAAACAGCACCGCAGCTTTTATAAGAAAGCCAATCAGCGTATTTAGAAATTTACCTACA
Source organism: Sphingobacteriales bacterium (assembly GCA_021297855.1). GTDB lineage: Bacteria > Bacteroidota > Bacteroidia > Chitinophagales > JADJOU01 > CHPMRC01. The sequence continues at coordinate 7,759 of JAJTHM010000076.1, read as the reverse complement.
TGTATCTGACCTTTTAAAAATGGAACGGTAAGGCCTGACATATCTGGAACTCCTCCTAGAGCAGCGATAAAGTCTCCAATAATGTCAGTGGATAAACTATCGACAACTGTAGAAAATGCTGCACCGATAATAACTCCAAGCGCAAGATCAAACATATTGCCACTGGTTGCAAAGAGTCTAAATTCTTCTAAATATTTTTTAATAAACATAATCCATTAATTTATGTGATAGAGACTATTATTTTTCCTTTTCTTCTCCAAATGCAACAACCTTATTATCCATTATTAATGAGAAAAGAGCTAGGGTAATTCTGGCAGTGGTTCTGTGCAAGTAGTCTAGATAAAGGTTATCTAAGTCATCTTTTACAGTGAGGTAATATTTATCATTTTCAAAATTGAACGAGGTCAGTGTGATGCTAGGGACTTTAAGCACATTATAGAATGGCTCATGTTCAAAACTCTCAGTAAATACGTCTCCTTGGGCTAATTGAATAAATTCTGGATGAATATAGCTATTGAGTTGTTTCATAAGCGTATTGGTCGTATCCTGCACGCAGAGTAGGTTATTTCTACCTTCTAGAAATGGTCGTCCTAGCATTTCTAAGTTAATTACATATTTAATATCGAGGTAATCATGTTTAGATAGCGTGTCAGCCAGAAAACCTGCGCCCATCATATTTTTATGTTTCCCAGAAGTGAGTGCAAAAATTATGTTTTCTTTTGGTTTGATTTTATTGAAGAAAAGGGCAAGTTGAAAAACCGCTGAAACTCCTGTTGCATTATCATTTCCGCCCTTAAAAAAACTATCCTTAGTGGTTCTATTTTTTGCCATACCTAGATTATCATAATTGGCAGTGATAAGTATAGCAGATCTTTTGCGAAGATTTCCTCTATAAAGCCCTACAATATTATAACCTGTTTGGTTGGCATCTATCTTGAATGGTATGCGATAATTGTCAAAATACGTTTTGATATTATAGGCACGCATCATGCTCTCCAGATAAACGATGCTTCGGGAAATGGTTTCTCTTTCGATATCTCTCCCTTCGAACTGAGGGCTCGTGAGTGTGGAAATGATACTTTTGGTAAAATTCACATTTTGTCCTTCCAGTATATCATCAAAATTGATATTTTGAGAATAGTAGTTTTTGCTAATGATCAAAAGAATGACCATTGGAATTATTTTTTGAAACATACGCAGTTTAGAATTCAGCATTTTTGTTTAGAATTTCAGATATTTCTGCAGTCAATTCTTCTTCAAAAAATGGGTGGCCTTTAATTTTATTGATTTTTATAATTGGTTTTTTATAATGAGCTGCAAGGTAGTCAGCGAATTGACCATGATTGAGTTCTGGAATAATAATTCGGTCAAAGCGCTCAATAATTGACAGGAAGTTATCTGGAAATGGAAAAATCCAGTCCAAGTGCAAATGGGCTAACTCCTTGTATTGTTTAGACAGATTTAGGAATGCCTCTTTGGTAGCTCCATAAGTAGAACCCCAGCTTACTATGAGTGTGCCTTTTGAGGCGCTATTTTCTTCCATCACACAGGTAGGAATATGATCGGCTATTCTCAGTATCTTATTAAGTCTCGTCTCTACCATTTTCTGATGATTATCTCCGTCATAAGAAATAGTGCCGTGTACCAGATCTTTTTCTAAACCACCAGCTATATAGTGGGTATCAGTAATACCAAGCTCAGTCCAAGGTCGGGCTTGAGTCACATGAGATCGCTCGTAAGGATTGGAACTGTTGTAATTTTCAATTTGAATCTGGTTTATTTCTGGAATTTCCCATAGTTCACTGCCATTAGCTATGAGTGCATCGCTCAATAAAAAAATGGGCGTTTGAAATCGTATCATCATTTCTATGGCTTGAATCGTGGTTTCAAAAGCACTGGAAGGATTCCGTATAGCAACTACCGGTACAGGGCAATCTCCGTGACGTCCTTTCAATGCTAGATTTAAGTCGGACTGCTCTACCTTGGTAGGTAAACCAGTACTGGGGCCAGCTCGCTGCACATCTATAATGAGAAGAGGAATTTCAGCCATATGTGCTAGACCAATGATTTCTTGTTTCAAATCGATGCCAGGTCCAGAAGAGGCAGTAACAGCTATGTTCCCTGCAAAGGCTGCGCCAAGAGCCATTCCTGCAGCGGCTATTTCATCTTCAGCTTGTTTGACGATGACTTCCTTCAAATTTTGTTTGGCTAGTTCATGCAGTATATCGGAAGCAGGCGTAATTGGATATCCACCAAAGAAAACAGGTCTCCCAAAAATTTTTGGTGCTGAGAGAATAGCTAATGCTATAGCCGAATTGCCAGTTATGTTTCTGTAATATCCTTCTTTAAAATGAGCTCTATCCTTTAGTTTCTCCAAAGAAAATTCAATAGTTTCTGCATAATGGTAGCCTTTTTTCAAGACAATTTCCATCATGTCGAGTTGAATCCCTTTAAATTTATTTTTTAATAAATCAGTGGTTTTATCGAATGAAGACTCTAAAGCAAAGGCAAGAAAACCTAGAGCAAAAATATTTTTATTTTTATCCTTAGCTTTATCTTCAATAGTGAATTCTTTGAGTGCTTCCTTCGTCATACTGGAAAAAGCTACATCCAGTTTTTTATTGGGAATGGCTTCTAATTCAGCCAAATCAAATCCAGCTAATTTGCAGTTCTTCGCATCAAATCCAGCAGAATCATAAATGAGAACGCCAGTTGGTTTTAAGGTTTTGAAGTATTTTTTTAATGCAGCAGCATTAAAGGCAATGAATACATCGGATTTATTGCCAGCAGTATTGATTTTTTCGCCGCCGTATTGAATCTGAAATCCTGATACACCACCAACGGTCCCTGCTGGCGCTCTAATTTCAGCGGGGAAATCAGGAAGTGTGTTAAGGTCTAAATTTTCTATAGCTACATTGTCAGAAAATGCATTCCCCAACAATTGAATCCCATCTCCAGAATCTCCTGCTATGGTGACAACAAATTTGTTCATTTTGTTAAATTAACTGCAACAACAATTTGAGTATAGAAACTGGGCTATGAGGGCAGTAATGATATATGGTATGATTCCAGAGGCTCCCACATAGTCCTTGGCAATTCGTTGTCCAGTAAACAGCTGCACTAGAAGCGCTAGACTGAGAATAAAACCCCAATCGGTAAACACACAACAAGAGCATTCACAGAGCAGGTAACAATAAGCTGCGATGAGCATCCATCCGCTAACGAATAACTCCTGCAAAGTTATCCAATAAAAAAGGGGTGTGATAATAGGTTTTAAAAAGGTGGTTCCAAAAACGGATTGAAACCAAGCGAGATTTCCAGTGCGGTTTATTACTTTATCGATTCCAGACTGTAGAAATGTCACTACAAAAAATAAGCTTAGAATGCCAAGGATTATGGATGAGGTATCAAAGTTCATCGGTATTATTATTTTAATAGTTTGGTGTACTCTTCCTTATTGGAAAATAATTTAAGTGCCTCTTTTATATCTTCGTCGTGTTCAAAATCATGCTCTACAACCCCCTTTCTGAAAAAGTATCTTCTCACTATTTCTCCCTCCAGGTATTCATGAATATCTTTTTTATGCGTATAGAATTCATTGGCTTTGGCTTCTTTTAGCTTGGTTGCCAATTCATCGTAGGCTTTCTGTATACTTGGCATCAACTTTTCGCTTTCTGCTTTTTCTTTGAGGCTTTCAAGCTCATTATCTACCTCAGATTCATAAGAGAATTTTTTTGATTTAGCAAATTGGACAAATTTTTCATATTCTGCATCTGGAAGTCTATACGTTTTCGGCGAGGATGGCTTAGGATTTTTAACCACATACAGATTGGCAAAATCTGCTGTTATGCCCTTAGCCATAAGGTAGAAAACTATAGGTGGGAGAAAATCTTTTTTTGTCTTGAGGTCTGGGTCTATTCCTCCACCATCATAAACTATTCGGCCAGCCTTCGTTTTAAATGGCATTTTCAATGAATCAGGAACTTTTTTTACTGAACCATCAGGATTTTTTTCCGCATAATTTATCGCTTGAATACATCTACCAGATGGAATATAGTATTTTGCAGTCGTCACCTTCATCTGCGTATTATAAGGCAGAGGACGCGTATTTTGCACCAACCCTTTTCCAAATGTTTTTCCTCCAAGCACGACCCCTCGATCATAATCTTGGATAGCGCCAGCGACTATTTCCGAGGCAGAGGCAGAGCCCCCGTTGGTCAATACAATGAGTGGAATATTGACATCATCGGCTCTTCGTCTTGTTCTATGAGTGGTTTGCATTTCTTGAGTTTTGCCTTTGGTACTTACGATTTCATTATTTTGTTCAATAAAAATATTGGTCAAATCGACGGCTTCGTGCAGAAGACCTCCTGGGTTTCCCCGCAAATCGAGGACAAGGCCTTTCATATTTTTATTTCCTTCTTTTAACTTGAGAAATTCAGCACGCACATCTCCTCCTGCATTCTCCATGAAACTCTCTAATTTTATATAACCTATTTCATTCGAAATCATTCCAGCGTAAGGCACATTTTTTAATTTAATCTCTTTCCGCGTTATGTCTGTAGTCATTTTTTTATAACTGCCATCCGCTTGCAGTCTTTCATAGGTGAGCTTAAATGAAGAACCAGCCTGTCCTTTAAGAAGTTTGCTAACATCATCCGTTTTTTTGCCCTTCATTGATTTGCCATCGATTTCTATTATTCTATCACCAGGGATGAGTCCAGCAATTTGTGCTGGCATACCCTCATAAGGTTCATCAATAATGACATAATCATCGCGTTGAGATATCAAGCTACCTATACCTCCATATTTTCCCGTTGTTTGAATTCTAAAATCTTCAGTTTCTGCTTCAGAATAAAACTCGGTGTAGGGATCAAGGTCTTTTAGCATAGCGTCTATCGCCACTCTGATAGCACGGCTCGGCTCTACCTTATCTACGTATTGAATATTCAGTTCTTTGAAAAGGGACACGAATATATCAATGTTTTTGGATATCTCAAAATAGTCTACATCTTTGAAAGAGATGGCAAAAAAGGCTGTGATAGACAAGAATATACCTGCCAGTCCTAGTTTTAGTTTTTTCATTTGAATACAATCATTTTTAGGGTAGTTACAAAAATAGAAGAATGTGGAGTATGATTGATTAAATTAATTCTTTTTAATCTCAAATCTTTTAACTTTGCCTTATCTTGAGTATAGAAATGATAGCCAGCGAAATAGATAAAACAAAAGTTCCTCAGCATATTGCGATCATAATGGATGGAAATGGTCGGTGGGCGCAGAGTCAGGGAAAGGACCGAACGTTTGGTCATCAGAGTGGAGTAGAATCGGTGCGCGAAGCTATAAAAGGATGTATGGAAATAGGTGTGAAGTATCTGACTTTATACGCTTTTTCTACAGAAAACTGGAATAGACCAAAAGAGGAAGTTGATTTTTTGATGAACTTACTTGTAGAAGCTATAGCAGGCGAAACGCCGGAGTTGCTAAAAAATGATATACGATTAGAGACTATCGGAGCTATTGACGAGCTGCCCGAATCATCTTTCCAGCATCTAATGCAGGCGAAGAAAGATACAGCCCATTGCCAATCATTGACCTTGGTTTTAGCCTTGAACTATGGCTCCAAGAAAGAGCTGACACAGGCAATGAAATCTATAGCAGAATCCATAAAGAGCGGTGCAATAAAGGCAGATGAAATCGATGAAAAGTGCATAGCAAAACATCTTTATACTAGAGACTTTCCTGATCCCGAGATCATGATTCGAACTTCGAACGAAATGCGCATTTCGAATTTCTTAACTTGGCAACTAGCCTATGCAGAGCTCTTCTTTCTGCCTATTTTCTGGCCCGAGTTTAAACGAGACCATCTGTGGGAGTGTGTGAGAGATTTTCAGCAGCGGGAGCGACGATTTGGTAAAACCAGCGCACAAGTCAATTAAGGTGAAAATAGATCTAAAAGAATTAGAAGAGTCCAATGTTATTAGTTCAGAAATAGCAAAATCTATCCAGGACTATTACCATCAAAAGGAAGGATCTTCGCCCAATAAACTCGGTCTTGTTTTCGGAATTTTAGGCGCTCTTTTAGTGGGATTAGGTGTTATATTAATCATAGCGCATAACTGGGATGACCTGTCTCGACACATGAAGACATTTCTTGCATTTATACCTTTAACATTGGGTCAAGTAGCACTTGGTTATTCTTTATTTAGAAAGAAGGAAAGTAAAACCTGGCCTGAAGCCAGTGCTTGTTTTTTAATATTCGCCATCGGGGCATGCATTTCGCTAGTCAGTCAGATTTATAATATAGAGGGGAATTTAGGGAGTTTTTTATTGACTTGGAGTTTATTAGTCTTGCCTATTGTATATATAGCGAGATCTAGTATCGCATCTTTGTTATATATCATTTTGATTACGTATTATCTTTTAGAAAGTGATTATGGGTCATATAAAAAACAATTTAATTTAGTTTATTGGTTGTTATTTTTGGCTATAGTTCCACACATATTTTTTCTATTCAAGAAGAGAATTGAAACTAATTTTATTAATTTCCATAGCTTTCTGATTCCAATTAGTTTGTCTATAGGAGTCGGAGCACTTGTAGGTGAATTTCCTCAATTGTTGAGTATCGCTTTTATAGCATTATTTAGCTGCTTTTATGGACTTGGATATATCTATAAAACCCCTCAGCAGGGACATTTATCAAATGGGTTCATTTTATTTGGTTCTATGGCTACTATGGTATTGTTGTTAATGTCTAGCTTCAAAGATTATTGGACAATTATGAAAAATGTGATGTGGGGAACTAAAGTTTTCCAAACAGAAACGTTTTATTTTGCACTCTCATTTTTTGTCTTAGCTCTTATGATATATTTTTATTATTTTAAAAATAAAGGCAAAAATTGGAAAGTAGATTTACAACCAATAATGCCAGTCTTCATATTCTTTACAGCAATAGTTATAATAGGACAATTCTTTCCGCACATAGCTCAAATTCTCATTAACTTACTCATATTATGTATTGGAGTATGGACTATAAGACAGGGGTCTAGTATGAATCATCTAGGCATATTGAACTATGGACTCATATTAATTTCCATATTAGTCACTTGCAGATTTTTTGATACAGATATGAGTTTTGTTTTGCGAGGCTTGATATTCGTTGGTCTTGGCCTTGGCTTCTTTGCAGCCAATTATTGGATGATTAAAAAGCGAAAGGAAAATGGATAGAAAGAATATTTTAATTCTGGCTTTTGCTTTGATGGTTTCGGCTCAGTTTTATGTCCCCCTATCGATGATATGGGAGAGTGAGGGGATATTGTCGATGGGTACTCCATATAAGTTTAGAACAGCACCTATAGATCCTAATGATCCATTTAGAGGAAAGTATATTACCTTAGAATTTAAAGATAATATTTGTGATGTAAAGAATGATTCAAACTGGATAGAAGGAGAAATGGCGTATGGTATTGTGGAAAATCTAAATGGGTTTGCTCATATTGCTTCACTAACTAAATCAAAGCCACAGGATAAAGACTATCTCTATCTAAGAATAAACTATCTTGTTACTATGGGCGATGCATATCTAGCCAATTTGGTTTTCCCATTTAAAAAATACTACATGGAAGAGTCCAAAGCCTATGCAGCGGAAAGAATTTACCGAGAGCGGCAGTTAGATACCATTCGAACGACCTATGCTTTAGTATATATAAAAGATGGTGTAGGAAGACTTGCCGATGTTAAAATCGGAGATAGTTCTATT
>JAJTHM010000111.1 GCA_021297855.1 Sphingobacteriales bacterium | reverse complement strand
CATTTTATATTTCCCAATAATGGGATTTTACAAAGCCTCGAAGAAATTCGAGGCTTTTTTTATGGAAATATCCGCGGAAGAGCCCTGACGAAGCGAAGCTTGTCAGGATGCTGACGGAATCGTCAGCATAAGTCGCCTGCTGACGATCCGTCAAAGACGGATATCAGCATACTGACCGCAAGAGTCAGTAGCCATTTTATATTTATCATATAAATATGGTAATTACAAAGCCTCGAAGAAATTCGAGGCTTTTGGTATGGAAATATGCGTGGGGGAGAGCCCTGACGACGCAATGTATTGGGCAGAATTAGTAAATATGTGGTTTCACAAATTAAAATTCCTCAAATGAATTCAGTTTTTTTATTTTAGGATCAATTATAACATCAATTTAATTAAATTTTCGCCTATTTAATTATATGATTATTAGTTTATTATATTATTTACTCAATAAATTAATAATATTTAACTCTATTTTTATCCCAGCAAGAAACTATATATGCAATCATATCGTTAAATTAACTATATAACAAATTGATTCATCTAAAAATTAAACAATATGGCAACTAAAAAACACTTAATGCTTGTAGAAGACGATGTAAATCTTGGTAACATGATTTATGATAGTCTTGAAATTAACGATTATACCGTGACTTTGTACCGCAATGGTGAAGAGGCTTGGAATAATTTTGAAAAAGGAAAATACGATATGCTCCTTCTTGATATCATGATGCCAAAAAGAGATGGCATATCCTTGGCTCGTGAGGTAAGAAAGGTAGATCCTATGATTCCTATCATTTTCTTGACAGCTAAAGGCTTGAAAGAAGATAAAATCCTTGGATTTAAAGTTGGAGCGGATGATTATATGACAAAGCCATTCGAAATTGACGAATTGGTAGCGCGTATCGAGGCTATATTTAGACGTTCTCAAAAGGGAATTAATCTAGAAGGTAAAACGGAATTTGTGATTGGTAAATATACTTTCAATCTAAATACAAGAACCTTAACTTTTGAAGGAGTTCCACAAAAGTTGACGACCAAAGAAGCAGGACTTTTAGAACAACTTTGCATACAGCAAAACGGCGTCTTGACAAGAGAAATCGCCTTAAAAGCTGTTTGGGGCTCTGACAACTATTTCACTGGTAGAAGTATGGATGTATATATTACCAAAATACGTAAATATCTAAATAGAGATTCAAACATAGAGATTCAAAATATCCACGGTGAGGGTTACAAATTAGTCGTATCCCAAAACTAGTAGATTTTTTTCATAATTAATTTTGGTTGAAAGGCAGTCTAGAAATGGACTGCCTTTTTTTTGTATTCATCTATCAATGTCGTTTAGATAAGAAATACGAATGCTGCGTGAGACACGTAACATGGCGAACTGCAATGGTTCGTGGGGACACGAACCAAACACTAATTAGAACGACATTGATTCATCTATATTTATTTTTATATTATAATATTCCATGTTATCTTTGTAGGTTGCTAGTCATAGACAGAATGTTGAATAAAAGTATATTTTTACTTTTCGCCATATCGATACTATCCATTTCTAATTTGATGGGTCAAGGATGCAGCGCAGTATCTGCGAGGGTCAGTCCTAGTTCTACTTCAGGGCCAAAGAAGGATACGACTGTTTGTAAAGGTTCCAGTCTGTCTGCATCTGTCAGTATCCCTATCATGCGCGCTACCACTTCATATACGGTTACTACTATACCACATGTCGATACACTGCCATGCGAGAGTGCTGGTTCTCTGGTGGCTGGTTCAGGCATTACCATCGATGATGGATATTCTGCTATTCAGAATATTGGATTTAATTTTTGTTTTTTTGGTGTTCAACAAACGCAAATGCAGATTTGTGATAACGGTTTTCTCACCTTTTCAACCAATAAACCTGTCTTAGGTGCCCTTACTGCCCCTTTTGTACCAAGAAAATTGCCACTAAGTGCCCATCCGAATCCATCCTCCGGAGCTACCACACTGCCTCCAAATAGTATTCTAGGCGCTTGGATGGATGCCTATTTAGTCACTTCAGGCTCCAATCCTGGCGGAGGAACTATTACTACACAGCTAGTGGGCACGGCACCATTTAGGGCATATATAGTCAAGTGGAATAACTGTCGCTTTTTTAATTCTGTGTGCAGGCCAGACCCTAATATGGTAGTGAATATGAAAATTGTTCTTTACGAAACGACAAACTTGATTGATATCTATACTAAAACCAAACCCATATGTTCCTTGTCTTCAACGAACCTAAGATATCATACAACACAAGGTTTACAAGGAGATTCAACGTTTAAATTTCTAGTGACACCTGGCAGAGATAGCTCTTTATGGAATGGAGCCAACACTGCAGTTAGATTTACACCCAACGGAGCGGTCAATACTACTTCCGTTCAATGGACAAAGAATGGTTCGGTTATTAGTACTGCAGCTATAGCCAATTTTATAGCCAATGATGATACTGCTAACTATGTAGCTAGTGTTACTATTTCACAGCCATGTCCTTCTGGTGCTATTATAGCGCGCGATACGTTGAAAGTGTATGGTGTCAATAATGTAATTCAAGTACAAGAAGTGTTCGATACAATCAAATGTCAAAATTCTAAAGTACTCAATGCCACAAGTGCCTCTGCTCTTAATTATACTTGGGATAATGGTTCTACGAGTCCTACTCGCACAGTGTCTGCATCTGGAAGATACTTTATCGTGAGAAGATTCAATGCTCTAGGCTGCAACAGGGATACGGTTTTTTATAATATTACTAAATACAATCTACCTAAAATTGATTCGTTTAGAAGAATAGGATGTTTTAATCATCAGGCAAATGGTCAAGTTCGACTTTTTGTATCTGGAGACACTTCTGGTCTAAAAATTGGGACCATTTCAAATCCTATATCCAATGTCAATCCAATACTAAATCAAACGCGAGGAAATTATACCTACTGGGTTAGAAATGTCGGAGGCTGCGCAGACTCTCTTTCTCTGACGCATGATTCTCTGTCAGCCAACTACTCTAAACGCGTAAACTTCTGCAATCAAGATTCAAGCGGCCTTATGCGCTTCGCTCCTCAAGGAGGCTATTCTCCATTTACCTATAACCTCACTGGCAGAGCGAGTCAATCTGTAGATTCATTCAATAAAATAACAACAGGTATCTATACTATTCAAGTAGTTGATAGAAACGGATGCAGTATCCAACGAACGGATACAATCAAACCATTTACCAATCTCGCCTTGACTATCACTAGAGATAGTGTGAAATGCTTTGGGGACTCCACGGGTAGAATTATTGCTACTTTATCCGGAGGTAAACCAGGATATTTTTACTCTATCAATAATGGAAGCTTTGTATCTTCAGGAATATTCAACCTTCTGAAAGCAGTCACCTATGTCATCAAAACAAAAGATGCGGCCAACTGTCCCATAGATACCTCTATTGCAGTCCCGCAGTATCCACCATTAATCGCCAGCAATACCAAAGTAAAGAACTGTCCTTTCAATGCCAATGGTTCTATAACTATTCTGGCCTCTGGTGGCCTTCCAGCTTATGAATATAGATTGAATTCTGGGGCTTTTCAGGTTTCTTCTTCCTTCGTGAATTTATTGAATGGACCTTTTAGTTTTTCTGTCAGAGATAAAAATAATTGCGTTCGAACGTTTTCGGATACCTTGACGAGTTACCCTAAACCAAAGTTAAATATAGGCTTACAAAAAAATGTGAGCTGCTATGGTTTGACCGACGGAAAAATACGGGTCATTGCCAGTTTAGGTAAATCGCCTTATACCTATTCGTGGAGTGTGGCTGGTAGTTCTGATTCTCTAATCAATTTGTCACCAGCTAACTACACAGCATTTGTGTCCGATTCGAATGCTTGCAAGGATACGTTGGTTGTGCCAATTAGCCAGCCAGATAGCTTGTCCGCCGCTTTTAGTTTGAAGCACCCTTCTTGCCATACATCTACTAATGGGTCAATAAAAATATTGGCTTCGGGTGGTACTTTACCGTATCAATATGCGATAAATTCATTTAGTTTTTCGGCTAGTGATTCATTCACAGGATTGATAGGTGCTACCTATACATTGCGTATTAGAGATAGTCAGTCCTGTCTAAAAACTTACACCAGAACGATAGTCAATCCGACTCCACTGCAATTATCAATGAATTCAGATAGTGTCAAATGTTTTGGAGCAAACGACGGCAAAATACAACTGCAAGTATCAGGAGGGACACCTAGTTATACCTATCGAATTAATTCATTCCCATACGATACCTTTATTGAGAAGTCCAATTTGTTTTCTGGTACCTATTCCGTTTCAATTCGGGATGTAAATGCTTGTCAAAAAGATTCTACGATTCAAGTGCATACCTATTCAGCGATTGGTATGACCAAGGCAATTTTGGATACAATCCGCTGTAAAAATGGCAATGATGGAAAAATTTCGGTATCAGCTAATGGCGGACATCCTCCCTATACCTTTTCTATCAATGGGGGAACTTTTCAATCCTCCAATATTTTCTCAAACTTGAATAAAGGCATGAAATATCTAAGGGTCAAAGATGCCAATAATTGTGTAGTTTTAGACTCACTATTCCTTCAAGAGCCGTCGGGCATGACTCCGACTCTTACTATTTTGCGAAATGTGAGCTGCTATGGTTTATCGGATGGAAGAGCGCGAGTTTCGGTCACTGGAGGATCTCCACCTTATACCTATTTATGGTCGACCAACGCGACTTTGGATTCAACCATTACTTTGAATAAAGGGAGTCATTTTGTGAGACTTACGGATACGAAAAACTGTAAAGATTCTGTAGGATTCACAATCACTCAGCCTGATTCGCTGCATGCTAGTTTTAATCTTTATCACCCTAAATGCCATAATTTGAATGGGTCCATAAAAATAAAACCAACAGGTGGTACAGGACCTTATTTGTTTGCGTTAGGCGTTGGAGCATTTACTTCAATAGATTCTTTTGTAAATGTTAGAGATACTAACCTCATTATATTATTAGACAATAATCAATGCGCCAAGGTTTTTCGGCCAGTATTGATAACTCCACAGCAGTTATTAGCTACCTTCAAAATGGATTCTATTCGCTGTTTTGGAGCTAATACAGGTAAAATCACTGTTAATTATTCTGGTGGTACTGGAGCAAAAACGATTCGAAACAATACAGTAATCAATACTGGAGATACAGTCAAAAATTTAAGTATAGGAAATTATTTAATTGAGGTACGAGATGATAATAATTGTATAGTAGATTCTTTGGTAAATGTTCCTCAATATCCTGATATTATTTTGACGATTCAAAAAGATACGATCAAATGCTATGGCAGTGCTACAGCATCTATGACTATTAGCGCCACAGGTGGAGCTGGGGGTTATAGTTATGGTATTAATTCTTCTACTTTTGGACCTTCCAATTTGTTTACTGGAATACCTGCAGGTATACAAACCGCCAAGGTGCGAGATCAATATCAGTGTCAGAAAACACAAAATGTGACAATTACACAGATAGATTCTATGATAATCACTCCTCAGCTGACACAAAATTTATGTTTTAAAGATAGTCTAGGAAAAGTAAAATTTAATATCAGTGGAGGTACAGCTCCTTATCTCATTACGTTCAATGGTGCGACGGTCTCTAATCTAGATTCTTTTGTAAAACTCCCTGCGGGTAATTATCCCTATACGATTCGAGATAAATACAACTGTTCAAAAACGGGTTTTATTATAATCACTCAACCTACACCTCTCACTAGTAATGCCATAATAGATAGCGTGAAGTGCTTTAAGCAAAATACAGGACAGATTCAAGTTTTGCCTGCTGGTGGTAGTCCTGGTTATTTTGTTTCCTTTGCTGGCCAGGCCTTTGGAGCGGCTACCATTTTTCCTAATCTAGCTGCAGGAACCTATAATATTAAAATCAGAGATGCCAATATGTGTATCAAAGACACGAACGTTATCGTGCGAATGAGCGATTCATTTTACTTCTCTTTTGTTGTAGATAGTATCGACTGCAACAATGCCAATAATGGCAAGGTCACGATCACTCCTTTTGGAGGCAAGCCGCCGTATCAATATAGAGTCAATTCGGGTTTATTCACCGCTAATAATATTATTTCTAATTTAACCCCAACGAATCATACAATTCAGATACGGGATAATTACAATTGTTTACTCAACCTACCAGTTAGTTTACTCAATCCTAGTCCAATTGTCATATCAGTGGATAGTAATATTGGGAATCTGTGCTACAATGAAAGTAAAGGTAGAATGCAGGTTTCATCATCAGGAGGTAAACTGCCTCACAGCTATATCTGGACGAATGGGAACAACACCAATCGAATAGTGAATCTAATCGCTGGGTCCTATACTGTAACGGTGAGGGATGCGAAAAACTGTAGTAAAACCTTGACCGCGGTAGTCAGTGAACCTGCGAATTTCACGGTAGGGGTGAATCAAATGAATTTGAAGTGCTTTGGTGATGCAGATGGAAACATAGCATTGACAGTATCTGGGGCCACGCCAATACCATCAGCTAATTATATTTATAATTGGTCTAATGGAGGAAGTACGAATACAATTTCAAATTTGATCAAAGGAATCTATGCGGTGACTATTACAGATAAAAATTTATGTACAACGACGCGCATGTATAACCTCACACAACCAGATTCTATTTCCTTTATTCTGGTTAAAACCAATAGCCATTGTGCAGCCAGCGGAGACGGATCTATCGTAGTAGCCAATCTACAAGGTGGTACTAATCCAGATATTTATCAATGGAGTCATGGTCCTACCTCACTGAATTTATTAGATTTAGAGCCTTTCAAAACCTATACACTCACGGTTACAGATAGAAATAATTGTAAGAAAATAGATTCCATGTATATCGATACGATGTATGTATTGAGAATAAAGTTAGACACTTTGGGAATTCCGAGATGTCCATATAGTCTCTTGAATCTTCGTATGAGTACACTATCGGGTTCTAGTCCTCATGAGTTTAACTTAGGGTCTACGAAAAATTATTCAGGAAATTTTTTAAATCAAGTCAATGCCAAGTATATGATTTTGGTAAAAGATTTTTTTGAATGCGAGTATCGTGATTCGATAGATCTGGTGCCTACGGATACGATGACGATTAATTTACTAAAATATCCTCCGCCGTGCGAGACAGCGAATATTTTCCCTGTCAAGGCCAATGTGCTAGGAGGAAAGCAGCCTTATGTTTTTGATTGGCCTCGATCATATTGGTACAAACAAGATTCTGCACGATTTAACCAAACTGGATATTATGAAGTAAAAGTAACCGATGCGTATGGTTGTGAAATAAAGACATCGCTCCAGCTTCGTTTGCCTGATGGAGCCCTTCACGGAGAGACAGTCGATAAAAAGAACTTGAGATGCTATAAATCAAACGATGGAAAACTAAAAATAGAAGCGAGGGGTGGTTACTCCCCGTATACTTATCTTTGGAATACCAAGGATACCTCGGCAGCCTTGTCAGCGCTCGCCGCTAAAATCACCTATACGGTGACCATAACCGATGATGAGAACTGCAACTATGTGGTCTCCGATACGCTAGCAGAGCCTGATTCGCTCTATTTTACTTATACCTATAACGAGATCTTGTGCAAAGAAAATGAAAATGGAACAATCAAAATAAGCACCATTGGAGGAAGTCCCAATTATCTCTATCGAATAGATACCAGCGCAGTCTATTCTAAAGAGGCTTTTTTTACTGGATTGAAATTTGGTCAATATTATATATCTGTCAAAGACGATAGTTCCTGTCTGGCATCCCAACCATTGTATTTAGATTATAAATATAAGTTGACTTTGACGCTCGACACCTTGTTTCAAATCAATACCGGTGAGTCGGTTTTCATCAATCCAACTATCCAACTAACACCGAGTTCCGCATTTTATATTCCGAGCTGGTCACCTGGCGAAGGACTGAGTTGCACCGACTGTTTAAGTACAGAATTTAATGGCTATCATACGACAAGATTAAATCTTAATCTGAAATATGGCGATGGCTGCGTTGCGGATTATTCTGCATTAATCAAGGTCGAGAATTCACAAAAAGATGAACTATTTGTTCCGAATGCGTTCTCGCCTAGCGCAGAAAATATAGAAAATCAAACTTTCAAAGCCTATGCGAATCGAGTCTTACGCTTCGAAATGTCTGTCTATAATCGCTGGGGAGAGAAGGTATTTGAAACGGATGATATACGCAAGGGGTGGGATGGCAGCTATAAAGGTGAACCTGCCCAGCCAGGTATCTACACCTATACTCTAAAACTCACGAAACTTGATGGACTTCGAATAGTGAAGTCTGGGGAGGTGAGTTTGTTTTAGGAAAAGTTAATAAATTGCCTAAATTTGTTCAAGTAAATATTTATGGATGGAATATAGACAAATATGTATCGACCCAGATATCATGCATGGGACTCCAGTTTATAGCGGCACGAGGGTTCCAATAAAAAACCTGTTTGATTATTTAGAAGGTGGAGAAGGAATTGATGCGTTTTTAGAAGATTTTCCTTCAGTAGAGAGAGAAATGGCCTTGGATGTTTTAGAAATGGCAAAAGAAACACTAACTTCAAAAAAAGTTTTGGATGAAAATTTTGCTTGATGAGAGTTGTCCAATAAAGCTTAAAAAAAACGGTGCTTTAGAGGGCGAAGCCCTCTCCCCCTTTACACTCGGCAGAAAAATTCGCAAGCGAATTTTTCTGCCGAGCCAATTGGTTTACAGGCGTTTGCTTTAAGTCTAATCAAAGATTTAGGTAGGTGTATTGAAATTTTTTGGCTAAATTTACTCTAGAGAATGACGACATTAATAGATTTAGTGAGTGAATATCAAGCTACTATTAGTAAGGTAGATTTGCAGCAGCATGAACAGTTTAATCGCTATGCTATGGTCTATCATTCCAATGCAATAGAAAATTCTACATTAAGCCTAGACGATACCACACTCATTTTAGAGCATCAATTAGCTCCTTCCGGAAAGCCACTCCATGATATTTTAATGGCAAAGGACCATTACGACGCATTAATTTATGTTCTCGATTTAGCCAAAACTAGGACTGCTCTCTCCCACGAAGTACTTCAAACACTAGCGGCTAAAATTTTAAAAAATACGGGTGGCATTGTAAAGCATGTTTCAGGAGATTTTGATACGAGTCAGGGTGATTACAGAACGGTCATCGTGCGAGCTGGAGAAAGTATATTTCCTGAGCCTAAAAAGGTTGTCGCACTGATGAATGATTTAATAAATCAAATCAATGAGAATATAAGTAAGCCAATAACATTGGACGAAAAGTATAATCTTTCTTTTGACGCTCATTTTCAAGCTGTGTCCATACATCCCTTCGGCGATGGCAATGGTAGATTTTCCAGATTACTCATGAATTATATACAAGAATACCATGGTCTGCCTCTCATTTATCCTTTTGTAGAAGATAAACAGGCATATTTTAATGCCTTAGTAGAAACTCGAAAAGCAAATGACATTGAAATATTTCGCGCATTTATGATAGAGACCACGATTAAATTTCTAAAACATCAAATCGATACATATCAGAACTACACGCACACCATTAAAGATGGGAACCTATCCAATGGTAAGTTTTTATCGATACTTTATTAATGCGCTCATGTTAGAATATAAGTATGCGACTAGAACTAAAATTTTCCAACCTCACGGACAGATATTCCGAAAATAATTATTACATTTGACAATTCCTGACGAGTCAACATAAAAAACGTGAGATACCTAGTACAGAAAATTAGAGAAGCGAGAGAGAAGCAAAACCTTCTAATCAGACAAGATGCTGCTCATATTGAAGTTGACACCGGACTTATGAGTAAGGCTGAAAGAGATGAATGGAATTTGAGTAGAGACCAGATTGTAAAACTTTCCAAATTCTTTAACTCATCAAAAGAAGAGTATATTTCTCGATGGCTTTGCGATAAAGTAATAGAAGCAGTTGACAATGAACCTGTGGCAACCTAAGGAATAAAAAAGCATTAACAAAAATCAAGAATTAATTTCGATGCAAATCATTCACAAATTAGACGCATTTTTATTTACAATATTCCCTAAATTAAAGGGGGGGGTAATGACTTAATTACCAGTACTTTAGAAAAGTATTATACTTATGGACCCTACAAGCCAAAAATAACCATTGAAAATGATTGGGTAAAAATAGACATTGACACCCCAACCATTCTCTCTCAGGAAGCCGACTACAAAAAGACCGTAGCCCTTTGCGAAAAAGGAAGATACGCTGAGGCAAAACCAATCCTACAAATTCTTATTGATAAAAACCCGACAAATTCGGAATACCACCGAATAATGGGACAAATATTGTCGGACGAAGGAGACCAAGAAGAAGCAATTAATTGCTTAATTGATGCATTGCGTTGGGACTCAAAAAATGGATGGGCATTGCTTATGATGGGTAACATTTTTGCTAAGTTCAAAGATGATGTTCCAACTGCTATGAAATATTATGACCAAGCACTAGCTGCTAACTCCAATGACTATATAAGTATTGTTAACATTGGGTATTTGTTATATGAACAAAACAAACTAGAAGAAGCTAAAAAATACTTCTGGGAGGCATTGAAAATTAATAGCAACTATCCAAACACTCATTTTGCATTAGGAATGATTGCTGAAATGGAAGCAGACTTGCAGTCTGCTTTTTACAGCACCATTCAAGCAATTAAACTGAATAAAAATAAGGATGTGTTATATCAAAACTCAGTAAAACAAGCCTTTGATATAGCAAAAAAGATAACTGAAACGGACACAGGAAAAAAGATTTTCAGAGAATATAGATATAAACTTGAATATTTAGGAGATAGAAAAATTGACATAATTCAAGATGAAGAAATCCCAACGGCAGCAAAATTTGAGTTTGCAGAAAACTATAACAGAGAAACTCACATTGTAAAATACAAACCAAGTTACCCAGCAGTAGAACACTTAATAATGCATGAATTGGTGCATTTAGATTTTGTTATTGAGGCAAGAAAAGGCGAATTAAATCAACTATTTATTTCAACTCAGGATCATAAAACAGAATTCTTAAAAGAACTAGAACCGACCATCAGGAAATTCAATAAAATGGGAATTTCCGAAAAGGCTCTTGCAGATTATTGCACCAAGCTTTTCGATGGTTTGAATAGTCAGATATTCAATACCCCAATTGACTTATTTATAGAGAATTTCCTTTATAATGAATTCGCAGAACTCAGACCTTTTCAATTTATCTCACTTTACAATATGGTACAAGAAGGTCTGAAGGCTTTAACAGATAAAAAGATTGTTGAACTCTCTCCTAAAGACATCATTTCAAAAAGCAAGGTCTACAATATTGTAAATGCAATTCAGTTCAAAGAATTGTATGGATTTGATTTTATCAAAGATTTTAATGCATCACCAATAGAATTGAAACACGCAACAGGTTTTTATGACGAGTATCTTCAATACAAAGAGGACAAAGAACCTGCCGAAGAATATGAATTGGTTTTGCATTGGGCTGAGGACTTAAAGCTTGACAAAAACTTTGAACTTATCAACGAAACCGAATATAGAACTAAAAGATTAGATATTGACAACCTGCTTTCTTCCATAGAAAAAGATCCTTATGATTTAGAGTCCAAAGACCCTTACAAACAAAAGGAAATGGATAAATTTCAAAAATCGCAAGAGCAAATAGGACTAAATATGGCTGTCGCAATGTTTATGGTGGATGCCTTGCAGTTTTTTGAAGGTAAACCAAAGGAGGAAATTAAAAAGATTGCTTTTGAAATTGCAATGCAAGGAACGCAAGGCTATAGACCAGACAAAGACGACTACAGAATTAACTCAATAAAAGACAAGAAGTTTTCAGGCTATCATATTTTAGCTTATTACTACGTGAGTTGGTCATTGGCGATTCCTGAAATGGTCTCACAATTAAACTTGCCATATGAAGCAGAATATAAAATGGCATTGACAATGTTTAATAAAAGTGATAAATGAGAATAATCAATTGGAATTGTAGTGGGGCATTTAGAAATAAATATGAAAGTTTATCAGCTTTTAAAGCGGATATTTTGATTATTCAGGAATGTGAAGATCCAAGCTTTTCCAAAGATATAAAATATAGAACTTGGGCTAACAACTTTTTATGGATAGGCGATAATAAGAATAAAGGATTGGGAATTTTCGCAAATAATAGTTTAAAATTAAATGCATTAGAATGGAGTAATACATATATGGACCATAAAGTAAAACACTTTTTACCATGTATTGTCGATAACAACTTTCAAATACTGGCAGTTTGGTCTCATCAAAATAAGTCTCCAAATTTTGGATATATCGGACAAGTTTGGAAATACTTACAAATAAACAGAGCAAATTTTGAAAAAATAATTATAGCTGGCGATTTTAATAGCAACGCAATATGGGATGAGTGGGATAGATGGTGGAATCATTCTGATGTTGTAAAAGAACTTGAGCAATTAAATATTGTCAGTGCTTATCATACATTTACAAATGAGCAGCAAGGTAAAGAAACAATTGCAACATTTCATCATCAAAAAAATAAAACTAAGCCATATCATATAGATTATGTTTTTGCTAGTAAAAGCTTATTAAAAAACAAAAAGCAATTTTTAATTGAAACATCAGATCATTGGATAAATTTAAGTGATCATAGGCCATTAATATTTGATATAATTTTATAAACTATGTCTGAAACAAAAGAAATAATTGAAGCTCTAAAAGAATTCAGGAATGAAAGAGATTGAGAGCAATTTCATAATCCAAAAGATTTGGCATTAGCTCTAAGCATTGAATCTGCTGAACTTTTAGAATTATTTCTTTGGAAGAAAGCAGAGGATGCAAATACTGAAAAAGTAAAAGAGGAACTTGCTGATATTTTTTCATTTGCCTTTTTGCTTGCGGAAAAATATGGTTTTGATGTAAAGGAAATTGTTTTGGACAAAATCAAAAATAATGGTGAGAAATATCCTGTAGATAAGTCGAAAGGAACAGCAAAAAAGTATGATGAACTATAACCAAGATTTTGAAATAAACAAAATTGCGTTCAATAATATTGGATTGAATTCTATTCAATCACAGTATTTTGTAAGCGAAAATTGGCCTATCGTCTACATATTAAATAACAATGGTGTAAGTCAAGCATATGTTGGTGAAACCATTGATACTAATTCGAGAATATTCACACACTTACAAACACCAAGTAAAAGCCATTTACAAGAAGCTCATTTAATTTCTAGTAAAAAATTCAATAAATCTGTAACATTAGATATTGAATCCAATTTAATAAAGTATCTGCATGCTGATGGCAAATACAAATTATTAAATGGCAATTTAGGATTGGTAAATCACTCTTATTATCAAAGAGAAGATTTTTATTGGGACATGTTTAAAAATATTTGGAATGGCCTTATCAGTAATGGAATTGCTCAACACAGTTTAGAACATATCTCAAATAGTGACTTGTTCAAATACTCTCCCTATAAGACTTTATCTGCAGATCAAAGAAAAAATTTAATGTTGATTATAGATGCTTTGCTATCTGAAAATAAAAAATCAATATTAGTAGAGGGAGGTGCTGGAACAGGAAAAACTATATTAGCAATTTTTCTATTTAAATTAATGCTTACATCCGATGAAGATTTTAATTATAGAGAATTCGGTGAAGACGAAAAAGAGTTTATAGATAAGGTAAAACAATTAAAATTAAAGTTTCCAAATCCTAAAATGGGTTTGGTTATAGCAATGGGTTCTTTTAGAAAAACCATTAAAAAGGTTTTTCGAAACATTAGTGGTTTAAATTCTAATCTTGTTATTGGCCCTTCAAATCTGGAATATGAATCATATGATATTCTATTTGTAGACGAATCTCATCGTTTGAGAAAAAGAGTTAATCTTGGCCCATACTTCGCAATTTATGACAGGGTTTGTAACGCACTAAAACTAGACAAACTAAACACTTCAGAATTAGCTTGGACTCAATTAAGGTCAAATAAAGTATTATATTTTTACGATGCTAAACAATCTATAAAACCATCTGATGTTGATGCTGTTGATTTTGAAAACTTAAAAATTTCTCCTAACTCTATAAATGTCAAATTGCATTCGCAGTTCAGAGTAAAAGGAGGCAATGGATTTGTTGATTTTGTGAATAATTTATTAGACAATACTTTTAAGAATAAAGAGTTCAAATACTACGATACCAATTATGACTTACTGCTTTTTGATAATTTTTCTGAATTCGTGAATGAACTAAGAGAAAAGAACGAAAAACATCAGCTTTCAAGATTCATTGCTGGCTATGCCTGGCCATGGATAAGTCAGAATGACCCTGATGCATATGATATTGAAATAGAAAACATCAAACTAAAATGGAACTCAACTGCAATTGATTACATCAATTCTGATATTGACGCAAAAGAGGTAGGTTGTATTCATACCACTCAAGGTTACGACCTCAATTATGCAACAATAATTTTTGGATCTGAAATAATATACAATCCAATATCAAAAGAAATAGAGATAATCAAGGAAAATTATAAAGACAGAAATGGAACTGCAACTATAAGAGATAACGCAATATTGAAAGACTATGTAGTAAATATTTACAAAACTATTATGCTCAGAGGCATACTTGGCTGCTACATTTATGTGTGTGACGAAAATTTACGAAATTATTTTAAAAATCATATTTATTTATTCAAGGAAAATAAAAACTCAATAATTGAGATAGCTGAGTCAAAAGAAATTAAATTAATTCCTTTTGAAAATAGTGTGCCATTATACTCTTTAAAAGTGGCTGCAGGTGAATTTAAATTTAATGAGAGTCTCCCTGAAGAAAAATTCATTTTAGTTCCTAATGGTGTAAAAATTACACAAGACCATTTTGCGTGTAAAATAATTGGCAACTCGATGAATAAAATAGTACAAGATGGTCAAATAGCTTTGTTTAAAAGGTATACTGGTGGCAGTAGAAATGGTTTAATGGTAATTGCCGAGTATTACGACCATCAAGATTTGGATTATGGTTCTTGTTATACATTCAAGGAATATTTCAGTCAAAAAACTGTTAACGAGGAAAGCTGGCAACATGAAAAGATAATTCTGAAACCAAAGTCTTTTGACTCTTCATATCAAGATATTGTGATTGACCCAAATGCAATAAATGAAAAGACCTTCAGTGTAATTGGAATATTTGATAGAGTAATAGAATAAATTTCAGCCCATCCAGTAGTCATACACATTTGCAAGCCCCACAAGCCAACACACAAGCCAATGCTTGCAAAAGAGTGTGCCTGCCCAACGGCAAGGACACAGCATCACAGCCGACATACAAACCACGGCAGACAGAAGGGCAGCTTGTAACATGGGGTCATTGTAAAGCATGCACTACGAATAAAAATACGTATAAAACCACTAGTATTAACATAATTATTTTTGTAACTTTGTTGCATATAGATACTAAAAATGGCAAAAGGAAGAATTCTACAAGTACAACAATCAAGTATAAATGTTATTACCCAAGACGATACTGACTTTATAAGTCTTACTGATATAGCTCGACATAAAGATGCAGGTCACACTGACAGTATAATTCAAAATTGGATGAGAAATCGAAACACCATCGAATTATTGGGTTTCTGGGAAACGATATACAATCCAAATTTTAAACCCCTCGAATTCGAGGGGTTTAGAAAACAAGCAGGTTTAAACAGTTTTGTGATGACTCCGAAACGGTGGATAGAAACTACCAATGCAATTGGAATAGTATCAAAATCGGGAAGATATGGTGGAACTTTTGCTCACAAAGATATCGCATTAGAATTTGCTTCGTGGATTTCTATAGAATTCAAACTCTATGTTATCAAAGAATTTCAGCGACTAAAAGATGATGAAAACAACAGGCTAAAATTAGAATGGAATCTACAACGAACTTTGGCAAAAGTAAACTATCATATCCATACTGACGCTATTAAAGAGAACTTAATACCTAGTGAAATAACAAAACAACAGGCAAGTTTTGTTTATGCGAATGAAGCTGATTTATTGAATGTTGCACTTTTCGGAATGACCGCCAAAGAATGGAGAGATAAGAATAGTGACGAAAAGGGTAACATTAGAGATTTTGCAACATTAGAACAGTTGGTAGTATTAAGTAATATGGAAAGTATAAACGCTTTACTTATTCGACAAGGATTACAGCAAAATGAACGACTTATCGATTTAAACAAAGTTGCTATAACACAAATGAAATCATTGCTTAAAAGTAATGCAATGAAAAAACTAAAATAGATAGACAAGAAAACAACGAACCACCAACAGCGGTCATTTTTAGCGAACCGAAAACTAAACACAACGAATATGGAAGAAGAAAAAAAGAATTATCCTAGAAATCCATTTATTGCTTTTATTATTTCATTATTTGTTCCAGGATTAGGACAACTATATAACGGAAAATTGGCAAAAGCATTAACTCTATTAGTGATTACTCTTTTAATCCCAATACTTTTTTCCTATTTTGGAAATAATAAAACATTTAGTGGATATGTACTGTTTGGGTTAACACTTATTGTATTTAGACTTTATATTGTGATTGATGCTACGATTTCAGCAAAAAGATTAAAACTATATCAAACTAAGAAGGAAAATAAATGGTATAGCTATACTATTTTCATTCTACTGTCTATATTGATTCTTAATTTTTATGATTTGTATAAAATAATAGGCGTTGAAACATTCACAATTCTCTCAACTGGTAATAGCCCAAGTCTTATACAAGGAGATTATGTTGTTGCAGATTTAGATTCATATAAAAACAAAAAACCAAAAGCAGGAGACCTTATTGTATTTATCGGAAACGATGGTATGAAGTATACTTATAGAATTGTTGGTGAGCCGAAAGATACAATTGAAATGAAAAACAACATTTTATTTGCAAACAACACTATGCTGAAAAAAACAAAATATGGCGAGTCTTCTTTTGACAATATGAAAGTGAAATTATATGATGAAAAAACAACGAGTGGCTATGAATATTCTATATGCAATTTTTTCGAACCTTATCCTCATATAGAAAGAAATTTGGATAAATTTGAAGTGCCTGAAAATAATTATTTTGTGCTAGGTGACAATAGAGATAACGCTGCTGATAGTCGAGTTATTGGTTTTGTGCAAAAAGAGAACATTAAAGGTAAAATTATCTTTGTATTGTGGAATAAACAGTTAAGAAGAATAGGTCAAAATGTTAGATAAAAAACCATTGTTGTCCGACAAATATAAGAAATGGCCCTTTTAGGGATTCAAAGTAGTTGAAAACATTGATAAGACTTTTTAAAATGAAATAGCAGGGGGGTCAGCTGGAATTGAATAAGTCTGGCACTGCTTTTTTCTTGT
>JAJTHM010000110.1 GCA_021297855.1 Sphingobacteriales bacterium | reverse complement strand
GATGCGAGAAAATGTAGAATCATTTATGAAAGAAAGAAAGAAAAATAAAAAGCAAGTGCAAAAATACTTTCACGCAAAGCACGTCAGATATGCAGCTTAGAAATTATAGTATCACTAAATATCTAAACGATTAATAAGTCTACTTAAATAAAAACTAGAATTGAAAATTGATCTCTTAATATTATTGACGATAGAATTACCAGGGTCAATAAAGTACATTTGATTTTTTGAAATTAAAATCTTTTCAATATTATTTCTATTCGTATGTCCAATCGAACCTAACAATTTCCCTTCACTGTCATACTTTCTCATCCCTTCTATACCTACTACATATATAAAACCTGAGTCGTTTACATAGAGTGGGGCATTGGTTCTCAAACCCGTAGGACCTAAGTCAACAATGGAATAGCTAACAACATTTGACCCGATAGCACCTGCAATTCCGAATCCAATGGTTGCGCTAAGTAAAGTTAATCCAAATTCTCCAAAAAATTTCTCATCTTTTCCTAGAATTCGATTCATTTGATTTTCACTCTGCCAGTACTTTCCAGAGTTTAAATTGAGACTAATGAGATGTGTATTTAAAAAAATTATGTTATTGCCTCTTATAGTTGGTTCAGAAACAATACCCATTTTCAATTCTAGACTATCATTTATCCAAATTGGTTCTCCATTTGATGCGTTAAGCGCTGCACATACTTTAATCCCCTCCTGATTTTTAAATTGTGGAACTAAAACAACATTCCTTGCTATTAAATCAGGATGAATAATTATGTTCGATCTGGTTTTCCATTTAAATGTATCATTAAGAACATCTAGCAAACCATTGAATTTTGTGGAATTGGCATATAGCTTTCCATCTATAAAATCATATTTTTCTTTGGTCCTATCTACTATTTTCGCCCAAAGCATTTTACTTGCTTTCAGGCTGTATGCATTGATATAATCATAATTTGTCTTACCACCCTCATTGGCGTATAGTGCGAAATACGACAACAATACTTGATTTACTGAATCGAATATAAAATCAGAAATATTATTTACAAAACTAATGTCAACTGCATAAATTGAATCCTTGGTAACTTCATTAATCCCAATAGAGTGATAGCTTTGCAAATATCTATACTGATCATTATCATTTTGACAATACAGAAAGCTTGTTATATGTGAGAACAAAATAAATAGAGCCAATTTCATTTATCCTAGTTAAAATATTTTTTAAAAATCTCAACATACCTCTCCTTAAACTCATTCATATCTAACTCTCTACCCAGCTCTCGTTGCAGACTAGTGACGCCCTTATTCGGAATACCACAGGGAATGATAAAACTGAAATAATTTAAATCTGTATTGACGTTAAAGGCTATACCGTGCATGGTGATATAGCGGCTCACCTTGATGCCTATCGCCATTATTTTTCTAGCTTTTGATGTTCCATAATCTACCCATACGCCTTCTTCGTCTGAGGCTTTGGCCTCAATCCCATAGGATGAACAAAGTTCAATTCCGATATTTTCAAGAGCCGTTACATAAGCTCGAACACCCATATTATAATCCTGTAAATCCAAAATAGGATACGCGACTAACTGCCCAGGTCCGTGAAAGGTGACATCGCCTCCTCTACTGATATGGTGGAAACTAGCTCCAGAAGTTCTGGCTATAGGTAGAATGTTTTTTTCATCGGCATTTTTACCTAATGTATATACAGGATAGTGCTCTAAGAGGAACAACTTATTGTCTGTTTGGATTTTTAAATTCTTAGCAGAGACTTTAGTTTCAAAACAGTCGAGCTGCAGTCTTTCTGCATCTTTGTATTCAATAATTCCTAAATCATCTACAACTATATCTCGGCTCATAACAATTAATTGCAACTTTATTTTAAAACAAAATTAAACCTTATATCACTATTTTTATCATATAAATAAATCAAGTATTATTAACCTTTAAATTAGAATTTATGAAATGGACTTTATTATTAGTAGCAGCTTTAGTTTTTTCGAATGTAGCTTATTCACAACAAAAAGAAGATATGAACTTCAAAGGTGAGCGTGCTAGAGTAAAACAGGGAATAAAATCAGGAGAAATTACTCGTAGAGAAGCTGCAAAAATACACAAAGAGAAACAAGATGTAAGACAAGCTAAGCAAAATGCCAAGGCGGATGGGGTTGTGACTGTAGAGGAAAGAAAAGAAGTCGCAAAACAAGATAGACAGTTAGATAAAACTATCAAAAGAACAAAACATAATAACAGAAGGAGATAAAAATATACCATCATATTTTATATTCAATTTTAATGGCTATCTATACTGATAGCCATTTTTATTTTATCTCGATAATTTCCGCATCAATAATATGATACATCCAGTCATCAGGGTTATCATAATTAAGAATAAATTTTCCCTTGAGTGTTACAAACATATCTGTTTTCAATTTCTCTTTTAATTTTCTAAACTGAATACCCATCACAGTCTCTGGGCCTGCTTGTCCGCAAAAAAAACAGGCAGCAAAAGGGTTTTTACTTAATGCATACGTATTAGAAGTAATCGGTATGATAAACCCCTTTATCTGAATTGTTTTATCTTCTAATTCTCTCACCGTTTTTCCATAAATAGGTTTATGAACCAATCTATAAATAGGATCTGGTCTTTCTTCGTACCGCACATTCTTCAATGTATTCCATGTCACCACTGTTTCTATATCTTTATCTTGGAGAATTTCTTCTCCAGCATAAAGTTCATCTAAGTTATACTTTACTTCATTTTTCGTTAAGTGAAGAACATTTGAAGTCATATTTGGTTCTTCTGCAGCTACCTCTAAAGGCTTATGACTGCTAAATACTAAAGTCAGAAATATAAAGCTAGCTAACAATTTTATCCAATTACTCATGGGCAAGGGTTGTAGATATTTGAATGAAATATGATTTAATAGCGGGAAATATAGCTGCTAAAAATCCTATCAATAAAGAGACTGCAAGCAATAATATCTGTTGATTGATATCGAATGGCAACTGACTAAACGACATTTGAAACTCGTTTTCTGCTAACATTGCTACCATTTGATAACCTAAAATTCCGAGGAATAGTCCCGCTAAATATCCGAAAACACTATAAATTAATCCTTCTGATAAAATAAGGCTTAACACTTTAAACTTAGATGCGCCAAGTGTTCGCATCATCGCTAATTCAAACATACGCTCTTTTAGTGTATTATAAATGGAAATGAATATACTAATAGCAGACAAGGCCATAATGAAATAAGCCAAATATCGTATTGCATCCATTCCAATTCCTAGCAAAGAAAATAAGCGATTGACCTCGATAGCAGGCTGTGCCAACTGAAGATTTTTGGATTGTTCTTTGATTAATCGTGGAAGCTGCATAGCTGCCATAGGATTTCGATACTTTAACAAGACGGCCGTGATTTCTTTGGATGCTTCCTGTTCGTGATGATGACATTCTTCCCCTTCTTCATGGTCATGCGTACAGCCATTCTCCCCATGGATGCCCCATACACTCTCAATATTTGAAACAATAATTCTATCTATAGCTTTACCAGTGGGTTTTAAAATTCCAGTTACCACCCATTTTATGCCCTCGTGCTCTTCTCCACCCTCTTCTTGTCCATGGGTGCTGTGAAATTGATCTCCCAACTTTAACTTTAGTTTATCAGCCACATCGGAACCGATGACCACTTCATAATTTTTTTCATTTAATTTTCCAGATAACAACTCTGCCCCGAAATGAATGATATAACTAGAGTCTGAGCCCAACATAGGAAAACTCATATAAGAGTCACCATAAGCCAAAGGCACTGCTGAAGCGATATAGGGGTGATGCATCCATTTCTCAGCTTCTTCTAATGGAATATTTCCTGTTGGAGCATCTATATGATACACTGCAGATAAAATAAGCTGCAATGGACTCCCTGAGGCACCCATAACCATATCTATTCCTTCTATACTTTTTTCAAATTTGTTTTCGAACTGTTGTTGAACTAGACTGAGCATAGTTATAATCCCGATACCAGTTGAAAATATGATGATATTCAATGCTGCAGTCAACGGTTTGTAAAAAACGTTTTTAAATGCTAACCATATAATCATACCAATTCAATTAAGTTTTGACTATGTTTTTTCATACGCATATCATGTGTGACTATAACCAAAGCTGCATTCAAGGATTTAGCAGACTCTTTTAGCAATTCTTCTACTATCATTGCATTTTTATTATCCAAACTAGAGGTGGGCTCATCCGCTAAAATCAAACTAGGTCTATTGATCAACGCTCTGGCTATGGCAGCTCGCTGCTGCTGACCTTGACTCAATTGATTTATATGTTTCTTTCCCTGATCGGCTATATTTAGTTTAGCTAGGAGTTCATTGACCGCATTGGCGTCTTTTAGACCCGTTCCCAACCATTGGGCTAAAAGAATATTCTCCATGACAGAAATTGAAGATATAAAATGCATTTTTTGGAAAATGATACTGATATTTTTTCCTCGATATTTATCCAATTGAGCACCTTCCAGTAAATGGATATCAGTGTTATTTAATCGCAGACTCCCTTGATTAGGTTTAATCAATCCGCCCAGAATATGCAGCAGAGTTGTTTTCCCCGAACCAGATTCTCCAGATATAACTAGGGTGTCTCCCAAAGCACATTGAATATCGGGGAAGTCAAATTTTACTTCTGGCGTATATTGAAACTTCAATTGGTGGGTCGATAACATATTCTACTTATAGGAATTTAAATCTAATTTGAGCCAATCTACAATTGAATTTTGAAATATGTTTTCGACATCTTTCTCTTCCAATCCCATTTCGGTAATAAACCTCCCTATTTCCAAATCCCCAAGTGGGAAAGGATAATCACTTCCCAAACAAATTTTTTCTGTACCCACTTTTGTAATGATATATCTCAAAGCATCTGCATCATGCGTAATACTATCTACCCAAAACTTTCCTAAATAATTGCTCGGAGGAACATTATTATCAATAGCGACTAAATCTGGTCTGCAATGAAATCCATGTTCGATTCTACCCAAGGTAAAAATAAATGCACCACCAGCATGTGAAAACAATACACGCAGCTTTGGAAGCTTTTCCAGCACGCCAGAAAAAATCATAGAACATGCGGCGCGAGTGGTTTCTGCAGGCATAGCTACTAGCCACGGCAACCAATATTTGTCCATAAGCCCCTTTCCCATCATATTCCACGGATGCACCATAATCGCCATATCGAGTCGCTCACAGGCTTGAAAAATAGGAAAGAATTCATCTTCACTTAAATTCTTATCATTGATGTTTGAACCTATTTGAATACCTTTAAATCCTAGCTTTTTGCAGCGCTCTAACTCTCGAATAGCCAGTTCTGCATCCTGCATAGGGACAGTGGCTAATCCTATATAATTTTTTGGATACTTGGTCATTAAACCTGCGATATGATCGTTGAGATATTCTGAAATTTCTAAACCATGAAGAGGCTGGGCATGATAGCCAAAAAGGACAGGGATAGTGCACACTACTTGAACTTGTGTTTCAAAATCCCGATATTCCTTTATTCTCTCTTCTGCATCCCAGCAGTTTGATTTGATTTCTCGAAAAAACTTATCCCCTTGCATCATTCTAGCGTAGCCTGCTCTATAATGATCTAGATGAATAAAATTTCCATAACCAAATTTTTGAGTCCACTGTGGCAGAGTCTCTGGAATTAAATGTGTATGGGAGTCAATCTTAAGCATAGAAGGTAAGGTCTAATCAATCTACAAATGTAAATGAAAATAGGCTAGTTTTTTGCTAAAAAAAATTGCTTTTCTAGAAAACAGCTGCAGGCCAAATTTCCAGTATAGTATATAACCAAAGGAAAGTGTACAAATAGAATAATATTTGTTCCAAGTTATTCCATTCACACTTTGAGCTAAATCAATGTATGTAGCTTCTTCATTCGCATAGATAAAGCCCAGATGGGTATATAGAAAATAGAGGGAAATGCAATACATGAATTAAATTGAACCTAAAATACGAATGTTATAATTTACCCTATGCCTTCTTAATTTAATCCAAACTAAACACGACTGTCTTGACGCGTTTGGCTTTATGTCCATCAATTTCATCTTCTATGATTAATTTTTGAGCTGCCGTATTATCAAAAACCTGTTTGATATCCAACACGATGCCATAGGGTATCTTCCTTGATTGAAATAATTCTTCAAGCTCCTTTGTCGTCCTTTGACTTATTATAGAATCAAGCTCAATAAAAAGCTCCTGACGATGAATGACTCTTTTTGCATTTGTTTCAAACTTATCCGATACTGATAAATGGGAACTATTCAAAACCCAACATAAGTCTGTAAACTGCTTATCTGTGCCTATAGCTAATACAATCCATTCGCCGTTTAAAGTCTGAAATAAATCGCCGTATGGAGCTATATTCGGATGCTCAGACCCCATTCTCGCAGGTATCGTATCTGCCATCAGATAATTTGTAGCTTGATTAGCCAAACTAGCTATCGCAGAATCATAAAGGGACACAGAGACTTTTGCGCCTTGATTTGTTTTTAGCCGTTGTATATAGGCACATAATATTCCTTCTTTCAATTGATGTGCTGCTAAAATATCAATAAAAGCAACGGGCATTTTTAATGGTCTGGCATTTTTCTCTCCGTTTATCGACATAAACCCAGTCTCCGCCTGAAGGACCACATCAAAGGCGGATCGCGGATCGTCTTGTCCAAATCCCGTTAGCTCGGCATATATAATTGTGGGGTTGATCTTCTTTATTAAAGAATAATCCAAATTCAACTTGATAGCATCTCCTGGTTTAAAATTTACCAATACGATATCCGCAATTTTTATTGCTGCTAAAGCCTTTAGGTAATCCGCCTCTTTCGACAAATCCAAGAAAAGAGAAGATTTACGATAATTGGCAGAAGCATAGTAGGCCGAAATTAGTTTTGATTTATCTTCCGATGGCAGTTTCCAATGACGCGTTAAATCGCCTCCAGTCTTGCTATTTTCTATCTTTAAAACTTCCGCCCCCAACTCTGAAAAAAAACTCCCCACCATAGGACCAGCCAATACACTAGCCAACTCAACTACTTTTAATCCCTCGAACATAAATTTATTTTAAAATTGAACCCATAGAAATATAACCAAGAGTAAATTACTACGAAATCTATTTTAATCTATTCTTCTTAAACAATTGATTAAACTCATCAAAATCCTTTTGGATTAGAATACCTACTCCAGTTTTATTAATATAGACGGAGTTCAATGGGTCATTGGATAGTGTGGAATAGAATTTCGCACGCACATTGCCTAGTGGGGTCAATAAATATTCTATATCCATGTCTCCCCCAAAAAAAGCGGTATTGGTATTATTAAATTGCCCACGACCAAAATCATAATTTCCTCCAAGATTAAAAACTAATCTATCATTTAAAAGTCGCTGAGAGATGGCTATCTTTAATTCATTTCGGGTATTTGAAAGACTCTCATCTTGGGTTAACTGGCTGTAGTTTTTATAAGAAAGTCCAAAATTCAGCCCTTTAAAGGTATTCTGCATCCAGTCACTGATATAGCCTGATAGTCTCCCTGTTACAACATCAGATAGTGTGTTTTGAATATCAGACTGCACGGCATTATTAGGATTTTGATTTTGGGAAAAACCAGTAAAGGTGGGTGGGAAAAATCTTTTAAACATCAATAATCCAATGACCTGTTTATTCATCTCTGCTTCATTGTTTCTTGTGGTCGATTCTATAGCTTCAAAGGCAATTTGGACCTCTGGATTGTTTTGATCCACCTTCAATTCATAGGAGATATCAGGTTGAGCTATTCTATTCTTCAGCTTCAAAATTATATTCGTCTTCACATTACTCTTGGCTGCGCTGATAATCCGGGAGTTATCTGTACTGCCAAAATAAGCAGAAATCAATTCTTGGGCACTCGCCCTTGTAGTAAAGGTAGCAGAGGCATCAATCAGAGAAGCGCGAGGATCTCCTACAAAAGTCATTGTACCTCCTTTGTTTAAATAGAACAATCGTTGTATCAAATTCTGGTAAGTGAATAGATAGGTTCCAGAAAAAATTTCATAAGAACCTTTGATATCCAATTCGGTTTCAGGTGTCATCTTAAAAGCAATCCTTCCTTGCCCACTGCACTCTATTCTATCCTCTACACTTGGATCCATGATGATAAATAATTTACCATCTCTTGTAATATCAAACTCAAAATCCAAGTTCACACCTCCTATCTTTTTCGAGCGTCGAGTTATCAATTGATTAGATTTTTTTTGAAAGGTATCTCTAGGAACAAACTCATAAAACCCATATTTGCCAGACTTTTGAATCGTTTCAAGATTAATGTGTAATATAGAATTAGCTAAATTTCTACCTTTGGAGAGGATAGAAATACGATCCCCAATAGTACCTCTAAACTTTATATCGGCATCAGCATATACCTTGCCATAAATAGTGCTGTTATTGCTACTTGTTGAGTTCATACATAACAATTTAGATGAAGATGCATCTAGAAACAAATCATATTTTTTCAAGTTATTGTAATTGATAAACCCTGATGCGGTGCCTTCATTTCCCTCCTCATCATAAAATTTAAATTGATTAAAAATAAACTTCCCAGGTACAATTTCAATGGTTTGCCTATTGGTATTATACTTGGTATATATGGTATGAATCCCAGTTCTAAGACTATCTACAACTATTTTTCCATTGGCATTTAAGGCATCCAAAGGTCCGAATATTTGAAGCTCTCCGTGTAAATTTCCATCCATTTCATACACCAAATCTCCGAGAATTTTATTTAAAATATTAGGCTTAAATCGCTCTATTTGATGCACCGAATATAAGGAGTCGAATCCAGCTTTGGAGTTATAAAAAACCTCTGAATATAAGCGATACGAATCTCCATAAAGAGAAAAGTCTGAATGAACAATCTCATCTTTTAAGTCGCTTGTCAACGTGAGCCCACCGATATTTTCGTTATCCCACATCATATTTGCTACACTTATATTAGCCACAGGCTTTGGATGTGTCAATAAATCAGACACCTCTATTGTGCCATTTAATTTACCTTTAAATGTTTTCAATATCGGCAAAAACCCACTAATAAGTTCTTCTAATTTAACCTCTTCAAATTTCAACATTAATGAATTAAAATCTTCGGATTGATTTTCGAATTTAATCGATTGAATATCTTTTAAAAGTTCGAGATTTTCAACTTGCAGTATCTTATCATTCATGTTTAGTCTTACGAGATTATCAGGATGTACTGTCCAAACTTTTCTTCCAAAATATGAATTAAATGGTTTGAGGTGAAAAAAATAATCATTACTATCTTTTTTTATACTGCAATTAAAGTCAACAAATTTATCGTCCGTTCTATTGAGTAATTCTACCGCAAGATCAAGTCCATCCGTGCCCTGAGATAATCTAGCCATAAATGGAGTAATAGCCAGTTTATTCTCAAAATATACACTATCAATGTTCAAAGTCGATTTAAAATTCGTATTGCTAGATAAATTGGATAGCTTGATTAAAGGAAACTTAAATCCAAGATATTCTGTCTGATTGAATTCCCCTTCAATGGTCATTTTGTTTTCTAATCCATTAAATCTAGCGTTCAATTTGCCGCGACCAATATTTTTGAGTTCGGGATGCAAAACCAAAGAATAGTTTCTTAGATTTTTGACCTCTAGAATTAAATTGAAATAGGAGGATTCATAGCTTCGCTTATTAACTAGGCTTTTATTGATAGCCAAATAGCTAATGAAGTAATCTTTCAGTAAACTAGTTAAATCTGAAACTCTATATTCTCCTACCAAACTGGCATTAATCTCCTCAGAATTTATTTGTAAATATTTATTTCCCGACTCTTCAAAAATGTCTTTTTCTATGGTTATATTTGAAAACCCATACATCTTATTGTCCTTAGTTCTATCGATGATAAACATATCTTTTATATTCATAGTCCCAAGCATTTCATCCAAATTTTTGCCTCGTCCTATTCCATATAAATTAGCATAAAGGTGCAGTTTCTTTTTTGTATATCCTAGCTTTTGTAGATCTATATTATCTAAATTGATCTGAAGTTCTAGATCAGGAATAGCTTCCTGCATAGAAATTTTGCCATTTGCGTTAAAACTAAGACTGGGGTCCAAGGATCTTATTTCGCCATAAAAAACCTTATCTTGGATTTTGCCATCTACTTGGAAGTTGGAATAAACTTTATCATTAATTGTAGCGCTTGATACATCGCCCTTAATGTATGAATTCAGAGAATTGACATCAAAGCCTTCTCCATCGACGAAAACTTTGGCAGATAAATGATCAATAGGGCTGCCGCCAGCTAGGATATCACTCAAATGAATATCGAGCAGTTGAATGTTCCCCTTATATTTAGGAGATTGGGGTTGGGTAAAATTAAAACTGGTCTCCTTCAGAATACTTTTTCCCTTAGAAGATAGCAGTTCACCATTGAGTGTAAACTTTGTAGGATTTCCTATAAATTCGCCATCATATGTCATCACACCTAACCGCTCTATCTCCGCAGGCAGGTCATTCTTTTGAAATACAAACTCAATATCCTTCTTATCAAAACTAAAGTTTTTCAAATGCGCTAAAGTATTAAGTCCTTTATCTGTAAACAAATCCATGACCCGCATTTCGCCTTTAAACTTTATTTTATTTTCATTTAAACTGCCATTGAGATTGAGCAAGTTTAGATCATTCATTTTCCCCCTGGCTATGGTATTAAATTTTACATCAAGATGCTTCCAAGGTTTGAGCGTTGGTGCAAAATAGGCCAAATCCTTTAAACTGATATTGCTTCCGTTGACATCTCCCGTTACATTGACCCAAGCTGCAAAACGGAGGTACTCTCGCATATGTTTATAGTTAAATCGCAAGTAGCCTTTAATAGTAGAATTGTTGGTTTTAAAATTTAACCCCTTGGCCTCCATCCGGTACGAATTCATAAAGAAGTTTGTTTTAAGATCTGTAATGCCCAAACCACTCTTTTCAATAGCCCGT
Source organism: Sphingobacteriales bacterium (assembly GCA_021297855.1). GTDB lineage: Bacteria > Bacteroidota > Bacteroidia > Chitinophagales > JADJOU01 > CHPMRC01. The sequence continues at coordinate 16,968 of JAJTHM010000110.1, read as the reverse complement.
AAATGCCTTACCTTACCTTGTATGGAGCGCTGGCGCAATTCTACGTCTTCTGCCACTAGAAAAATATTTCTTACATCCAAATCTGAAAATGTAAGTTGATCAGCAGGACTTTTGGGTGATTTTTCATTTGTTATTCTCAGTTTTGCATTCTCCAAATTCAACCTATCCAAATGAAGCTGAAATGGGAGTTTTAAATATTCTGGCTTATAGGATTTTGGGGTATATGGAGCTGGGTGATGAACAATCGAAACCGTTGGCTTAACTAAGTCCAGATTACCCAATTTCCATATTGAATCTGAAAATTTCAATTGATTAGCATCTAAGTCCAATTCATGTAAATGAAATGAAATAGTCTGGTAATTATATTTATCGCGAAGTCTAAAATTTACATTATTTAGATTCAATATTCCGAAACGCAATAAGCTGCTAATTGATTTACCTTTGGGAGCGTTAGGAGCGGTTGAGGTATTCTTTATTTTGGGAGGAGACTTGCGAAACGTTTTAGTCACATTAAATACGCTGTCCTGAATGGTATTGTCCAGGTAAAATTTGACATCCGTTAGGGTTAGCTTTTGACCAATAAACTGCAGCGGTTCATCGATTGAAAAATCAAGCAGATGTTTATTTGATAAACTACCCACAAAAATTAAGGTGTCTTTTTTATAATCTCGAATCAATACGTTATTGATGTGCAGTCGGGATAAAAAATCAATAGATACGTTACCAACGCTTACTTCTGAACCTATGGATTTAGACAATTCGCTGGAAATGCAATCAACTAGTCTATTTTGCACCCATGGCAATTGCAAAAGCAATAACAGCAACACGAGCAATAAAAAAATTGCCATTAGGAATCGAAAAATATGCTTTAATGGCTTTTTTAACAAGATTAGATGATAGTTTAATATAGAAATTAAGAGAAAAAAGTATCTTCATCGATCACTTTACCGCCACTCACTTTTATCAGTCTAAAGGGGTATTTCTCGATCAACTGATAATTATGAGTCGCCATGAGAATGGCTGTGTTATGATTTTTATTTATATGAATCAATAGTCGCATAATCTCATCCGAGGTATCGGGATCGAGATTGCCTGTGGGCTCATCCGCTAAAATTAGCTTTGGTCTATTCAATAAAGCCCGGGCTATGACTATTCGCTGCTGCTCACCGCCAGATAACTGATGTGGCATCTTATAGCCCTTATCATTCATGTTGACTAGAGTCAAAACATTGCTAATGCGCATATTTATATCTGCTTTATCGGTTATACCAGTGGCGCGTAGCACGAATTCTAAGTTTTTTACAATGGAGCGGTCTGTCAGCAATTGAAAATCTTGGAAAACGATACCCAAGGATCTCCTCAGGATATATAATTTGCTTGTCTTTAACTTTTTTAAATCAAAGCCAGCTACTTGAGCCTGACCCGCAATAATAGGCAATGCACCATAGAGGGATTTTAAAAGTGTACTTTTCCCACTTCCTGTCTTTCCTATCAGATAGGCAAACTCTCCTTCTTTTAGTCTGAGATTGACCTCGCGGAGTACTTGAAAATCATTCTGATATATAGATACATCTCTCATTGAAATGATATCCATTGAATTCGCATTCGTTGGCATTGGATAAGAATTTATCAATTAGACGCAAACTTAGCCATTTTCGTTTACCTTGGAATCAGTTTTTATCCTTTATATGAATAGTAAACTGTCCATAAAAAGAAAAGCCGCTCTTTGCAGAGCGGCTTTCTGAAACCTTTTAATATTGACACTAATTTCTAGTGTTATTTGGATATAGTAAATCTACCGATTGCTGAATCCTCATCATTAGAGATCATCATCTGATAGTTACCATTAGCGAGTTTACTGAAGTCAAATGAATGAGAACTTTCAAGACTTGAATGCTTTTCATTAAATACAGCGACTACTCTTCCTGTCACATCCATAACCGTGAATGTAATTGGCTTCAATTTCTTACTGCTCACATCTACTGTCACTTTACCATCTGTGGTAGGTACAGGATATAAGGAGAAACCAAATCCATTTGAATTCGTGGATGTGATACTAGAACTAGACTTTAATTTATAATCCATAAAGGCTGTACCACCTAATTTTGGACTCACCAAGTTTTTCAATATGACAAAGTGGACATTATTCTCTGTGCCAAATTCTTTATCCCTGTGTGAGATAGTGTGCTCAAAGTTAACAGGAATAGTCATATTATTCCACAACTGACTTGTAAATGCTCTTTGAGCACTCAGTACAAAAGTGAGATCAATTCGGTCTGTTGAGAAATTACCTGGATTAGCTAGACGTATTTGAGTAAATCTATTTAATAACAAATCTGCATCCGTTTTAGAATAGAAGAACTTCACTTCGTAAGGAACATCCACCTTACCTTGAATATCTAAGTTAAATAAGGCTGATCCTAAAATGGCTCCTCTGTTCTCATTATTGTTCGGGGAGATTTCACGAATATTGCCCATCAACTCGATATCTGGTTTAGCGGTGAAGTTGTTTCCGTTCTTCTTAATAGCCATCAAGAGTTGTTCACTTTGTGCTGAAGTAGAGTAATAAGTCCAACCATTGGCATCTTCACATCGTTCTACCAGATTGAATACGGTAGAACCTGTTAGATATACCTGACTAGCTGGATTTACATTCTTCAGAACTATCTTATTCGATGTTACCTCAGAACAAAGGTTGTTTCCAACCACTACATAAAACTCATCGCCGAGCAAGTTCACATTGTTGTAAGTGTAAGTAGCCTTATCGCCATTTGGTGAGATAGCAATTCCATTTCTAAACCACTGATACGTTTCACCATAAGTAGCTTCTACTGTCATGGTATGAGTAGATATTGCACAAGAACTAACCCCAACTGGTTGCTTAGTAATGATTGGTTGATCCTTGACAACCACTACAGCAGAATCGGTATAGGTGATATCACACGTTGCATCATTAAATGCAAACAATCTGCATCTATAGACTCCTGAATTAGAAGGCGTGGCTTTTGGAATGGAGAAGTTAGCAAAGGTGGCTCCAGGTATAGCTGTTGTACCCTTGAACCACTGATAACTCTTAACCCCAGTAGCAGTTACATCCAAACTAAATGCTGCACCAGCACAAATATTGACATTCTTTGTAGGATTAGTAACAATGGCTGGACACTTAATAGTCAAAATTCTTGCCGTATTTGAATTCACCGAGTTGCTACAAGGTGAAGGTGCTGTAATTCTACAATAGTAAGTACCAGAATCCAAGGTTGGAACGTAGTTTGTAATTGCATAAGAATTTGTAGTAGCTCCTAGAATAGGATTGCCTTCTCTAAACCACTGGTATGTGAATGGACCCGTACCGCCAGCTATTACATTCATGGTATGGCTACCAGCAGGGTCTTCAAGGATAGCCGCCCCTGTAGGATGCAAGGCTACACTAGCTGGAGTATTCACAACTAAGGTAAATTGACTAGAAGTCACATCAGAACAAGCAGGTTGAGCTTTAGCTACGACAAAATAGTTGCCAGCATCCGCTGTTAGAGCATTTGTTATATTGAATGTACTTCCAGTCTGACCTGTATAACCAATGCCCGCCTTATGCCATTCAATGGTTGAATGATCTACTGTGGCAACATTAATCGTAGAATTAACGCCTAAACAAATAGGGTTAGCGCCGTTAGGAGCTGTGGTTACGACAGGTGTTCTGTTGATATCTAAGTCTATCGTATCATAAATCATAGGACAGGCTGGGCTTCCTATTATAGACACTACATATTTTCCAGAATCAGAAGTCATGACTCCACTCTTAGCATAATTGGAATTGTTTGTACCAACGGTCGAACCATTCAATCTCCAGTTATATGTATATGGGCCTGTACCAGAAACACCTATAGTGTAACTAATATTCTGACCCTCGCACTTCACATCAGTGAGTGCGAGCGGAGTCGTAATAGCAAGTGGTGTGCTAATGGTGACTGCTGCTGCTCTTGAAGTATCATTCGTACATCCGAAATAGGCGACTGCAATGACATCATAGTTGGCTGCATCTCCATACCCAACATTGCTGATGGTATAGGTGCTATTTGTGGCTCCTGATATGTTGGTGCCATTCTTTCTCCACTGATAAGACTGCGCTGCTTGTGCTGTAACACTGAGATTTAGTGTTCCATTCAAACATACATCGGTATTTACTGGTTCTACGGTGACGAAGGCTGCCGTTGTAGAATCGACCTTGGCATTATTTGATGTCACATTAGGACATGAAGGACGACCAGAGATGACAACATCATAGTTTCCGGTATCTGCATAGCCAAATGGATTTATGGTCATCGTACTGGTTGTTTGACCTATAGGTGAACCAGCTTTTCTCCATGAATATCCAGTAGCATTTTGAGCCACTACATTTAGATTAAAGCTCGCACCGATACAACCATAAGAGAAGGATGCTGGTTGAGTGTTAATTAGAATAGCTCTATTGACAGTTACTAAAACTGGTGCAGAGGTATCCGCTTTACAAACAGTAGCTCCTGCATTACCTGACAATGCAACAACTCTATAGGAAGCACTATCTGTCATAGTAGCTGAGCCTATACTATAAGCTGTAGAGTTTGTACCTACAGAAGATCCATTTCTCAACCACTGATAACTAGCGGCATTGGTAGCAGCAGTATTCAATGTGAAACTTTGATTTTCACAACGTACTATTCCAGAAGCTGGTGGTGAAGTGATAGCTGCCAAGGTGGTGACTTGAAGTGTATCATTGGTCGAAGTTACATTCGGACAAGGGGCAATACCCACCATTTCTACTGTATAAATACCTGCATCACCTGGCTGCGTACTCGCTATGATATAGTTGGCTGTCGTACCACCTGTACCTGTAGATACATTCGTACCGCCTTTTTTCCACTGATAAGCCGTTACATTCTGAGCTGTGATTCCAGCATTAAATACTGAATTCTGACAGACAAATGTCTTAGCCAATGGCTGTGTAGTGATAGCTATTTTTCTAACGACAGCTCCAAGAACTGCAATCGAAGTATCTGCTTTACAAACCGTAGCACCTGCATTGGCAGAACGAGCTATTAATCGATACATTCCACTATCTGCCATAGTCGCTGGGCTACCACCTTTGGTATATGTTTGAGCTATACCATTTGGTGCACTTATTTGTGTGCCATTGAATAACCACTGATAGCTAGCTGCATTTGACGCTGCACCTGTAATAGATATAGATTGGTCTTCACAAACCTGGAAGGCTGTAGGTTGGGTAGTCATAGCTGCTAAAGTCGTCACTTGAAGTGTATCATTCGTGCTGGTTACATTAGGACAAGGAGCGATACCCACCATTTCTACTGTATAAATACCTGCAGCAGAAGGTTGCGTGCTAGCAATGCTATAATTTGCAGATGTTCCGCCTGTACCTATAGATACATCTACTCCATCTTTTCTCCACTGATAAGCCGTTACATTTTGAGCCGTGATCCCAGCATTAAATGCTGAATTCTGACACACAAAGGTTTTAGCTAATGGCTGGGTAGTGATGGCTATTTTTCGAACGACTGCACCGAGTACAGCAGTAGAAGTATCTGCTTTACAAACCGTAGCTCCAGCATTTGCTGATAAAGCTACTAATCGATACATGCCACTATCAGCCATGGTAGCTGGGCTACCACCTTTGGTATATGTTTGAGCTATACCATTTGGTGCTCCAATTGGCGAACCATTCAATAACCACTGATAGCTTGCCGCATTCGAGGCCGCACCTGTGATAGAAATAGACTGGTCTTCACAAACCTGGAAGGCTGTAGGTTGGGTGGTCATAGCTGCCAATGTAGTCACAACAAGCGTATCGTTTGTAGAATATACATCTGGACATGGAGCAATACCCTTTACTAACACTCTAAACACACCTGCATCAGAAGGTTGCGTGCTATTGATAGTATATGACGTACCCGTTGCAGCAAAGATAGTTGTCATATCTTTTTCCCACTGATAACCTGTTGTATTGCTTGCTGTCACACTCGCATTGAATGGTGAATTCTGACAAACAAAGGTCTTAGCCAATGGCTGAACAGTAATATTTACTGGTAAATTTATCTTGACGATACCTGCCGTGACGGAAGAAGTATCAGGAATACAACCTATTGCCGCTAAAACGACTAACTGATAAGTTCCCGAATCTGCCTGCGTATTGGCTTTGACAGTCAATGAATCTCTTGTAGCACCTGCTATAATTGAACCATTTTTCAACCACTGGAAGCCAAGGGCCCCTTGATGCGTTGCTTTTAGAGTCACAGAATCTCCAATACAAAGATTGGTCAGTGTAACTGGATCTGTATTGATCTGAGCAGGAGGTAAAACTCTCACTCTCACGGTATCACTATTTCTAGCAGGACAAGGTGAATTTGGATAATAGGTTATAAAATAACGACCACTATCAGGATATACCGTACTACTAGAACTATAGGTATTATTAGTACCTGTATTAGAGCCTCCTATCTGCGTCCATCTTCTAGAACTATCATTCTGAGCCACAGCTATCACTGCCATAGGAGAACCTACGCAAACCGCAGTATCTTTAGGCTGAGTAGTGATAACTATAGGTAATCTTACCTTAACTACAGCACCAATAGAGGTTTTATCGGTACATGGAGCTCCCGTAGATAAATCTACTTCATAAGTAGCAGAATCTGCTTGGGTAGAATTAGGTATAACTAAACAACTTGTAATAGCGGATGGGTTTAATGCTGAACTAATGTTCAATCCATTTTTCTTCCACTGATAGGTGATAGGACTGGTCGAGGACGCACCAACACAAACCTTGATGGTATCTCCAGCACAGAAGGCTGCGAAACTTGGTGGTTGTGTATTGATGGTTACACTATCTTTTACATTTATTGTTATGCTATCTCGACGAGTACAAGTATTAGCATGTGTGGCAGTCATATAATACTTTATTGTATCATTATGTTTAGACCATACAGTATCTCGATTAGTTCCTGTATAATTTAATGTAGCACCTGAATTTCTAAATAATCCTGTTGTAGGAGACCATGTAATTGGTGATTTTTTAGCTTGATAGAAATAGGCGTTTGGTCTAAACGTAGAGGTACCATTTGTTGTATTTGCACAGACATTACCTGCTGGTAAATCCTGTTGAATACCTGCTGACATTGTTCCAGACATTGTTGTACCTTCTACTGTAACTGATCCAGTATTCCAATACATACTATTATCGTAGCAAACTTCTACAAGTACATTATTTACTCCATCCCAATTAAATACGTTAGAGTTAAAAGGAATTGTTCTCAAAACTGGAAAACCAGAAGTAGGTATTGAATAATTAGTAATACTCGCCACTGTTAAACCAGGTGATGCTACACCAGTACCTAAGGTAGCTCCTGTTATATGACCCACTCTCACAGTTAATGTAGGAACAAGAGACATGGTAGTTGCTGTTCCGCTGACAGGATTAGCCGTATTATTTCCTGTAATTAAAAATCCAATAGAATCAATATTTCCTGCACTATATCCTAAGGCTGATAGTTCGGCTGCTGTATAAATATAATGTGCACGCTGATCCATGAAGAAGCCATTAAATGGAGTCTGCACAAATGTAGCTGCACTAGATGCAGTACCAGTACCAATCTTTGAAGAATTTACACCCCCACTAACGGCTTGTAATTCTTGTATGGTACCATTGCAAATAGCGACTGAAGCCGACGCTGGTACCTTTTGAATAACTTCTGGTAAAGACTTCACCTTTAGTCTAAACGTATCATTAGTAGCACATTGCAATCCACCAGTTTGCAAAGCTCTTAACACATAAGTATGTGTAGCAGGAGCTGTTTCAGAGAAAATATAACCGTTAGCACTATCTCCAGAAATTGCTGTATTCGGTGTCCACGTATAGCTGTTATAAGTAGATAATGGACTAGGAGAAGTCAAGGTCACAGGAATCGTAGATCCTAGAGAGCAAACAGAGTCTAGCTTTCTAGATAAAGTCAATACTGGTGGAGCTGTGTACTTCACCGTATCTGGTGTAGCTGCACCCCAGCATCCTTCTTCTACCTGCCAGTTCCAGAAATAGAAATTTATTGTTGGGTAAGAAGTTCCATTAATATCTAATCCTCTATTTACAATTAAACTATTACTAGCTGTAGATTGGGGTAATACACCTGTTGTACTTCTGTATAGCCAACCCGAAGGACCAGTATAATCTTTAAAAAACATACGATAAACTCCAGGTGCTAGACCAGCTCCCAAAGGAAATTTAAAACCTGGGTTTGTTGACGCAGCAGCAGCAGTGGCACTTATAACGTTATTAAAAGTCTGTGGTGGAGATACAAAAACCTCTGTACCACCTGCATCTAAGATAGATATCCTCGCTGTCACAGTAGCAGGTGTAGTCGTACTAGCAGATGCAACAAATGGGTATACGTCTACAGAATTTACAATTAGCCTTTTATTGACGGTAAACTCATCACCATATATCGTATTTAATATACCAAATATACTGGCACTATTGAAAGGATTACAGCTATCTGTAACTGAAGTAAATTGTCTAACGAAAAATACAGTTTCCTGATTTAAAGCAGGTGTAGTATAACAATTGCCTTCTTGTAGGGTAACAAACGAAGTCGGTGAACTATACCAACGAAGCACATCGGAAGTCACGGAACTTGTAGCACAAAGTGTAGCGCTATTCAAACCACAAATCGTATCTTTAACTACCGCACTCGGGGTCGGATTATTGAAGGATATGACGTGGTCTGAGGTATCTTTCGCACCAGCGTTATCTGTCACGATACATCGCACTGTGCGAGCACCTGAAGATCCTGTTGCTAAGAAATTAATAGAATCTCTTAGATTTCCAGTTCCTAAATTCGTAATCGTACCAGCACCTGATAGCATAGACCATACATAGGTATGAGGAATACAACCGCCCGTAGAGGTCACAGAGAGTCTTAACGATTCACCGAAACATGCAGATGTTCCTCCTACTATGGTATTTAAAGCTAAAGGTGGAACAGCATTCGTTATTGTATCTCTCAAAGTATCTATACAAAGTCCATTGACCATGCGCACATTATAAATTGTTGTTGCATTCGGAAGATTGTGCACTAAGACATTGTCAGTACCTAAAACCCCTGGTGTAGAAGCTGCATTGTTTCTCCATGAGAGTTTAGTGGTATTCGTATCTGCACTACCTATAAGGGTGACAATATAATCTTCGGTCTCACCCCAGTTGTTAGAATTGGTATTTGGACTCGTGATTTGCGTATTAGTAGCACTAGCATTAGTTCCTTGCATAACTCTACAAAGAGCAGGGCCGCTGACTACACTAGCAGGTATAGCGATCGTTCCTGACACGGTAGGTCCAGGATTACATGTAGCACCAGTTGAACTACCCGAAAATGAATTCGCTGGAGACATATAAGCTCTTTCTGCCGGTAGCTCTATGGCTCCATTCCTATTGTAATCGATGAAAATAGATACTGCATTCGTTCCAGTAAAACTAGTGCCAGCATAAGCTATTTTAACATTAAAATTTACATTTGTATTAGCTATCAATACTGGACGAGCTGAAGGCAAGGCTGCAACAGCGGTAGCACTGGTATAATTTGAATACCGCCCACCTGCAGGAGTAGCAGCATTAAGTGAAGAAGCAGGTAGACCATTTGCGGCAGGACCTGCAGCGGGTGCCAGTCCAGCACATGAGGCAGAGCTATTTATGAAGTTATCTATTTGGAATGTATCTATTTGCGCCCAACCTGTCGTTTGTGATGACGTACCTGCACCTAAAGCATAGGTGGGCATAGTGGCCAATGAGTTGGCCATACGCAGGTTATGCGTAATAGGAGTACCGATACATGCTGGATTCGGTGCCGCATTGATAAAGGCTTGACCACCTGCGAATGGATTAGGTTGCATAAGAAGCATGACAGTATCTCTCGCCGCACACATAGTACCTGTATCGATGGCATCTACAAATAAGCTATAATTGCCCCCTGCAGTAGGACTTATGGTTTGAGACCCAGTTGTATTTTTGAGAGGGAAAGAAACCCCTGGTACGGTGCCAGACCATGTAAAGGTGTCAAATGATTTAGTAGGACCACCTGACTGCACGTTGAGTGCAGTGAGATTGAGGGGTAGACCTTGACAAACTCTAAAGGTATCCCGCACACCATTCGCACGTCCTACTATAGAATCAGAAGCCGTGACCGTTAGGGTAATAGGTGATCTAGCACTCCAACATCCACTAGTTGGATTCTGAATACGAACAAATAAGGTGGTTGTAGTATTGATAGGATTTAAATATATGGTATCAATGCCTTGCTGCAAAGGGCTACCGCCTGCTGCTGCAGCATACCACTCAATTACAGGGAAGGTATATGCATTGGAATCTCTAACTCTGAAGCTAACGGGTGGTACACCTGGACCACACTGAGTAGCATTGAATGTTCTTAATCCACGCGGTGCAGGATTGACTGTAATCGATTTCGTAATGGCTAGTTTACAACCTACAAAGTCTAGAGTATCTGTGTATATAGTAGTCGTATCATACGAAGGTAAACGAATAGGATTCGTAGTTCCCAAGACAGTAGTTCCCGTCTTATTCGTCATCCATTTATGCGTAGTGAAGTTTGGATCTGGTTGAACTTTCTGCATGACTATATAATCTTCGACCTCACCCCAAGTACCAGTTGTAGTAGCCGTTGGAGCCGTTGTAGATGTACCTACTAGGGCCATAACACGACACAAAGTAGGACCAGGCACTGCACTACTAGGGACGTTAATAACGCCAGAGACATTATTTGTTGGCGTACAGGTAGTTCCTGATGTCAAAAGAGTTTGTATATAAGTCGTGGTAAAGGCAAGCTCAGCTGGAGATTCTAGTACTCCATTTCTATTATAGTCTATCAATATGCCGAATGTAGAAGTTGTAGTACCACTGACTGATGAACCGAAGCTAGCTATAGATGTTCTGAAATTCACACTCGTTCCTGCGAATAGGTCAGTAAAAGTCCCTAAAGACGATGTCACATAATTTGAATATCTATCTGCAATAGAAGCTGGCAGCCCGTTACCTGCAGCCCCAGGAGTAGGACCCGAAGTAGAATTACAAGCAGAAAAATTGGTTGCCGTTCCAAGTGTAAAGGTATCGATATCCGCTCCACCAGCATTCGCACCAACTTGAATTGTAGTCAAACCAGTATAAGTTCGCATAAGAGCCGCACTACTATCTATAACAACTCTCAGCAACAATGTATCGCCTTGACATGAAGTAACCGGCGTATGCTCTATTGAATAGGAAGGCGGAGAGGTGTTGACAGAAAATGACTTGGTATTCGTAGCACCTGTAATAGCTGCTGTGCCAGCAATATTGACAGAAGCAGGACAGCCCCCTGTGAAGGACGCGGCAACAGCTCCAACATTGGCCGTACCGACTAAATCCTGGGCTACTACAAAATATTGAATAATATCACCTGAAGCAACTGCGGAATTTAATAAGCTGTAATTAAAATTAAACGTAAAAGGGGAAGAGGTATTGGATGCCTCTACCCATTTCCAACCGTTTCCTGCACTGGTATTAGCCGCTCCGAAGGTATTGGTCTCCGTTGATTTTTTGAAATACAAGCGAGGACGCGTACCAGAAGTAGTGTTGATGCCAGCATTATCTGTAATATCAGCACGCAGACTAGCCGTTGTGGTACAGAATAGGTTAGGAATATCTATATAGGAAATGCTAGGAGCGAAAATATCAGAGCCTGTACCGGTGAACTGTAAAGCTCCGCGATCTGGCGTAGCTCCACGACCTCCACCGTTGAGGTCAGTTGTAATAAATACTATTGGCTCTGCAGAGCTTTTTGACAACGTAGTCCCAGATGGCATGAAGGTATTCGCAACTGGACCCGCTACCCATGTTTCAGTATTGGAGATAGTAAATGCCTCTCCCTGCATAAAGCCTTTGTAAGCACTACATGGACCATCGAAAAGTGCATCATTGGTAAAGGTAGCATTGGCTGTCCATTCTGTAAAACCATTGGTAACAGCACTAACTGTACCCTCACTGTAATAGTAATTTCCCATACCAGTATTTATACGATAGGTATTATTGCTACTCGTTGAAAGGAAATTGATAGGTTTGACACCAGCAGTACCAAAAGATCGTTTCACACAAGCCCAGTTGGCAGAGGTACCTGGAGTCGCATTGATGTCAATGATATTATTTTTTATATTCACCGCTCCAGATGTTGCATTCGCACCCGAATTAAAGAAAATACCCGCACCCCCGAAGGCAGAAGTATTGGCAGTACCCGTCAATATGCCAGTTCTACCGAAGCGAATAGTATTGTTGTAGATATTTACGACAGAAGGCGAAGAAGTGGTATTAACAAGCACCCCAAACATATTATTGGTACTATTTGTATGAGGAGTAAAAAAGTCTCCAAAATGATTATTATAAATATTAAATGTCCCTGTAAGTCCTCCATTAATAATGACCCCTCTTATTTCACCTGTAGTAGAGAAGGTAGTCAAGGTATTTGAAACTTCCATACTATCTACCACATTATTATAGACATGTATATCTGGGGAATTACTATTTATAAATATAGGAGTCACGAAACCACCTGCTGGGTTAGATGCTGCACTAGATCTTATGAGAAATTTTCTAAATCTATTATTAAACACCCTGAAGTTTCCAAAACCTCCAAATTGGTTTTGAATTTGATGGGTTGGTGAAAAAGAGACCCCACTATTGCCTCCTGCCCAAATATTTTCAGCCAAGTTATTAAATATCATGATATTTATTCTTGGACTTGTGCTGGTAGCACTAACGTTATATGGCACACAACCGAAAGTGCTGGTACTCGCCGTTACTGGCTGTGCACTGATGTTTGTTATGGTGTTATTCGCTAAAATAAAGCTATCCTGAATGGTAGTACAGTTAAATCCAAAGGTTGTACCAGGATTACCATTCCTTCTTAGGTTTGTGATTCTATTATTTTGAAAATAGGCTTTGTGAATATTACCCGTTGAGGTGCTACCATTATATGTAAACCCTATAAACTGTCCAGCTCCTTGAATAATACAGCTATCAATATCATTACTATCAATAAAAAATCTAAAATCTCTATGCTGTGCTATACCTGCATCAAAATTATAAGGTCCAGAAATTTGAAACCCTGTATAATTCACAAAATTGGTTACTGGAAACCCAGCCACTATAGAATCAATGCGAATGCTATTTTTTCTTACGATGACATTGCTATTTCTTGACTCTTGACTACTATTAAATGAAGAGATTGAAATACCGACGAAGGTGTTATTGATAGTCGTGTGTCCTTTTCTCATACGTATGGTGTTTCCAGATATAACGTCTGAACCACCCAAGGGATTTAGAAAAATACCATTCCAAGTTCCAACAGAATGCGCCGAGTCTGACATAATGAGGTTGTTTCGGCAAATAATACTATCTGTTGCTTGCGCCCAAATACCATTTGCTTGATTAGGAAAGGAAGGAGCTATACCACCTACATTTATAATCGTATTATTCTCTATCAAATACTTTCTTGTTTTGTTATCATTACTTGGTCCTCTAAAGGCTAGAAATGAATATCCTTCTTGCATGGTATTGCCTGTAATAGTGATATCTCGATGTTTATCTTCTATTGCCCCCCAGCCCAAAGTAGTATTAGAAAATCGAGTATGAGGCATTGCTTGAATCACTGCCGAACCTCCATTATTAGCCATATTAAACGTATTACCCGTAATTGATATCGACTGACAACCATCAAATGTTCCCGTTGCATTAAAGTTAAACATAGCAACAGCTGCTTCCATTTGCTGCGCTGCAGTGGCATTAGAACTAGGATCAAGGAAAGTGAAGTTATTTATCCTTACATTATCTGTACCTCGTAAACACCATATAAAATCGAGAATTCCAGTAAAAGCTACTGTTGTAGTTACGCTTCTAGTACCTACAGGAGCTGTAATTATATTTCCATTACCATTAAAGGTAAGGGTGCGTCCTGCCATAGAGCTATTCAGTGCCGCACTACCGAGGCTATAGCCATCTGTAGGAGCAGTGTAAGATGCCGTGACATTGACGGTCAAATTACCACCTAGACCCTGTACATTGAGGGAATCTATAAAGGTAGCAAGGGCACTGGTGCCTGTAAAACTTCCACTAGGGATAGTTATAGTACCAGAATACTGTGCCGAGATATTGCTAAAACTCAATATACCTATTAGGAGTAAGAGGGTTGTTTTTAGTAAGAGTTGTGAGTTTTTTGCATTCATATCTCCAGCTGTACATGAGATTTGACTACAAGTTGGGGTAGAATTCTTTTTCATAAAAACTAAATTTGGTTGAGTAATTGGGGTATAATTTTTTTTGCATATGCATTAATAAATATTTATTTTTCGAATAACCTTTCTTAATTATTCATACATTATTATTTAATTTTATAAGCCGTAAAGATATCTTAATTTTTTTTTGAGTACAAGTCTTTTTTTTAAAGAATATTGAAATTTAGACTGTCAAAATATAGAATTTCGTACACTTCTTATTGATTTAGTGCTATTTATGAAAATTGTTAAATTTTAACAGGTTGTCCACAGTAGGAGAATATGACTTCCCGAAAGTTTTCACTTTTCAAGAGGTCTAGCCTCATTTGGCGTCATGCTGTCCTGATATACATTAAGATTGTTTCAGTATGTCGTTTGCTCGTTTGCGATTACATAGGCATGAACTTTACTCGGCGTCATGCTGTCCTGAAATACATCAGGATTGATTCAGCATCCTTTTATTCAACACCTCATCTTGGGTTTTATCTCAGCATCAGTATTTGAGATGCTGAAACAAGTTCAGCATGACGTTTGCGGGGGATGATGGTTGCGGGTTATGGCGTTTGATCGAAGGCGTTTGCCGATAATGGTTTGCTTGATGACATATACATGTTTATAGGTATGACAATTACTTGGTGTCATACTGAACTTGTTTCAGCATCCCTTTATCTAATGGCGTTATTCTGTCCTGATATACATTAGGATTGTTTCAGCAGCCTTGTATTCAACACCTCATCTTGGGTTTTATCTCAGCATCAGTATTTGAGATGCTGAAACAAGTTCAGCATGACGTTTGCGGGTGATGATGGTTGCGGGTGATGACGGTTGCGGGTTATGGCGTTTGCTGGTCGTGACGGTTGCTCGAAGACAGTTGCCGATAATCTGTTTATTACCATTTTGTTGCTTTAAGTTGTATGAAAAACTATTATCCTTAAAAGAAATTCTGTAAAATTCAAAAAAGTATTTAATTTAGCATTATAAAATAAAACTATGGAACGCGGAGGTTACATTTACATAATAACCAATAAAAATAATACCGTACTCTATGTGGGGGTGACCAGTCAACTTTACTATAGAATAATTGAACATAAAGAAGGTAAATATAAAAACTCATTTTCGGCAAAATATAACTGTCACAAACTAGTTTATTATGAATTTCTTCCTTCCATATTACAAGCCATTCACAGAGAAAAACAATTGAAAAATTGGCATAGAACATGGAAGATAAATTTAATCAATGAATTTAATCCTAGTTGGGATGATTTGACTGAAAAGGCGAAGGATATGGTTTAGCAAAATAAATGTAAAGATAACCCACTTGTTAACGGAATCTCGCTCTTTCCCATCTTGTATGACTCGTCAAATTGCAATTAGTTAAGCATTAATAATATATAAATTCCGAATCAATCCCGATGTATATCGGGACGGAATGACGGTTGTGGGTAAATAGGCACGATAATTACTCGGTGTCATGCTGTCCTGAAATACATCAGGATTGTTTCAACATCCTTGTATTCAACTCCTCATTTTGGGTTTAACTCAGCATCCGTTTTTGAGTTGCTGAAATAATCCTGATCTAAATCAAGATAGATTCAACTTCTGTATTTGAGTTGCTGAATCTAGTTCAGCAAGACGTTTGCTCGTAGGTGGTTGCGGGTACATAGGCACGATAATTACTCGGTGTCATGCTGTCCTGAAATACATCAGGATTGTTTCAACATCCCTTTGTTTCCATTGACAATAATTATATCCCAGTTGTCTTTAAACAGGAATTAGCATCGATATACAAAAGTTACGGATTCCGAATCAAGTTCGGAATGACGGTTGCGGGTAAGTTTAGTAATTGAAAAAAACAAATGAGAAAAAGTAGTCCCATCTCATCTTTCGGACTAGAGACCTCTACTCCCGATAGTTATCGGGACAGTGTAGTGCTCTTTTTGAGTATAAAAATGGAAATAGTAGTCCCACGCAGATTTCCTGCCTGACTGCGTCTTGCAGACAGGGAACTGCGAATCTTTATCGCATATACTTATCAGAAAACAGAATCTTTAGAATAAATAAAATAGGAAAAAAGTAGTCCCATCTCATCTTTCGGACTAGAGACCTCTACTCCCGATAATTATCGGGAGGACAGTGTAGCGATCTTTTTCAGTATAAAAAAAATTAGAAATAGTAGTCCCACGCAGATTTGAACTGCGGACCTCTACATTATCAGTGTAGCGCTCTAACCAACTGAGCTATGAGACTATTTACTCTTTTTAGGCTCGTAATCCCGTGCAATACGGGAAGCTATGAGACTATTTTAAAATCTGCTGTTAGCAGATAAAAAAAATCATCCGCCATAGGCGGATGATTATGATGTATAGAAAACAAATAAGTATAAAAAAGGAAAGAAAGGTAATGCTGGCGATTCACCTAGGGCGAATGTCAGCATTTTATCAAGAAAACTTGATAAAAGCAGTACTAATAAATGAGCCTCTAAAAAGGAGTTATTCAAGCCGCACCTCCCGGTACATAGTTGTTTCAGTTCTCGGGGTTGGCTCTCTTTCGAGTAATACATTTTCAATGTACCAGGTTGTCCCATTCGGGAAACTTCGGATATAATGCATGTGTGCAGCTCTC
>JAJTHM010000102.1 GCA_021297855.1 Sphingobacteriales bacterium | reverse complement strand
TTGTACATCAACCGAAGTCTCTAATGCTAGAAAATCTAATTCCTTCTCTGATATGTAGCTTAATATTTCTTCCACTTTCATGGAACAGCAATATAGCAAAGCTTTGACTAAATCACAACTGGGTTTCGAACAGGACTAGTTCAAGACTATCCTACTTGTGCACATCTGCTTATGCTATCCAAACCCCAAGATCTTTTAAACAACCTCTCCATGCGTGTTCTCCTCTGCAAAGCTCATTTCGAAAACGACGAATGGGAACTCGTAGATAGCACCCTTCAAAATGCAAAAATCTTTCTCCTTCGCCATAAATCCAAAGCCTATCAATTGCAGATTTATAAAAACTTTTTCAAATTACTCCACAGCATCATTCATTCCAAACAAACCAAAACGGATATAGCCAAATTAAATATCCTAATCTCTGAAACCCATCCCGCAGCAGAAAAGGCTTGGTTGATGGAAAAGGTGAGGGAGATTGAAAAGTAGGAACGCACCTCGTAGGAACACACCTCGAGGCGTGTTCTTACTGCACCATCAACTTTTTCACCACTATCAGCTTCTCTCCGCTGATACATCGGATATGATAAATCCCTTTAGTCATTCCTTGTGCAGAAACTTCGATTGTCTGATTGTTTGAAGAAGATATGGTCTTTATCAATCTACCTTGCATATCATAGATCTCTATGGATAAATCCCTAACTGGTTCGCTTATTTGAATGAAGAACTTATCTGTTGCGGGATTCGGGAAGACAATTACAGAAGTCTTGTCGTTTTCTGCAATAGTGCTGCCACCTTTCGGCACATAGATTTGTATAGTATCGAATATGGTATTGAAGACAGTATTCGTGCGAACAGATGCATTGTAGTCAAAATAAATATCTGCGCGATTCTCTATCTTAGTTTTTTGCCTTAGTCCTTGAATAGGTTTAATTTTGAAATGCACATACCCGTGACTGGCAGGTTCGTTCGTACCGCTGTCTATTAGACGGATAGGATCAAAGATAAACTTGACCGCTCGACCTCCAAACTCTACGGAATAAGGATGAGAAGATACTCCAGGCACAAAACTCGCGATATTTAAAAACGAACTCAAGGTATCAACTAAAACCACTCGGAAAGCAGTGTCCGTTCCTGTATTTTGAAAATCAATCCTATATTTTAGTTCAGTGCCATTCACCGTATAATGCTCGGATAGAAAACCAGATGGTTGCACAGACTTGACATTTGGGTCATAGGAACCTTGGACTATTCGACAACTTTCTTCGTATTCTTTCGCTTCGTCATGACGATAAAAATTGACGACAGGATTGTTTGATATGATAGGGCGCTTATTTGCACAGAGGTCTTGATGTCTTATTAGTATTGGTGTCACGGGATGTGAGTTGGCACTATACACTTCCGCAGTAAATACTTTATTATCATCTAGCTGATACTGAAATTTGCTCGAAGTCCCTTTATCCATTTTGAAACTATCTTGTTTCATCAATGATTCGTCTTGATAAATGGCTAGTTTTCCCCTTTGAGTTTGATTCTGACTGCCTGTATTTTCAAGTTCTAATTCTACAGTATTGTTCCCTAAACATTTTACAGAAGCCTTAATATCTGAACCGTCATAGCCATTGGAAGGATATAAACTACAATGAGGAAACACCTTTGCTCTATGGCATTGTGAAGATCCTATGACCACAGATGTCTTCAATTTTATTGAATAACTAATTGCCCCATTGCCAAATGGTTTAATATGACCGAGATTAAATTTCAAGATATTTCCTATCTGACTAAAAGCGTAAGGCGAAACAATAGAATCAATTGTCGACATATCTAATTCAATTTCTATATAGGCATTGTAAGCAGTATCCAAGGCATTGTTCTGAAAATTTAATTGATAGTCTCCCCACCTTCCAGGGCGAAGGAGTCCCGAACTAAAAGAAGTGATGTTGATGCAATGTCCAGACTTATTACTTCGAATTGGGAAATCGATACCTGTAGTATCATTATTACTAGACATATTTAAAGTAATATTATTCTTACCACATGAGGTATAAAGGCTTCCATCCAAATTTACAACTTCCAAAACAGCCGTGTCCTTTTCAAATATATGGATTGTATAGTTGCTATCATTTGTTATAGCATAGGTATTTTCAGCTTTATTGCGAACTATAAGTTTTGGGACATTGCACTCATTCGATTTATTAAATTTACAATCTGAATTAAAATCTGGGAAGATTGAGCCTGAAATGGAAGATTTATTTTTATCTAACCATATCCAATTCGCTGAATCTGGAAAATAAGTTCCTTGTAATTCAGTTAAATAATGATTATTATTAATCAAAAACCTGTTGTTAAAAAATGTCAGGCTATTTCCAACTACATCTTGATTTGTAATTGATTTTAACTCTTGAGACCAAACAATATTACCACTATTATCTATCTGGATCAAAGAATTATCTCTAATAAAAAGTTCTGCGATACTATCATTTGCAAAATTTAAGCTAGATCCCCAATGAGTATCTGACTGTATCCATATAGTATTAAAGTCATCATCTAATCCTACTAAAAATGCTTTATTATTCATATTGCTTCCCCAATACTTGAGTTCTGCTACAAACCCTTTGTTGAGAATAGGCATAAAATTAAAGAAGGTTACTGTATAGTAACTTGAATCTCCATATAGTGTTTTTTCATTGCGAATATCACCATTAGAATCAATATCAACAACCCAGCTCTCTTCATAATTCATTACATTATACTTTTTTCTACTTTGTTTATTGCCACTTGCATCTGATGCCGAGTTACCCATTACCACAATTCTATCATCATTTACTAAGCGAGCATAATAAAAATATTCGTCTTTATCACCACCATAAATTCTATCCCATACCTTTTCTCCTTTTGAATTTAGCTTAATAACCCATATATCGCTCGCAAATCCGCCAAAAGGATTATCGGTTTTTAAACTTGATTTTAAATCTTGGGAGGATAAAACTAAATATGTATTTCCTTTGCTATCTGACAATATATTTACTCCATACATATCGTGGCTTGTTGGAACTAGCAGCTTCCATACTAGCTCTCCTTTTTCATTTAATTTTATAAACCCTTCCCGAGTATTTGCTGTTATTGCTGATACCTTTAATATGTATCCCCCATCTTTAGTTTTATTAAATTGAGTTGGTATTGGTGAACTATAGCTAACAATTGGCTTTACACTTTTTACTCGCCCATCTGGATTAGAAACAATAAAAAACAAGGTATCATTGTATGGAAAATATTCATTCTGCTTTATTATAATAAATTGACCATCTCTGAAAACGGTTAAATATGGAATTTTCACGCCCCCGCTAGCTCGATACATACCACTCTGCCCTAAAATATCGGATAGTACAGAAACGTAAAATAAGAAAAATCCAAGTTTGATGATTCGTTTCATAATTCAAGTCTCTACAAAGATAATATATTAGTTATCATATTACTAAGAAATTTTTTTAATGGTTTCAATTTTATAATACTTTGAGAAAGTTGAAGAACGCCTCGTAGGAACGCGCCTATAGGGGTGACACCTCGTAAGAACACGCCTCTAGGCGTGTTCTTACACACGTGGAAAACCCATTTCCCTCCATCGACCCATTTCGCTATATTTGCTTTATGTCTAAATATTATAAATTGGTGCTGCCTATCGAAGGGGAAGAAAACCAAGAGAATGCCATAGCTGTATTGAATTTTCAGAGCAATTTTGAATCGGTGGTACAGGAAGAAAAGCAATTGATTTTTTCCTATGATAGTCTCTTGCAGACGAAGGAGAAATTAAACGAAGTGCTCGCTGAGTTAAATCTGTGTGAAAAATACGACATAGAGGACGAGGCGGACATCAACTGGAATGAAACGTATGAAAAGTCCTTTCAGCCTATCATCATTCTAGATAATTTATGGGGAGTCCGAGCATCCTTTCATGCACCATTGCCGGTTCAGAACGAAATCATCATCGATCCTAAAATGAGCTTCGGCACAGGACATCACGAGACCACCAAGCAGATGATGGAAATGATGCAGCGATTGGATTTTAAGGACAAAAAAGTCTGGGACTATGGCAGTGGTACGGGCATACTCGCTATCATGGCGGAGAAAATGGGTGCAGCCCGTGTGATAGGAAATGATAATGAAGAGTGGGCATATCACAACTCCATAGAAAATGCGAGCATTAATCAATGTGCGCATTTGAATTTCCATTTAGGAACCATCGAAGAATGTGAAAAGAATGGTTTCCTTAAGCCGAATGACCATTTTGATATCATCATAGCGAATATCACCAAAAATATATTGCTGGATAGTGCGTTTAAGCTAAACCAGTATAGTCAGAAAAATTCACATTTGTTATTAAGCGGATTTTACGCTAAAGATATCCAAGATATAAAATCAAGTTATGATACCCATGGATTTGATCTCGTAGAATCTACAGAGATAAATGATTGGGTATGTCTTCATTTAGTGAAAAGTTTAAAGTAAAAAGATAAAAGTCGAAAAATGAAAAATAATAGTTATCAGTGGTCTGCATTCAGTGGTCAGTTTAAAGTAATTTTAAATAGGTCTTCACATTTATTCAAAATTCAGAACCTAAAAATAGTCATACTTATACTTCTGATAACTGACTTCTGTCCACTGACTTCTCAAAACGAAAAATACTTCGACCCGCAGCCAGAAAATTTCATGAAGCAGCTAGGTGTATTATTCAAAGAAAATCAGCACGATGAACTGAAGGAGTTATACGAAAAATTAGAAAAAGAATTTAAAGCAAAAAAAATCAACGATTATCAGTTGACGAAAATGTGTGACATACTCAATGTCATGCACAGCCGTAAAATGAATGTTTATCCAATGTATAAGGAGTTTATTTCAGCTTGTTTGAGTGCTACAAATTCTGGTTTTGATGAAAAATTTCAGGATAGATGGTATCTCTTTGTCAAGGGAATATTGGAAAATGCGAAGAAGGGAAACAACCGAGATTTTAAAACGTTCATGGATTTTTCCAATGACTTATTTGGTCAGAATGCACTGGTAGCTGAGAAATCTAAGACCTACCGTATTGAAACCAAAGATTTGAGCTTTGACTATGACAAAGGAAATTTTATAGTCAAAGTACCACAAACAAACATCCAAGGATTCTTCAAAACAGATACGGTCTATATCTTTAATACAAGTGGACAATACAATATCATGGAAAAAATGTGGACGGGAAATATGGGTGTCATCAACTGGGCACGAGTAGGATTTGCTGCTAGCGAGGTCAGCGCCAGCTTTGGCCGCTATAAGATAGATATGTCTAAACCTGAGTATGCCATAGACTCCGTTATGCTGAACTATCCCGAATACTTTCCTAAGCCAATTATGGGTAGACTTGTGGACAAGATAACCAAAGAACAGGATTTTACCACTGTGCGTTATCCTCAGTTTACTTCCTATAATAAAAATTATTCCTTTGACAATAAAATAGCAGCTAACATAAGAATGAGTGGAGGTTTCGTTATGAAAGGACCGGATGTGGTTGTAGGTTCGGAGGATGGGTCTGCTGTAAAGGTTGTTATATACAATCTCGCTAATACAAAGAAACTACTAGAGGCAGAGGGCTTGAGTTGTTTATTCAAACGCGGTATGTATATTCGAATGGATAAAGCTCGTGTAAAACTCTATGCGGATAAAGATTCAATCACCCATCCTTTTACTTCTGTAAAATATGAAGTAGATAAAAAACTAATATCCTTGGTAGGTGAAGAATACGGTTCTGGAAAAGCTCGTTATAAAAGCGGCTATCACAATATGGCCTTCGATGCAGAAATGCTAACCTGGAAAATTGATGAAGAAGATATGAACCTGAGCATGCTTGTAGGCAGAGGCAAAAATGCATCCAGATTTATCTCAGAAAATAATTTCGACATGCAAACCTATAGTCAAGCCCGCACCGCCTCTGCGGAAGTCAATCCTTTAAATATCCTAGCCAAATTGAGCAAAAATGGCTCTGGCCCTATCCCTCTCTACGATTATGTAGCAGCCTATGGCCCCTCTTTCTCAAGCTCCACAGTCCTACCTGCGATATTCGCTTTAGAAAAAGATGGATTTGTCAACTATAGCAGCAGCGATCAGACAATTACTATCAATTCAGAAAAAGTCAACTTCTACCAGAAAGCCTATAAGAAAGAGATTGACTATGATTTATTGCGGTTTAAAGGATATGGCGAGAAAAGTATTGGCAAACTCTCAACTGGCAGTAAAAAAATAACGGTCAATAGTGTAGCCCATATTCCATTCAATGATTCTAGCTATGTGCACGCCTATCCTTTTGTCATATCCTCTACTGAAATTGGAAAAAATAGAGCCCTCAGCTTTTCTGGGAAACTACTAGCTGGTCGTCTAGATCTATATGGCAACAAATACCAATTCAATTATGATAGCTTTTCTATCAAATCAGATAGTATAGAAAAAATTAGAATCAATATCCCAGATGGAGAGGATGTGACGACAGGGCAGGAATTATTGCAGCCATTAAAATCCACCATTGAAAAAGTGAAAGGACAAATTCTAATAAATGGAAGGTTTAACCGATCTGGTAAAGAAATGGCTAGAATGTATCCCAAAATGATTTCCTACGACAATTCATTTGTGTATTATGACAACCCAAATATCTATGACGGTCGATATAAAAGAGATGCCTTCTTTTTCAAAATTTTTCCGTTTAAAAAGGATTCGTTATTGCATTTCGACCCGAACTCGCTTTTCTATGATGGAGAACTCAACTCAGCTGATATCTTCCAGCCCTTCAAAGAAAAATTAGTTATACAAAAAGATTTATCCTTGGGCTTCACAACCCAGACTCCTACCAATGGTTACAAAAACTACAAAGGAAAGGGAAATTTTAATGGCACTATTAAGCTTAGTAACTCGGGTTTGGTAGGCAAAGGAGATCTTAGTTATATGACGACAACATTGAATTCAGATAGTATATTATACTTCCCTGATGAAACTCATTTACTAGCAAAGACAGTAGATATGAAGGAGCAAAAAGGATTAGTGGAATATCCTCAGATGTCTGGCGATAGTGTATTGGTTGGCTGGAGACCATACTCTGACAGTATGCTGCTAGCCTCTACTAAACGAAATCCCTTTGACATGTTTAATAATGGCACAAAAATGCATGGATTGCTTATACTAGAGAATAATGGATTGTCTGGAGATGGCTTTCTGGATTTCGAAGAGGCCAAAATCACCTCCAATCAGATGCGATTTAAATCTACAACCATGAAGGCCGACACCTCATCCATGGAAATAAAAAGTCTGGGAAATAAGATAACGTTTAAAACACCTAATGTAAGTTGTTTAATGAATTTTGAAACGAAGATTGGAGATTTTAAATCAAATGACAAAGACATCTCTACCGATTTTGCATATAATCAATATAGAGGGGAAATCAATGAATTCAGATGGGATATCAACAAGAAAATATTGACATTCAGTGCTAAAGAAGGTACTCGTGGTTCTCGATTTACCTCTACCCATCCCATGCAGGACAGCCTATGGTTCTTTTGCCAAAAAGCAGAGTACAATATGATATCTTCCATCATAAAAATGGAAGGGGTTGATGAAATATTAATTGCAGACTCCAAAATTATTCCTGATGGAGGCAAGGTGAATATTTTTCCTGAGGCCAAAATGGAAACATTAAAAAATGCTACGATTGAAGGCGATACCCTCAACAAATATCACATCATAGAGAAAGCTACACTCGATATAAAAGGGAAATATGACATACTGGGATATGGAGAATACAATCTGACCGTCAATAATCAAATCTATCCCATAAAATTGCATTCTATCCGTGTAGATAAGAAAGAATTGCCTATACAAAGAAAAGCCAAGCAAATACGGTATATTCATACCATAGAAGGTATTGGGAAAGTGGAAAAATCTCAAAATTTAAAAATCTATCGAAATACCGACTTTCATGGCAATGTTCATATTTTCCTCAACAAAAAGTATCCTCATTTCGAAGGTATGCAAAGGATAGAATTTACTAACCCTGCATACAAATCAAACTGGTTTGCCGTAGACAATGAGATCAATGTAGCCGAATTATCTATGTACAAAAAAGAATTGAAGGCTGAGAATGGTAAAGACTTATACACGGGATTCTTTATTGATAGAGAAACCCATACGGGTTTATACACAGGTCTATTAGCGCCCCTAAAAAGCGAATCCGATAATGTGGTGATAGATGGCCGAGGGGTTATAAAACATTTGCCAATAGATAATCATTATCATTTCGGGGATTCTGCCCGCATTCTTGGGGGAGCCTCTACGGGCACTAAGATTGACTATAGTGATGCAGAAGGTACCCTCGTAGCAGAAGGCAAAATAAATCCTTCACTGAAAATTGGTGGGATTCCATTTATCATGGCCGGAGCAATGCAAAACAATATGATAGAAAATACTTACAAATATATGGGGGGTGCCGGCATGCATGTCACTTTAGATCAAAATGTGATGTATGCTTTAGCGAATTTTATATCTACAGAGTTTGCTGAAAACAAAGAAATTCTCTACGGCAAAAAAGAAACACGTTACGCACTGAATGAGTTGTGTCATCCCAAAGATTTCGTCAGTTTTTATGGCGATATCGAAAAAGGAGTTAGCATACAGAATGGTCCTAAATACACACCATTTAACATCCTTTTTACAGATCTCATCATGGATTATGATAAAGTAGATGTCGCCTTTAGATCTAAACCCGAACTCGGCATTGCCATTTTTGGTGGTATGCCCATCAATAAACTAACACAAGGCTATTTAGAAATTGGGTATGGAGAGATATTCGATTATTTCACACTGTATATAAAATCCAAAAATAAGGAATGGCTATATATGAGCTATGGCGATGGAGAGGTGTCAATACTTACGTCCAACGAATTTGTCAATAGTACAATAAATCAATTGGACTCGAGAAAAAGAACCATTCGCAAATCAGCCAATGAGTACTATCTATATAAGCAAGCCAGCAATTATGAAATTGATGCTTTTGTAAAAAGAATGGCCAAAGGAGGAAAATATAATGAAGAGGAAAGGAGAATTGTTCCAAACCAAGATAAAGAAAAGCCATCTGAAAAAGAACTTCAAAAAATAGATATACTGGATGACAAGACCCCAGAACTCAAGCAGCTAGAAGAAATGGAGAAAAAACAACTCAGTGAAGAAGAGTTAGAATTAAAAGCTTTAGAAGCGGAGTTAAAGGCCTTAGAAGACCAAAAAGCTGCTCTTCAGAAAGCTGCGGCAGAAAAAGGTGTAGAGCTCGAAGAATTCTCGACAGAAAACAAAAAAGCTCCGAACTTAGAGCCTGCTCCAAAGAAAGCTGAACCAGAAACCGAAACACCTAAAGAAGAAACACCTATCGAAAATAAACCAGCGGAGACTGAGAAAAAAGATGGTGAAGAAACCGAAGATGATGAAACACCTAAAGGACCTAGAGCGACTCCAGAAGAAACCCCTGAAGAAAAGAAAGAGTCCGAACCTGAGAAAAAAGAAGAAGGTGAGAGTATGTTTGATTCGATGTTCAAATAATCTCTCTTTGTAAAATCAGAAAAGCCCCATGAATTTCATAGGGCTCGTCTTTTACCAAATTTAAAAATATGAAAATCGCTATTTCAATAAAAATAGCTTTCCTGAAATTCTTAATAAGCAGAATAATTCTAGCGCAAAATTAATTTGATTTATTTAATAAACAGAAATGGAAGCTCATTTTTGTGATAGGTGTCACAGTTTATTCTAGTACTTAATTTTAGTATATTTATAGCAGTAAAAGACTCTAGAGTGGAGGCTAAAATGACCCAGGAAAAACTTGCCGAAAAGGTGAGGACAAAAAAAAGTTATATTTCAAGATTAGAGATCAGAAAATGCGATAGACAACTGCCCACTTTTATCGAGTTTTTAAATACAGTTTAGGCAAACAAGTATATCTTCTAATCCGCTAACAAGAGTGCTTTATACCTTAATTTTAAGAAGAGAAATATAAAAAACAAAGATAGAATGTTTTTTGCACCTGCCCTCCGCTGCACGATTACTCGCTCCAGAAGATTGAGTTTAATTACATTTGTCTATTCATTCATTTTAAAAATTAAACAGATGAAAAATTCAGCATTAAGTATTGTCGCATTTTTATTCTTATTTATTACTTCTAGTTTCGCTGGTGATGGGAATATTACTCTTCTCAATGACACTGGCAAAAAGCTCAGTGTGCACACAGGCACAGGGACTACCTCCTTGGAAGCTAGAGGCGGGAAGACTTCTTTTTCATGTAAAGTAGGTAAGTCTATAAAAGTAGAAGGTAAAGAAGTTTTTAAAGTAACTGAAAAAATGTGCGGTGAAACAGTAAAACTTTCTACTTATCTAGGAAAGTAGATTGAATTGAAGGGCTAGTGATAGTTTTATAAAATTCATACTGACTCAGGCATCATGGGAATCATAGCGGATGTAGAATTATAGTTAATTTGGGTAAGGGTATAAAAATGCTAGAATCTGAATTTTATTTTAATCTTTACAATTAGAAATTAGTCAATTATGGAAGAAGTTGTATTTATAGTAGGGGAAAGTATGGAGGGTGGTTATGAGGCCAAATGTTTAGGCTATTCTATTTTTACAGACGGGGAAACAATACAGGAATTAAAGGCGAATGTAAAAGAAGCTATGGATTGTCATTTTGAAGATGAAGTGAAAAGAATTGTTAGACTGCACTTTGTAAGAGACGAAGTTTTTGCTATTTAATTTTTTGCTATGAAAATTCCTAAAAATTTATCTGCAAGTGATTTGTAAGCATAATAATTTATGCTAGTACGCTTGCTTACCACAAAACTATGTAAAGATTCCTGCATTCGCAGGAATGACGAGGTCTCTGGCCATTAGCGTCCGCCTCTGGCGGATGAAGCGCAGCCCTGTCTGCCGACTAGGCAGGGGAATTCAGGAATCTCTTTAATTGTGATAAATAAGCAGATAATAATTTAACAAAATCAGAGCTTATTCATAAACTTTATAGTTGACTTTTCCTCTTCTCAGAGCCACTTTAGACAATCCTTGTAAGGAAAACTCCCCCCCCAAATTAGCTTCTGCGCTGTTTTGGTCTGCCAAGAATTAAGGAATAACGAGTGGCTTTTCCCTGCGATTTCTATGAACAAAGTAAAAAAGAAATAAGTAAATAATGAATTGCGAAATAAGGTTAATGACTAAAACACCTATATAGCTGCCTCCATATATAAAAAGTACAGAAAAAACTAAAAATATAGTGTTTATGAAGGAAGCTTTGATAAATAACTTTTGCTTGAATGCAGTCAATTCCCCTGATTCCAATTTTTCTTTGGAAAATACGATGAACCCCAATCCTATGAGATAAAGCAGCATTATGATTTCATCTGTCACATTGGTAGGAAAAGAGGTAAACATTTTATGCTCCATAAAGTAAGATGAGATGGCAAAAACGGGTATCGTCCATCTAAAATCCGTCCAAAAGAAGATTACATTAAGGATAACAGCGAAGAATGTAATGAATACACCTACTCGCTTCCAATAAAATCGCAAAGGCATTTATTAATTAGTTGTGCTGCAATATACTGGAAATTTTGCGGATGTGCCATCGTCAAAGCTAACTTTCACGCCTACTAGTCCAAATTTGTGATTGGCAATATAGGTAATATTTTTAACACCACCAGTATTCCCAAAGGTATTTGCGTCGGCCTCCACTTGAATCGTTTTAATCATTAAGAATCCGTATGAATAATCATCTGTTGTGCTCTTCTGGACTACTTTTCTCGTTTTTCCTGTAGAGCCTACAGAATAGGTGTCTCCTACATTAGAGTTGTAATTGACGATAACCCCTTCTCCACCGCCTGTAATACATTTGATGCCATTCTTGGTTTGTTGAATTTTGAAATCAGTGGCGGTCACCGTATTTCCACTAACGCTGATTCCTGGATAGCCAGCTATCATATTTTTAATTAAGGCATTAGTGACTGTACCTGATGCATTGTAGCTGGAAATGCCGTTCGCATTCGTGGTCACTGCTGCTTGAAGATTACTAACTCCTGAGATTGTAGACGAGCTAGAGGAGTATGTCACTCCTGTTGCAGCCATAGGCGAAGGATCCCCGCTTACACTGCTGCTATTGCTCTCCTCTTTACTACAGGAATTTGTCAAAATTAGCATCGAAATGCACAAAGTAAATAAAGTAAATTTTTTCATGTCTATATGGTTTTAGTTAATTAATTGTACAAATAAAACAAAAATCAAACTATTCAAGTTTATAATTATTATCTTAAATGTGATTAAAATCACATTTAAGATAAATTATTCATTCATCGTGAACTTCAACTTGCCTCTAGACGAAGGACTAGGTGCCGCCTTTAGTGTTGTGATCGGCTGAGTCAAATCTAGCGTTGGGTGTTCCAGTAATCTATGCGTGGAATGATATCCATAGGCCAAAAGGAATTTCATCAAATCTTTGTCAAATCCCAACTCATCTTTATAAAGCTGGGACAATTTTCTATTCATGGAATAGACATTGATCACGATATCTCTGTCTAGTCCTTCTGAATAATCATCGCGAACTATCGATTCCATCGTTGCTTTGAGCATACCAAGCTCTATATTGGATGACAAAGTGGATTGTCCATAGGTGCTCAAGATGCGCATGAGTCCTCCAGAAATGTAGTTCTTTCTTATGGAGAAATCCTTGGGTTCAATATTATTGATAGAACTATTTAATACAACATCAATAGTATCTACTCTATGCTTAACTGCATAATCGATGGCTTGTCGGATAGGCAGAACTTCTATTAGTCCACCATCGGCGAAGTGTCTTTTGCGCTTTTCATCATAATAATAAGTCATAAATACGGGTTGATTCGCCGATGCCCACATATAATTTATAAATTCGTCATAATCTCTACCCGTATTTTTTATCATTTCAAATTTGGCATCTTCCATATTCGTCACACCCACTCCTATTTCAAAATCATAGGTTTTACAAATAGATTGAAGTCGGTTATATTCTTCCCTAGAAAACTGACTTTGGATGAGTTTTTTCAAATTGCATGACTCGCCTAAAGATGGCTTGCCAATCAATAGTCTCCAAATGGCATTGAACGGCTTTATATCTGTCTTCATGGTGAATAGTTTGGTATTAGTCAAGCTATCGATGGCTTGCGCTCCATCAATGAGAACAGGTTCTTTTGTCACCTTGAAAGGGTTTAGACTAAATATGCTTTTTTGAGTGACATTGGTATAGTTGAATTCCAATTTTTCAATATTTTGAAGCAGAATCATCGGTGCCATGAGGCTGCCAGTGCTAGTGCCATAGACTGCCTTGTAGCCTCGATGTCTTTCCAATAAAGCTTTGCATACACCCACACCCCAAGCGCCGCGAGCACCTCCGCCACTGATAACTAATACTCTATTCTGGGGTGGTTTAAACGAATAGGTTTGTGCTTCTAGGAAAATGGAATTCAATAGAAAAAGAATGAGCAAACTGTATGGGCGCATATATTCAGATTAAGTGATACCAAAGGTAAGGAATTGGAAATTACCACAATTACTTTCTTAATTTTACCTAAACTCAGAACATATAAAACCAAACTATTGTTATATTTGCGAATCTTATTTTTAACCACAAATCAAAAAAATAATGGCATTTGATCTAGAAATGATTCAGAAGGTATATGCAAATTTCCCTTCTAGAATAGCTAAAGCAAGAGAAGTTCTACAGAGACCACTCACCTTATCTGAAAAAATACTGTTTGCGCATTTGCATGCAGATCAGAAAGTCGAAGATTATAAACGATTAGGAGCTTATGTGGACTTTGCTCCAGATAGAGTAGCCATGCAAGATGCCACGGCTCAAATGGCACTATTGCAATTCATGCAGGCAGACAGACCTCGTGCGGCAGTGCCTAGCACGGTTCATTGTGATCACCTGATTATGGCTAAGAATAATGCCAAAGATGATTTAGAATTTGCCAATAAAGAAAGTAAAGAGGTTTATGACTTTTTAGCCTCTGTATCCAATAAATATGGAATAGGTTTTTGGAAACCAGGTGCGGGTATTATACACCAAGTAGTACTTGAGAATTATGCCTTCCCAGGTGGAATGATGATAGGTACGGATAGCCATACAGTGAATGCAGGTGGACTGGGAATGGTCGCTATCGGTGTAGGTGGTGCAGATGCATGTGATGTCATGGCAGGACTTCCTTGGGAATTGCTTATGCCTAAATTAATTGGAGTAAAATTAACTGGCAAACTCAGTGGTTGGGCTAGTGCCAAAGATGTGATTTTGAAAGTAGCGGGAATACTAACGGTTAAAGGCGGCACGAATGCCATCGTAGAATATTTCGGTGAAGGCGCTATCTCATTGAGCTGCACGGGTAAAGGTACGATATGCAATATGGGAGCGGAAATCGGAGCAACGACTTCGACCTTTGGTTATGATGAAAGTATGGAGCGCTATTTGCGTTCTACTGGTAGAGCAGCCGTGGCAGATGCTGCCAATCTTATTAAAGACCACTTGACAGGTGATGCAGAGGTGTATGCGGATCCTAAGAAATATTTTGACGAAGTCATAGAAATTAATTTGAGTGAGCTAGAGCCACATTTGAATGGCCCTTTAACACCAGATTTAGCGACGCCTATTTCCAAAATGAAAGAAGTAGCAGCGGCCAATGGCTGGCCTATGAAAATTGAGGTAGGACTTATCGGCTCATGCACGAACTCGAGTTACGAAGATATTTCACGCAGTATCAGTATCGTGAAGCAAATGAAAGAAAAAGGACTCAAACTGAATTCTGAATTTACAATAACCCCAGGTTCTGAGCAGGTGAGATATACCATAGAGAGAGATGGATTTTTAGATCTGTACAGCGAAATAGGAGCTACTGTATTTGCCAACGCTTGTGGGCCATGCATCGGTATGTGGGATCGTGTAGGTGCGGAAAAGCAAGAGCGTAATACGATTGTGCATTCTTTTAATAGAAATTTCGCTAAACGTGCGGACGGAAACCCAAATACCATGGCATTCGTAGGTAGTCCAGAACTCGTGACGGCTATGGCTATCGCAGGTGATTTGAGCTTTAATCCTTTGACCGATACACTGACGAATGATAAAGGAGAACAAGTAAAACTAGATGAGCCAACAGGCTTCGAATTGCCTCCAAATGGATTTGATGTCAAAGATGCTGGATATCAAAAACCTGCAGAAGATGGCTCTAAAGTGGATGTAGCAGTAGAACCAACTTCTAGCAGATTACAATTATTATCTCCATTTGCGAAATGGGATGGCACGAATTATTCGGATATGTTCCTTTTGATCAAAGCGAAAGGCAAGTGTACCACAGACCATATCTCTATGGCAGGTCCTTGGTTGAAGTTCAGAGGGCATTTGGATAATATCTCCAATAATATGCTTATAGGAGCTATCAATTTCTATAATGAAAAAGCGAATTTGGTCAAAAATCATTTGACAGGCGGATACGACGAAGTGCCTAAAGTACAGCGAGCGTATAAAGCTGCCAATATCGGTTCGATCGTAGTCGGCGATGAAAACTATGGCGAGGGTTCTTCTAGAGAGCACGCAGCTATGGAGCCAAGACATTTAGGTGTCAAGGTAGTTTTGGTAAAATCGTTTGCTCGAATCCACGAAACCAATTTGAAAAAACAGGGAATGCTTGGGTTGACATTTGCGGATAAATCAGACTATAACAAGATTCAAGAAGATGATAGAATCACGATTTCAGATTTGACTTCATTCGCTCCAGGCAAGCCTTTGACATTGGTCTTCAAACACAAAGATGGTTCTGAATCTACTATCCTCGCTAACCATACCTACAACGCTCAGCAAATCGAGTGGTTTAAAGAGGGTGGTGCGCTGAATATTATACGGAAGCAGTTTGCTGGGTAGATAATGAAATTCTAAATAATGGAGAAATCTATTCAAGAAAAACTACCTTTAATAGTAGCTTCGTTTAAAAAAAATGGAGCTATTAGTGCCTATATATTTGGCAGTGCAGCTACAGCTACTATGAATAAAGACAGCGATGTTGATTTTATTTTTAGTTTTCCCTTAGATTTACATTATGAAGTATATTCTGATAATTATTTCAACTTAGTTCATGAGTTAGAATCCATATTAAATAAAAATGTGGATCTGGTAGCAGAAAAAACGCTTAAAAATCCATACTTAATAGAAAAAATCAATTCGCAAAAGATTCAAATTCTATGACGATTGATGAAAAAAAGTATCTAAAAGATATATTGGATTCAATAGATTCTATTGATGAACATTTGGAAAATAGAAGAATCTTTTCAGAGTATATTCAAAACAAGACTAAGCGCAGAGCAGTAGAAAGAGAGCTTGAAATTATTGGCGAAGCCCTGAATAAGTTGTTAAAGATTAATCCAATTATTCAAATCAGTTTCTCAAGAATAATTGTTGATTTAAGAAATAAAGTAATTCACGCGTACGATACCATCGACAACGAACTTATTTGGAAAATCATTATGAAAGATATTCCAGTATTGAAGTCGGAAGCTGAGGTTCTGATTGCTCAAGTTTAGATATTTGATAAACCCGCTGATAAAATTTTTGGCAGGTTTTTTCGTTTAAAGGTATATGAGAAAAATTGTATTTTTCATTTTAGTTTTTGAAATACTTAGTTTCAATTCACAGACAAAAACTTTCTATCCAAATACTAAAATTAAAGTGACACTGCCTGGAGTAGTTCAAGTAAATGATAGCTTGTTTTGCGATATAGATGAAATGAACAATCTAGGCTATAGAGAGTTTTTCTGGGCCAAAATTATACATGATTATTGTTTAAAAAACAATGTTGATTCGCTAATTAAATCTAAGTCATTTTCTATAGTTATTAATCGTTTAGATATTTAGTGATACTATAATTTCTAAGCTGCATATCTGACGTGCTTTGCGTGAAAGTATTTTTGCACTTGCTTTTTATTTTTCTTTCTTTCTTTCATAAATGATTCTACATTTTCTCGCATCT
>JAJTHM010000054.1 GCA_021297855.1 Sphingobacteriales bacterium | reverse complement strand
ATCAGACACCTCAACTTTTTAGCGGATAGAGCCCCCCAACCTATACTAACCCACTTCTTTGAAATCTTTCTTATCCTTTATCTATAAAGCGATTTGGGGAAATTATTGCATTTTATTCGGACAATAATGATTTTTAATGATTTGCAAAATTAATTATTCTTATTAGAAATTCAGATTAAATAATTGTTTACTTTAGCAACAATTTAAATGATTTCATTCTTTCTGAGGACTTTACGACTAATATGTAATTTCCAGAAGTAGTCATAGGCATTTCATAAGAAAGAGCATTTTCACCTTCATTCAATTGGAAATTTTCTGCTTTAATCTTCTTTCCACTCAAGTCATAAAGAGCAATTTCTACAGGAGATATTTTATCATTATATAGTTTAATAGTGTACTTTTTACCCTCATGCTCACAAAACCATATATCCCATTCAGCGTTTAAATTTTCAGAAATAGAATTTTTTACAGCCAAACCTTCGCACGTTTTTAGCATCGTTAGGTCCTTGAAATTGATGCATTCTATCCAGTCGGGAAAATCGATAAATGGATTTCTTGACCCCTGAACCGAGGCTATATATTCATGTCTGGCAATTTCTTGATTATCCGGTGGATCATTTTTTGCCCACTGAATTAGCAAGGATTCATTTTGATTTTTGGCAAATGACCGCAATCCGGTTTTCAAACCCCAACTACTATCTAATATTTTATGATAGCATGCCTGCATATAAAAAATACAACGCGCTGCATTGCCTTTATAGCTATTTTGAGGTTCAAAACAATTATTGGTATCGCTGTAGCTCGATTTATTTTCAAAATACTTCGCTGCACCAATACTAGTTGGCGTTTTTGGTGTCTTGAATACGAAATCACTTCGCTGGCTATTGACGGCACCGTCTGTTAGCGTTAAATTATGCCAATCCGCGCCTTCTGCATAGTTTACCAAATCATTATTAGGGATTCCTCTGAAATTCATCCAATTTTTAGGCAGGGTATGTTCTCTATTAAAATTTGTAATTGCAAATGAAAATGGCGGATCATAAATAGCTTGAATACCAGAATAATCGCAAACCACATACCTCTTAGAACTATTGCTGATAAAGGTATCGCGCTCATAAACCTCATTGACCACTGTTCTAAAATCAGAATACCAAGTAGGACTCATGTTGTGATTTCGCAATAATTGTCCTAGTTTCGTTAAAAATATAGCCTTGTTCGTATCTAGAGCGTTGTAGTAGTTACCAATAATCTTGCCTTTGGTTTTAAAACTTAAACTAGGTGGATTGGTTTGATTGTAAAATATACCATTCGCATTATTGTTGAATGTGCAGAATACTAAATAATAGGTAGTATTAGCTAGGAGGCCAAAAATAGTGTGTGAAATAGTATTGGTGCCCTTATAAAACTTCTTGACTACCTTGACACCAGGGGTAATGTTAGAACCTACTCCATAAAATTTATTCGTCAGGCTTAAACTCAATAAAGGTGAAGTAGAAATTATTAAAATCGCGCTATCACTGGTTGTAGGTACTTTAAAAGTGAGATTGACCTTCCAAGCAAATGTGTCCGCAATTCTAGCTTCTGATACCTGTTGGGTTGGCATTTGACTGCACATATTGGTAAAACAAACCAAAAACGTCAACAATAAGTAGCAATTTCTCATCTATAATAAAGTAAGTAACAAATGTACCCAATCTTGCTCACTTTGGTTTTTAAAAAAGTAATATCAAGACAAAAAAGAATATATTTGAAAATTAATAAATAGTTAAGCGATGCGTATTTTAAACTCCATTTCTTTGTTTTGTTTCTTTATCATTCTATCTGTATCTTGCATTTCTCAAGATAAAAGTGAAGAGCTTAATGCAGCTAAGGCGAAAGCCCATTATGAGAGATTGAACAAAATGAGTTTTGATGAATATAAGGCCTATTTCAATTCTATTCACAAAAGAGTGCCAGAAGATGTAGCGAAGAGATTAAAGGAAATAAAAGAGCGAAAAAAGGAAACGTCAGCACCGATTCAACCATTAAATGAAAGAACATTGAAGCCAAGAGGTTCGACCGTTTTGCCAGCAGATGCGCGTTTTCCAGGTGAGTTTGAAGAAGTGAAAGGCATAATTATTAGCTGGCCTTATTCAAATATGGCTGGAACGCAAATCGATACAATCCGCAGTAAACCAAGTGCAGATATTTGGAAAAATATAGCTCGAGGAGTGCAAGAAGGAGGGGCAACAATATATATAAATGTCTATGCAGGAAGAGATACAGGTGCCATTTTAAAATATATGGAAGATAAAGGTTATCCTTTGACAAATTATCAATTTCTAGTGCGCAAAGGAAATGCTTTTTGGGTAAGAGATTATGGACCAATACCTTTTTATTATGATAATGATGAAAAACAAGGCTGGGTAGATTATAAGTATTATCCAGGTAGAGGCTTAGATGATGGTATGAATGCTTTTTGGACAACCAAAATTGGAAATTATCCTGTTTACAACTCAAGGCTTTATTATGAAGGTGGCAATATCATAGTCGATGGAACGGAGAAAAATCAGTTATTAACTTCAGAAATGGTCGTAGATGCTAATTTGGATTACTTCCCCACATGGACCAGAAAAAATGTAGAGGATACACTAAAAAACATGTTTAATTCGGACAATATTCATATCAAGCCCTATTTTGAGTTTGAAGGTGGAACTGGACACATTGATTTGTATCTACAAAGAGCCGATGACCATACATTAGTTCATACAAAATACCCATCGGAGATGCAGTCTATTCCTACAAGAGATGGCGGGGATACCACATGGCTAGATTATCAAATTTCATCAGATAATATCAACTATTTCAGTCAGATAAATACTCCGACTGCAGGCAAGAAAAATATAATAAAAAGCATACCACTCCCTAAAAAAGATGATGGGTCATGGTATAGCTCTGGAGAAGACTACAATAATTTTACCCGAACTTTTTCTAATAGCCTAGTGGTAAATAATGTGATTGTCTTGCCTATTTTTCACGATGAAAATACGGGAGATAAATCGTGGGACGATTCTGCTTTAGCCCAAGTTCAAAAGCATTTTCCTGGATATAAAATTATACCAGCAGATATGCGGGTGTTAGATGGCTCAGGTGGCTCTATACATTGCGTTACTAAAGAAGTTCCAGCTGATAATCCAGTGTCTATCAATAGTCATTTTCCATATGCTGGGCTGCAAGATTATAAGGCTAAATATCCAATTCTGGCAAAAATAAGAAATCATTCTGGCGTCCAAGAAGCGAAAGTCTACTACAGGTCAAAGGGCGCAACTGCATGGAAGTCTATTAAATTGAAGGATACTACCGACAACTTTTTTAAAGGGGACATTTTCTCTAATCCTAAGGGAAAAGACACCGTTGAATATTATATTGAAGCCTTATCCAATAATGGCAAGACCATGCGTAAGCCAATTTCTGCTCCTGATGGTTATTTTACTTTTTTTACAAAGGTCAATACAAGTTACAATTCAATAACACAAGGCTCTGAAGTCCAGTTTTCTGTTTATCCACACCCGAGCCAAGACTTTATCAAGGTTTCTGGACAAGACATTTTATCTGAAAAAATAAACTTGAAGATTACAGACATTAGTGGTAAAACTTGCTTATACAAAATCATTTCATCTCCAAATGAACTGGTAGATATAAAACAATTAAACGCGGGCATTTACTTTATTGAATTAATATCCCATTCTGGTGAATGTAAAGAAATGATTAAATTTGTGAAAAACTAGATATTTAGAATTACATTTACACTTCATTTTAAAAACAAAAATTATATGTTAGATCAATTAATCCAAATGGCCACACAACAGCTAGGACAGCAATTCGTAGAGAATCCTGATATACCTAATGATCAGTTTGATGTGAATCAAGTAGCACAAACCGCAGGCACCTCTATATTTGAAACGATTGCCGGTCAAATAGGTGGAGGAAATATTGGGGGTATCACTGAAATGCTCAGCGGTCAGCAAACAACAGGTAATAACCCATTGGTATCAGGTATTGCTTCGAATGTCTTGAATGCACTAGTTCAAAAAAGTGGGTTAAATCCTCAGTTAGCTCAAACAATAGCCTCAGTGGCAGTTCCTTTCGTTATGAATATGTTTAATAAACAAGCTGGTGCGGCACAATCTGGTGGTATAGATATAGGAGGCTTAATTTCAGGAGCCCTTTCTGGCGGTGGCGGAAACAAAGGAGGCGGAGGCCTTTTAGGTGGCTTACTCGGTGGACTCCTTGGCGGCAATAAACAACAATCGGGCGGTGGAGATTTAGGAAGTCAAGTTTTAGGTTCTGTATTAGGACAGTTAATGAAAAGATAATCCCTCCTAATAAATAAAATATCTAAGGCAGTTCATTTTGGACTGCCTTTTTTATGGTTTTTTTTATGACAGTTGAAATCTATATACAATCCATAGAATCAGAAGGAGTACAAGACAGGCTTTTAAAAACAAGGCAACTCATATGTAAAGCAATACCAGAGGTTAGTGAAAGTATAGCTTATGGATTGCCAGCCTATAAATATAAGAAAAAGCCGTTGGTATATTTCGGTGCTTTTGCAAATCATATTGGTTTTTATGCTACTCCCTCAGCCAATGAAAATTTTCAGGACGACCTAAAAGGATATAAGCAGGGAAGAGGATCTATTCAGTTTCGGCATGACAGAGAGTTACCCTTAGAATTGATGGAAAAAATTATACTTTTCAAAAAGAATGAAATCGATTTGAAATAAAATAATACCTGAAGAATTTATTTTATTTTGTTTTGAAGATGCAAAGTTCTAGCTTTGCAGTGCAAGTTTTAATTTTATGAAAGATTTTTTATTGCCCAAAGAAATGGCAGAAAATGCCGAAGCCATTGGGGTTAACAAAGTAAATGCTCCCTTCACTAGGACATTTTTTCTTGCCATTCTCGCAGGTGCTTTCATAGCATTTGGTGCGGCGTTTTATGCTGCGGTAACGGCAAACACCAACCTCTCAGAAGGACTCACCAAACTTATTGGAGGAATTTGTTTCAGTATGGGGCTCATTTTAGTCGTTGTAGGTGGTGCAGAGCTTTTTACTGGAAACAATTTGATTGTTATGGCTTGGGCCAATGGTAAAGTCAGTTTATTCAAAATGCTTAAAAATTGGTTCTGGGTATATATTGGCAACTTTATAGGTTCTCTTTTCATATCAATATTGCTCTTTCTAGCCAAAACCTATCATTCAGCTGGTGGGGCTTTAGGCGTTCACTTTCTCCATATCGCGGAAAAGAAATGCGAATTGGGATTTGTTCAAGCCATTGCTTCGGGTGTTTTATGCAACATTCTAGTATGTCTTGCTGTTTGGCTTTGCTTTAGTTCCAAATCTATTTCAGGTAAGATCCTTTCAATCATTTTTCCTATTTCCGCATTCGTGACCCTAGGATTTGAGCACTCCATTGCTAACTTATTCTTTATACCAGAGGCTATGCTTATATTGGAATTTGATGGGAATTTTGTCGAAAAAATTATCCACCAAAATTTATCGAATTATGCAAGTATTTCATGGTACAATTTTATTTTCCTTAACCTGATTCCTGTTACTATTGGCAATATAATTGGCGGTGGAGCCTTGGTTGGAGTGGTTTACTGGTTTGTTTACTTACGAAGTGAAAAAGCACATAAAATCCAATAGTTAGATGCAAAAAAAAATTAAATCGGTCGAGGAGGCTGTATCTATTGTTAATAGCAGACAGCGCATTTTTATTCAAGGGAGTGCTGCCACTCCGCGGACTCTTTTAAATGCTCTTTTAAATAGAAAAAATGAATTAAGTAAAGTTGAACTAATCAGCATCACTACCTTAGGAGATATAGACTTCAGCCCAGCGAATTTAGGCGATAGCTTTTATATCAATTCTCTTTTTGTATCTAAAAATGTTAGACAGGCAGTCAATACTGATTGCGGAGAATATGTACCAGTATTTTTGAGTGAAATACATCTTCTCTTCGACAGGAATATTTTACCCTTGGACTTTGCTTTTATCCACGTATCTTTGCCTGACAAGCATGGCTACTGCTCGTTAGGGACATCGATTGATGTGACCATATCTGCTATTCGAAATGCAAAATACATCTTAGCTCAGGTCAATAAACAAATGCCCAGAACCCATGGCGATAGCATTATTCATATATCCAAAATAAATGCCATGGTAGAAGTAGATGAACCATTGCCAGAAGTGGATTATGGGGAAAAGGTAGATGAGGTGTCACTGCGTATAGCAAAATATTGTGCTGAACTCATTTGCGATGGTTCTACTTTACAAATGGGAATTGGTGCTATTCCAGATGCGGTTCTACTTTCTTTAAAAAATCACAAAGATATTGGAGTGCATACTGAGATGTTTTCAGATGGTTTAATTCCTCTAGTCGAAGCGGGGGTTATGACGAATAAATATAAAACCATGCACCGCGGAAAAATTGTGACGAGCTTTGTCGCGGGAACCAAAAAATTATATGACTTTGTAGATGATAACCCGCAAGTGCTTTTTTTGGAGGCCTCTTTTGTCAATGACACCTCTATTATCCGAAAAAATCCCAAAGTGGTCGCTATCAACTCTGCTTTAGAAGTTGATATTACAGGTCAGGTATGTGCCGATTCTATAGGAACTTATCAATATTCAGGTGTAGGTGGACAAATGGATTTTATTCGTGGTGCTTCTCTTTCACAAGATGGTAAACCTATTATAGCACTGAAATCTATTACTAAAGAGGGGTATTCCAAAATAGTACCTTTTTTAAAGCACGGAGCGGGTGTAGTTACTACAAGAGCCCATGTCCATTATATCATTACCGAATACGGAGTAGCGGATTTGTTTGGGAAAAATTTGCATCAACGGGCTTTAGCTCTTATGCATATCGCCCACCCGAATCATAGAGAAGCGATTGATAAAGAAATTTTTGAACGATTTGGAAATTTTAAAGCATAATTATTGGTAACCATATTTTAAACATTGAAGACATAAAATGAAAGGAGCACTTAAACTAGGAAGCATATCAGGTATTGGTATTTTCATACATTGGTCATTCTCATTGCTCATTGCCTATATCGTTTATAGCAACTATAAGGATGGTCAAAACACAACACAAATCTTGTGGGCAGTTTTGTTTGTGATGAGCATATTCTTAACTGTATTGTTGCATGAATTGGGACATGCTTTGGCCGCCAAGCGATATAAAATAAATACCAAGCGCATTACTTTGCTTCCAATAGGTGGTCTTGCAGAGCTAGAGTCCATACCTGAAAAACCAAATGAAGAACTGGTAGTCGCATTAGCCGGACCTATGGTCAATTTAGGTTTTGCTATTCTTACATCATTAATTATAGAATTACCTAGTATAGAAAATATGGCTGGTATGCTTACTGGCGGAATCAATAGTCATAATTTTTTTCTAAACTTTTTCTTGGTCAATTTATGGCTCGTCGTTTTTAACCTTATACCAGCTTTCCCTATGGATGGGGGTAGAGTATTAAGAGCCCTGTTAGCTTTTAGGCTTAGAAGGGAAAAAGCGACTCTCATTGCAGCCAGAATTGGTCAATTTATCGCTATCATATTTATTTTCCTTGGTTTTAGCTCTAGTCCTTTCCTTATTCTTATTGGAGTTTTTATTCTATTCGGAGCGCAGGCTGAAGCTAATTATACAAAAACTAATTCTGTATTGAGCCATTTTACTATTCAGGATGTTATGATGAGGGAATTTATCTCACTAAAGAGTTCTGAACCTGTGAAAAATGCGGTCCAGTTATTATTGCAGGGTCAATCTACCATTTTTTTGATCATGGAAACTGATGATGTTGTGGGCACGTTGAGTCGCGACGAAATTATACGAGCGCTCTCAGAATACGGTGAAGAAGTTCTCATAGCCGATGTCATGAATAAAGAACTCAACTTTTTATCACCAAATACACCTTTGGAAAAGGCTTATAATATTCTACGCCAATCTAGTGCTAGTATCCTTCCAATAATGGAAAATAATATGCTTGTCGGGGTCGTCGATACAGAAAATATTCTCGAATTTATCATGATCCGCGAGGCTTTAAAAAAATTATAACGCATTTATTATGCACATAGTTAGCCGTCAATGAAACTTTCTATTTATAGAAGAAATTTAGAATACGTATCTTCGGCAATGTTTTTGCTGAATTTCAATGAGCCAACTTAGCTACCTTTTATTCATTTGCATATTTGTCTATTCCTGCGGCAAAGATGAAAAACCTATTTCCCCTGCACCAACCCAAACACCAACTGCATTTAAAGGTATTAAATCGATTACGTACAACAATTTAACTGTTGATGTAGTCATAGATAAGCCAGCCATAGCAGAAGTTGATGTTTTGGTGGTTTATCATGGGACAGTCCTCTATGATACTTTTATTCTTCAGGCTGCGGCTAATATCTTAGATAGTTTAAAAAAAATCATAGATAATAAAAACCTTATGCTCGTTAGTGTCGCCTATCCTGGTGAAAAAATGCTGCTTGGGGATAATATAGCTCAAGCTGAAGCGGCTCTTCTCTGGGTCAAAAATAAAGCAAGTCTAGAGCTAGGGGTGACTGTAAAAAAAGTATTTCTTGTAGGACACTCCCAAGGTGGCTACTTAGTGACTCGGCTTAATACTATGCACTCGACCAATGGCGTCATAGCGAATGCCCCAGGGCCACTAAATCTTGTATATCGATGCCAACTAGAAGAGAGTGGGCAAATAGCTTCTGGTTCGCATTGCACTAGATTGAGAAATGCCTATGGCACTACCAGTAGTAACTCTAATGCTTATTTTCAAAGGTCATTGTTAAATTTCACTCAAGGATTTAAATCGGATATTTTATTTGTGCAAGGAATGGATGATTCTCCAATTCAGATGTATTCTTATCCTACCTTTAAAAACGATGTGCTAAACTGCACCAATTGTAAAAAATCACAGTTTGTAGAAATAGCTGGAGGTCAACATGGAGCATTATTTCAGAGTGAAATAGCTAGATTAGAATTCAATAAATTTATACAAGAAAGGTAGACTTACGCTAAATTTGAGTTTTATGACTTTACATTATTAAACTTAATAACTTATAATAAACTCATATCGACATGAATCATCCAAACAAGAACCCATTTACTTGGGTAGAAATTTACGTTGAAAATATGACCAGAGCTCAAAAATTCTATGAGACAGTATTAGATATAAAAATGGACCCACTTCCAATGCCCGAAGGAATGGGAGAAATGGAAATGCTCAGCTTTCCTTGGTCAGAAACTGGCGGGAATATCAGCGGCGCATTGGTAAAGATGAAAGATATGAATCCTGGAGCAGGAGGCACTATGGTATATTTTACCTGCGATGATTGTTCTATAGAAGAATCTAAAATCGAAGCTGCAGGCGGTAAACTATTACAACCTAAAATGTCTATAGGCAATTATGGATTTTGTTCCTTATTTATGGATACAGAAGGGAATAAGGTAGGTTTACATTCAATGAAATAGGTTTTATGTTATTTGAAAACCTAGACTCAATCTCTAACAAAGAAATTATCGATAAAGTTTACTTTACTCTAGCTGATAATACATGCGTGTAGGACTTGTCACCAAGGGCTCCCGTGGAGATATTCAGCCTTTTATCGCTTTAGCTATAGGGCTCAAGACTAGGGGTCATTCAGTGTCCATTGTTACCTTCAAGAATTTCCGCGATCTAGTCTCCGACTATGGTATTGATTTCATTCCACTCGATATGGATATGGAAAATGAAATATATACAGAAGAAATTATGAATGTTCTCCGCAATGGAAATATGCTGAAATTTGCCCAGCTTGTAGGGAGGCATTCGGAAAAACACAACGAGAAAACGATTCTAGAAGTCAATAAAGCCGCGGATAACTTTGATTTCATAGTTTCTAGTGGGTTGGCTTTCCCTACCATTTTACCGATAACAAAAAAGAATAATATCGGCTATGCCATTTTGAATTTTAGCATGCCGTATTCTTTGACTCGCGAGTTTCCTGCTATGGGCTTTGGCTTTCAGAATATACCTTTTTTGAATAGATTGTCATACTATATTTTCAATTATTTCGCTATCAAACTAGTTATTCAGAAAGAAGCCAATCAAACAGCCAGCTTATTAAATCTCCCTAAATGGACGACTTCTCAACTTAGAAAAGTACTAATGAGATCCAATCAGCTCATTATTCATCCTATGAGCAAGCATTTGCTGCCCCCACCAGCAGACTGGCCAACAAACTCAGTAGTTACGGGTTTTTTGGAGCTACCTGCCGATTTAAGAAATTCGAACCCCAATGAACTGATTTCAAAGGAATTAGAAGCCTGGCTGGAGAGGGGAGAGGCGCCTATTTATATAGGATTTGGAAGTATCCCTGTGCCCGATACCGCATTATTAAAATCAATTATTCAACAACTATTGCTTCAAACAAATCACAGAATTATCTATTGCCTAGGCTGGACCAAACCATTTCTGGATATAGAACATGATAATTTGTTCGTAATAGATAAGATAAATCATGACTGGTTATTTCCAAGATGCAAGTTGGCTATCATTCATGGAGGAATAGGTACTATAGGTGCGGCACTTATAGCGCAGCTTCCTTTAATCATTGCTTCTATTGTGGTAGATCAACCATTTAATGGTCAAATGATTGAGAAACTAAATGTCGGAATTCATTTTCCTTTTAGAAAACTGAGCTTTGATA
Source organism: Sphingobacteriales bacterium (assembly GCA_021297855.1). Lineage (GTDB taxonomy): Bacteria > Bacteroidota > Bacteroidia > Chitinophagales > JADJOU01 > CHPMRC01. The sequence goes on along the minus strand of JAJTHM010000054.1, from coordinate 20,675 downwards.
AATTAATATCCGCTATTGATAGGATTTTAGATGGAAATTATCGGATAAATGCGAAGCTAATAGGTGAAAAAATGAGGCTTGAAAATGGGGTAGGGGAAAGTGTGGAGATTATTGAGAATTATATTGCCAAGATTTAAATCATCAAAATACTTAAAATTCACAATTCATGTTTTCTAGCATAGCTTTGCATTTATGATTAAACGAATTCTTATTTTTCTCGTCCTCAATTTCGGGGCATTAGTGCTCGGAGGATTTTTTACCGGTACTGGCGTCACTTCAGATTGGTATTTTACCTTAAATAAAGCCCCTTGGTCACCTCCTGGTTGGGTTTTTGGTGCTGCCTGGACCAGTATTATGCTTTTTTTCAGCTTTTATATGGCATTTTTATGGCCAAGGGTAGAGGATAGAAAATCGCTTATTATGCTCTACAGTATCCAATGGATATTGAATGTGGCTTGGAATCCTGTGTTTTTTTATTTTCAACAAATTGGCTTAGGATTGGTTGTAATTATACTGCTCACTGCATTGGTAGGATTTTTCTTGTTTAGGTTTATGAAATCCATGCAAATAAAATCCATACTAATTTTGCCTTATTTTATCTGGCTGTTGATAGCGACGTCATTGAACATTTACTTGTTTTGGTATAACTGAATATGAGACGATTAATGCGAAGGACATTTATTGTTTGTGGAAGATTATATTTAATGTTAGCTATCGCCGCAGTTTTTTACCCAACAATAGCTGATAAATTCGATGTAGAAAGTAGTTATATTTTGGGATACATATTATTAACAATGAGTTATATAGTTGGGATACCGCTATTTATATCAATAGTTTATTATTTAATTCTCTCAATAAAATTTATTCTTAAATAAAGAGAATTCTCGCTTCGTAGTTTTTTTGTAGAGAAAATTCTAAATAATGATAAGTCAATTTTGTGAATTTCCTTACAGGCCCGAACAAGTCAAACAAGTCTTCCTAAAAAATCATCTATACTTTAGAAACTATTTCTCAATTTAAATCGTTACAATAACGTAACATTTTAAGAATAAAAATGCTTTTTGTTACAATAATGCAACTTAAATATTGAATATGAAAAGTTTAAAGGATTCTAAAGCTCTACTCGGAGAACGACTTAAAAATGTGCGAATGGCAAGAGGATTTCAGATGTCAGAAATAGAAGCACAATACCCTATATCAAGACAGACCATTGCGCGCCTTGAAAAAGGGGAGGGTACCCTAAATTCTTTAGTCATCTACATGCATTCATTAGATGTCACCGAGGCGTTTTTTGAGGGTTTCTTCAAGTTTTATAAATCTCCCGAACAAATGCGCCAAGTTTTAAAAGACTACAAAAAATCTAAATAGATATGCGGCTTCAATTAGAAAATTTAATCGTCAAGTATCATGGTGAACCGATAGGAGTTCTCAATTGGGATAAAAATAGAGATATTATAGAGTTTGTCTATGATGAGGATTTTATTCAATCAGGTGTGCAGTTAAGCCCAGTGTTAATGCCTTTAGCTAATAAAATCTATCAATACAGCGATTTGAACAAGGATGTTTTCAAAGGTTTGCCACCTATGGTTTCAGATTCTTTACCAGATAGTTTTGGAAATATTTTAATGCTTAATTATCTAGAGAAAAATCGAATTGCTCCTAGTGAAATCAATTCGCTTTTTCGCTTGTCTTATATTGGTCAGCGAGGGGTAGGAGCCTTGGAATTCGAACCAGCGAGGGAATTAGGGGATGGACGACATACAATCAATCTCGAGGAGATACAAAAGCTCGTCAAAGAGATTTTTGATAAAAAACATAGCAAGTCGATCTCTTACACTATAGATACAGAAGAAGCCTTGGATTATTTGATGAATTTTGGAGCTTCTGTAGGTGGTGCACGCCCTAAAATATTTATAGCCTTGGATCAGAATAAATCGGAGATGCAAGCAGGCGATGCACCTCCACAAGTGGGAATGGAGTATTATTTGATAAAAATCAATAACAAAACGGGGAATTCTAATAATAACCAATTTGGAAAAATAGAGTTTGCTTACTATCAAATGGCGAAAGAATTGGGGATTCAAATGTGCGATTCGTTCCTATGGAATAATGAACACTTCTGCACTAGGCGATTTGATAGAGACAATCAAGGGAATAAGTATCATTATCAAACTTTTAACTCAATGTTTGGCGCTACATTCACAGACTTATTTTCATTTTCATACGAACAGTTTTTTGAAGAAATGAAAAGCCTAAAAGTGCCTCAGCAAGACCTAGAACAGTTTTACAAGCAAATGTGCTTTAATGTCATTCTAATGAATAGAGATGATCACACAAAGAACTTCTCCATGCTGTTTAAAGACAATCAGTGGCGATATGCTCCAGCCTATGATCTCTGCTTTAGCTATGCGCCCGATAATATCTGGGTGAGGGAAAACGCGTTATCTATCAATGGAAAGCGAAGAGATATCGAACGCGCCGATTTAATCGCTGTGGGAGATAACTATTTTATTAAGAATCCAAAGCAAATTATTGATCATACGCTAGAGGTTGCTTCGAGATTTCAAGAGTACACCAAAGCTCTCGATATACCTAAGAAAATGACTGCTCCTATGAATGACTTAATTCAAAAGCAAGCTGTGTTTAAGAATGATATGGAAAAGAGGAGATAAGTCTATATACATAATTTTTCAATAGATAAACCGTCCCTCAAAAACTAATGAATGTTTAAAAGTTGTCAATGGATATATTGAATTTAACTTAACATAATGTAAATTATAGGACAGATCAGTCCATTTGGATTTAAATAAAAAATTTATAAAATGCTCATAATAAATACATCGAAATATTCCTTATATGAAATTATTTTCTATTTCATCTAACTTATTATCAGCAAATATTTTGCGATATATTTGTAGAAAGACAAAAAAACAAATTTTTCAAACTTAAAAAAACGTAAATCATGAGTAAAATTAAATTAAAGGAAGAAGAATTGCTGAAAAACGAATCGATCCTAGATGCTAATACGGAAGATATCAATGCGAGCGCAGTTAAGAAACCGAGAAAGCCCAAAGTGCCTAAAAATCCACAGACACCGAGAAATCCAAATTTACCGCCCAGATCAGTGCCACATGCCGAGTCAAGTATATAAGCTAAACCGAATGGTCACATTAAAAAGTAACACACTTCTAGATTTTTGAATTAATAACAGAATAATAGATTGAATCTCGATAAACACCATTCTTAATCACATATGATTTAAAAGTTCCTTCATATTCCATGCCAGCATTTAGCATCACTTTTCCCGAAGCTGGATTTATAGCATCATGGCATGCGCAAATACGAACCAATTTAAGTTCCGTGAATCCAATTTCAATAATCATTTTAAGCGCTTGGGTCATGTATCCGCGCCCTCGATAGTCTTTTCCCATCCAGTAGCCAATTTCGGCCGCCCAAGCTTTCGTTTGGTTAAAATTAATGCCTATAATACCTATAAGTTCAGGATTTCCGTCTAAATGAATCGCATAGGTCTTGGATTTGCCTCCTATAACTATATTATCGTAGAAAAAACGTGCATGTTCCATTTCATAAGGATATGGAATATTTAAGGTCATTTGACTTATTTCAGGATCCTGACACAGTTTGACAATTCTTTCCAAATCAGTTTCTAAAATTTCGCGTAAACGAATCATATCTAATTGTTTTTCTAATGTTTAAAGTTGATTAAATAAAGCGCTAGTAAAGCTAAAAAAAGCCCAAATAGTTTGAATTTATCTAGCTTTTCTTTAAATAAAATGAGTCCTATTCCTACACTCAAGATTACAATGGTTAAATTATTGACCATAAATAAGGTAGAACTCTTCATTTGCCAGTCCTTTTCCATTTCCTGCAGTGCTTTGACCAGAAAATGGATTGAAAAATAGTTGGGAATGCCCAATGCGACACCCCCAAGGAGGCTTTTTATGTCCCATTTCATTTGTTTAAATATAACAAAACTAAGACTTGAGGTAGCTGCCGCTAAAAACGCTGTAAATGAGAACATTCCATTGGAAGCAGGTAAAGGAAATTTCTGCTGAATGAGTTGAACCGCACTATCACATACCCCTGAGCCTAACCATACGAATAATGGTAGCAAAATGATATGCTTATCTATCTTATTATCAATGTCTTTACTAGGCTTATTGAGAAAATAAATCGATGTAAAGCCGAAAATCAATCCAATATAGTTAACCCATTGAAAATGTTCATTGTAGAATAAAATCCCAATAACGACGGGAAAAACAACCCCCAATTTCATGGCTACACTGGTTATTCCCATCCCTACTGATTGGGTGGCAGCTCTGCTGAGATTAAAAACGATGGAAAACATTACCCCTAAACCACAGGATATGAGCACCCAATCTAAGTCAGTAGATGTCAATACAGTTGGCTTATGAAGAAAAAGCAACCCAACGCAAGCTGCGGCAGCATAGTTTATAGCAATGGCCAATACAGAATTCACTTTATATTTATCAAATAATTTAAAGAAAATCAATAAACTAGATGAAAATAAGATACTAAGGAGTAGGTAAATCATTGCGTAAATATTGACAAATTAAGTGCTGAAAATAGGTTTTCTCTTCAATGAGGTTGTAATTTGATGCTATTACCTTGGGATTAGCTATCCCCGATTTTAATATTAAGTTTTGATTTTCAAAGGTATGTATCTCATGGAATAGGAGATTATTTATGAAAAAACGAAACACCTCTGCCCCACCCTCGACCAAAACATTTCTATAGCCGAGCCCAAAGATTTTTCTCTTCAAATCGGTGGAGTCCAAGGTCGATATAAAATGGGTTAAGCGTCCATCCTTTCCAATTATTGTTCGATCTTCATCATGCTGTAAAACAATTACATCAGGTTGAAAATCTGTAGGATAATACCTAGTGGATAATTCTGGTTTATCATTTAGCCATGTATTTTTTCCAACCAAAATTGCATCTACTTCTGAGCGCAACTTATGACTTAGTATATCAATTTCCCGACATGTTATTTTTACTCTTTCACCTATTCTACCTATAAAACCGTCATGACTATAGGCTAATTTACCAATGAAAAACGGCTCGTTTCGAGTTTGGTTAATAATAAATCTTATGTTAAGCGATTTCTGCTTTTCTTCCCAATTAAGATTAACAACCTCAATTTCCTGTGACCTCAAAAAGTCCATGCCTTGAAAACGAACTTTTGGATTCACATCAGCAGAACCAATAACCACCTTTTGAATCCCACTATTTAAAATTAGATCTGTACATGCAGGGGTTTTACCATGAAAATTACATGGCTCCAGTGAAATATATAAGGTTGATTCGTTTAATAAAGCCTTATTATCCAGATTATTAATACAATTTACCTCTGCATGGGGTCCACCATAGTAGGCGTGATAGCCTTCAGATATGATATTACCTTCATGAACCAATAAAGCGCCAACCATTGGGTTCGACCGAATCCTTCCTTTACCTTTTTTGGCCAATTCAAAGCAACGATTCATAAAATATTCATGTGACCACACCACACAAATGTAGAAAAAAATGCTTAGTTTTGAATTAGATTATAAGTAAAAAAAATGAATAAAATACGATCACTAGCCATTTTCTGTGGCTCTAGTCAAGGGAATAACCCTCATTTTACCAAGTTAGCCCAAGAACTAGGAGCTTATCTGGCCAAAAATAAAATAAAAATGATTTATGGTGGGGCGCATGTCGGTTTGATGGGTGAAGTCGCTAACGCCTGTCTGTATAATGGTGGAGAAGTTTTAGGCGTTCTACCTAAATTTTTAAGCTCTAAAGAGATAGCCCATGATGGCCTTACGGAAATCATTTTAACGGATTCTATGCACGAGCGTAAAGCTAAAATGGAGGAATTAGCGGATGGGTTCGTAGCTATTCCCGGTGGTTTTGGAACATTAGATGAGCTATTTGAGATACTGACCTGGGCCCAATTGGGATTGCATACTAAACCTATAGGATTGCTGAATATAGATTATTTCTTTTCTCCCCTTCTCGCTATGATAAAGAATATGGAAGACAGTCAGCTTCTCAAAACTACACATAAGAATATGTTATCAGCCTCAGATAATGTTGCTGAACTCATGCAACAGATGAAAGCATATAAAGCCCCAGATATACCAAAATGGATAAAAAAGGTAGAGGAAAGCTAGATGTGAAAGCCACGAATTCACGAATCGAAAGTTTGAAAGATAAAATAAAAAAGAAACGACCCAATCACCAACAAAATTGTTGAGTAAATTTGTTAGTGAATAATTAATATCACCTATGTTTACCTATTGTCCATCCTTTTTCTTTCAAATATTTTTCTCCAGATTCGACCGCACCATCTTCTATAGTTGTTCCCATGGAGTCATTCCATCGATTGAGATAGCCGAATAGGGCTATGACACCTAATATCTCGACAATCTCGCCATCATTCCAGTATTTCCTTAAGTTTTCAGATATTAGTTCATCTACGGCATTGGGTATGCTTGAACTCGCCACAGCAAATTCAAGTGCGGCTCTTTCTGCTTCTGAAAAGGCTGGATGAGTCCGAAATTCCCAAATATGATTTATTTGCTCCTCCTCTGCTCCATAGCGCTCAGCTGCGCGTATCGTATGCGCCTGACAATAACGACAACCTGCTACATTGCTGCTGATATAGCCTATCAATCGCTTGAGCGCACTCGTCACTCGACCTTTATTTTCCATCACTGCTTTATTGAGCTCTATAAAGGCATAAGCAATAGCAGGTCGGTGATACATTGTTTTGACACTATTGGGACAAAAGCCCAATGTTTCGTTGAAGAACTCGATTAATTCCTGAAAAGCTTTATCATCCTTTTCTGAGGCGGGAGATACGAGGGGTCTATTCATAAATTTATTCTTGTTCCAAATATAGTAAATGGATTTCTAGTTTATTTGACTAATTGAAAATAACGCAGTAATCACAATTTACTTAGCCTTTAATACCAACAATCTCTTATTGAGTATAAATTCATTGACAGGGATGAGTTCAATCGTCAGCTTTCCTATTTTAAGTGTATCTCGCTGCTTTTTCGTCACTATGATTCCTTTCTTTAAACTGAAAAATTCCAAAGCGTCTAGAAGTCCTTCCGTCTCTCTTTGATAGTTATCGGTATTCACTTCTTCACAAACTTGAATAGCCTGAACGATCTTCTTATCTTTAAATACGACGAAATCACACTCCTTTTTTTCTCTATAATAATATATATCCAGTTGATTTTGGCGCAGGTGCAGAAAAACTAAATTCTCTAATAAACGGCCTTTATCCTTTGTGTAGCTGAGAGAATTGGCTTGAATCATCCCCGTATCTATCCCATATACTTTGCGAGGATTGACCGATGAGTTTTTCTTTGAATAGCTAAATTTTGAAACATAGAAAAATAAGTAACTCTCTTCCATCCAATGAAGATAATCTGAAATCGTATTGGCCGAACCCACGTCAAATGCTTTTCTAAGGCTATTAAAGGTAAATTCTTTTCCTACATTGGACATGAGGTAAAGTGCGATATCAAAAAGACTCTTTGTATTTTTAATACTGTAACGTATCGCAATGTCTCTGTAGAGTATATCTCGAAGGAGATACTGCAATGTCTCAATATTTTTTGATTTCAGATACTCGGGAAATCCCCCCATTTTTATATAAGATTCTATGGAGGAAGTCGAGTCTTTTTTCTTTTTAAATACTAAAAACTCGGAATAGTTAAATGGGAATAATTCGTGTGAAATATATCGTCCTGTCAATCGAGTACCTAATTCCTTACTTAAAAGTGATGCATTAGAGCCTGTGATAAATATTTTCTTCCCTCTGTCATGCAGCTGACGAATGAATATTTCCCACCGAGGCACGTTTTGTATTTCATCAAAAAAATAAACATCTACCCCAGGCCCGATTACTTTATCCAATTTACTAAAATCACTCACTTCGAATCCGTAAATTCTAGAATCCTCGAAATTGAAACTAGCTATATTTTTTCGATATTCCCTTTTTAATAAGGACAATAAAGTACTTTTTCCTGACCGTCGCACTCCACTGACGATTTGTATATGCTCTGCATTCAACACTATACTTTTCAGATAATATCGCTCTATCCAATCACTTTGTATAGCTATTCGAGATGCTTGCTCTTTGAATGAAATTTCAATCTCTGAACCTAATATCATATTAATAGTTTATACTGCAAATATACAAAAGTTTATATTGACAAAATATAAAAGTTTATTTTGCGAATATAAACTTTAAAAGTTAAACTAATCAATCCATAGCACCAATCCCTTCAAATAATTACTCTCAGGATGAAAGAGATTAATGGGGTGATCTTCAGGTTGTGACAGTTGTTGAACGATGCGTATGGATCTACCTGCTTCGATACCAGCAGCGACCACGGTATCTCGAAAAGTCAATGCATCTATGACTTGTGAACAAGAGAAAGTAAACAAAATACCTCCTTTTTGAATATGACGAATTGCTTGATAATTGATACGTTTGTAGGCTTGTATAGCTTTGTGTTTAGCAGATAGATGCTTGGCAAAGGCAGGAGGATCTAAGATAATAACGTCAAACTCATTGCTCATCTCTTTCATATAGTCCAAGGCATCCGCTGTAATCGCTTCGTGTTCAGTTTGAAAATTAAGTTGAAAATTTCGTTTACAAATCTCATTGGCACTGGCGGAAGCATCGACGGACACTACTTTCTCCGCTCCAGCGCCCTGCGCATAGATAGAAAATCCTCCACTATAGCTAAATAGATTCATGACCTTTTTTCCTTGACAATATTTCTGCAAGGTCGCTCTATTGTTTCGCTGGTCTAAGAAGAAACCCGTCTTCTGCCCTTTCTCCCAGTCTATATAGAAGTGGTAACCATTCTCTATCCAATCTTCTTTCACATAGCTTCCTCTTATATAATTTTTATCTGTGGCTTCATTAATGAGGTCGCTCGATTTGTCGAAGATATTCAATTGATCTCCATAAATACAAGTCAAAATCTCTGTCAACAAAGGTAAATGCTGATACATGCCAACGGTATGACATTGAATGACGGCTGTAGATCCATAGATATCAATAATCAAACCTGGCAATCCATCGCCCTCCGCATGAACTAGACGATACATATTCGTTTGATCATTTTCCGTCAAACCGAGTTGCTTGCGATAGGAATAGGCACTCTTTATCTTAGTTTTTAATATTTCTTCTATTGTTAGATTGCCGTCAAAACTCAAAATACGAACTGCGATAGAACCGTCAAAATAATGACCTACAGCGAGTTTCTCCCCTTTCACATTGATGAGAGAAATGACATCGCCATTCTTTGTGCCCTTCTCGACAGAATGAATAGAGCCGGAAAATATCCAAGGATGAAAACGTTGTAAACTTGCCTCGCGTTGTGGTTTTATGGTGACTTTATTCATGCGCCAAAGATAGGGCGGAAGGCCACGAATTCACCAATTATTTATCAATGTCCTTTAGTTAGTGTTTGGTTTGTGGGGACACGAACCATTGCAGTTCTCTATGCTGCGTGTCTCACGCAGCCTTCGTATTTCTTATCTAAACGATAGTTAATTATTTATTCTCAAATAAAATACTACTTCTCTCCACGAATCCTTGAGTATAAATCTAAAACTCCTTTCTTAAACTCTTTTTGAGATAACTTAGGTTCAAACATAGTCATAGTTCGTTTTCCATTAATCTCATGAAGTCTGTAATAAAAACCAAATGTACCTCTGATGTCTTTTAAAGTCATATTGGTTCTGCCAAATTTGACACAGTAAACATTTAAGGTATCGCCGTTTTGTTCAGATAAATTATAGCCATGACTAAACCAGATGAGGGCATTTCGATTTTTGATATCTGGATGATTTTCTAATAAATGTTTGCTTCTAGGATAAGACAACCACTCCATTTTTTCTTTAGGAAATAGAAGAGAGTTTTCAGATATATAAAGCATACTATCATTGCTAGCAATGCCGTACCATAGAAAATTATTCAAAATGGCTGGGTTGGTTAGGGATTGCGAATAATTAATTTTATTGTCTTCAAGAGATTTTTCAAAAATATGATTGGCATAAACTTTATTCCCAAACGTATATCCCAAATAAATCAAACAATAGATCAAAACACCAGCTGAAAACTTAGTTCGGGCTTTTGATTGATTCTTCATAAAAATAGCAATAATTAATAGACTGAGCATTGGCAAGGTGAAGAATATATCGACAATGGCTAAATTATTGGAACTATAGGCATGATTGGTTATAGGTAGAAAGATTTGGGTACCGAAATTGGTGCAAACATCTAGTAAGGAATGTCCCCATAAACAGGCTAGAAATAACCATGCCCAGCGCTTAAAACTCACCTTTTTAGAAAATAGACGATAGAACAAATATGCTATTGGAAAGGCATAAAGTGTTTCCCAGAGAAGAGAATGCGTATGTCCCCTATGGTGACACATATATTTAAACGGATCTTCTAGGCCTGTATAGAAAATATCAAAGTCGGGAATGGTTTTAGCCAGAGCTCCAACAAACATAGCTTTTCTTCCGAGTTGCTTTCCGAGAATCAGGTCACCAATGGCAGCTCCTAGTACTATGTGGGTGAGGGAATCCAAGTTTATATTTAATTTTGGATAGCTAGAACTTGACTTAACTTATCTATAAACTCATCTATTTGATCATAGGTGATGGTCAACGGGGGACAAATTCGCATACATTGAGTGTTAAACAAAAACCAATCAGTAATGATGCCATGGGTAATACAAGCTTCTATTAATTCGAAATTTTTGACCTGTGAATCCATGTCAACTGCTAAAAGTAGTCCTTTTCTTCGTATAAGGTCAAATCCAATGCCTTCAAGTGATTGTTGTAGATATAAACCTTTCTTTTCTACCTCTTTTAATAGAGTTTCTTCTTTTAAAACCTTCAAACTAGCCAGTGCTGCAGCACAGCAAACAGCATTGCCTCCATAGGTAGAAATATGACCAAGTATAGGGTCAAAACTAAGTGTTTTCATGACCTCTCTATTGGCAATAAAAGCGGCTATGGGCATACCCCCTCCGAATCCTTTTCCCAACAATAAGATATCTGGTATTATATCATATTGCTCAAAGGCAAATAGAGTGCCTGTTCGTCCGCAACCTGTTTGGATTTCATCTAAAATCAATAAGGCCCCTACTTCTGTGCACCGCGTTCTCAGTTTTTGGAAATAATCGTAATCTCCAATGATGACCCCTTTCTCCGCTGATACAAGTTCAATAATCACGGCTGCTGTATGTTTGGTTATTTTATCAATATCTGAAAGATTGTTGTATTCTATAAAACTGTGTCCTGGAACTAAGGGTCTAAAAGCCGATTGGTAGGTTTCATCTCCCATAGCACTCAAGGCACCTGCCGTACTGCCATGATAGGAATGATAACAAGAAATGATTTCAGATCTTTGGGTGTACCGTTTGGCGAGCTTGAAGGCGCCTTCTGTTGCTTCTGTACCAGAATTAGTAAAATAAAAATTATCCAACTCTTTGGGGAGAACTTCCTTCAAGGTCTTCGCTAGCATAGTTTGGGGCGAGTATATATACTCACCGTAAACCATCAAATGCATAAAACTAGCCGACTGTTCCTGAACGGCTTTGACCACTTTCGGATGACAATGTCCAAGATTGCTAACCGAAATCCCTGATATCATATCCATATACTTTTCTCCATTCGGGCCGTAGAGGTAAACTCCCTCTGCCTTTATAACCTCTATACCTAAAGGATGCTGCGTGGTCTGAGCTATGTGGGATAAGAAAAGTTGGCGGTTGGTCAAGGTGTAATTTTAAGTTATTAATTATAAGCGTTAAGTACAATAATGAATTCAAAACTAAATATTCTATTCTAAAACTAAGCTGAGAATATTAAATCTAAGACGAGTTAACCTAAAACTTATCACTTCATATTCTCTAACCGAACTTTGCGATTTGCTTTTTTCGCTTTGCCTTGAGTGTTTATTTCACAGAGGTACAAGGAGGAGACACAAAGTAACACAGAGTTTTTAACCGCAATGGACGCAGAATGCAAATCAAGGTATAACTTGATTCAGTCGATTGATTTTATACTTTTTATCTCCTTTTAAAACGATGGATTCATTTTCACGGAAATTCGTCACACTATCATATTCAAGAGGAATTATCAATTTGCCCATTTTATCTATAAAGCCCCATTTGCCATTCTTTGATACTGCTATCAAACCTTCAGACTCCCATCGCATGTTATTATATTCACATTGAATGATTGAATTGTCATCTATATTAAATAAACCAAATTTTCCATCTTGTTTTAAAATTAGATCAGAACTCATCCATTTAAGGTGATTTATGCTTTCATATTCGATGGGAAGTATTGATTTTCCATTCGTATTGATAAGTCCATAATCGTCGTCTTTTTTTACAATTAAAAGGTCATTTTTACTATCAAATCGATAAACCAAATCATATTTCATTCCTGTGATTTCTTCCCCTTGATTATTGATAAAACCCATCTTGGCATCATAAAAGAAGGCAAACTCATCTTCCTTATAAGGCAAATCAGGCTCTAGCCTTCTCATCATTTTTTGATAAATTCGGGGTGGTTCTTTCCTAAATTCATGAATGAACTGACCATTCGAGTCCAATATCAAGATAATACTATCTTGAAGTGCTCGATATCTTCCATTGGAATATTTTGAAAGCCAATCGTATTTTGGTGAAATTATGATACTTCCTTTTCGGTCTATACTCCCAATTTTAGATGGAAATTTAATATTACAATTTGTTGCGGCATAAATATTTGCTGAACTATTTTCAAAATGACGTCCATAATATTGCTTCCCTAGACGAATCACTTGCCTTCCATTTGTATCAATATAACCATGAAAACTATCGCTAGTAGCAAAAGCTAGTCCTTCGCTAAAGTAAAGCAATGTTTTAAATTGAGGTTTTAATAAGATACTATCGTCGATGTTTTTTAGTCCGTAAAGTCCATTTTCTTGAAAGCTTTTAAATCTACAATTGATATTTGTTAAACAATCTTTTCTGTAATCAAATCGGTCTTCAAATCTCCGTGGTTTATACTTCACTGCCTTTGAAAAAAATCCATTTTTAAACTTGTAACAATCTTCTTCGAAACTACACCAAAATTTTTTGTTATAAATTATTGGAATGACGACCTTACCTTCTCGGCTAATTGCGCCATATCTTCCATTTTTTTTCACTAATCCATCGAATTCCATCTCGAATTTTTCATCCATTTCTGCTGGAATTAACCATCGATTAAGAGAATCTAAAAGTCCCCATTTTCCATTTTGTTTAGCGCAAAATGTATTGTGACCGCTTGGCCCCACCGCCTCATATATAAAAGGTATTATTGTTCGGCCATTGGCATCAAGGATACCCCATAAATTATTTTTCTTTACACGATAAACTCCATCCCTAGTTGGACTAATAAAATCATATTCTGGCTTTACCATCAGATTATAGTTGGTATCGACCACACCGAATAAGCCATTTTTAATTACAACATATTTATCCCACCTTTCTCGAAATATATGCTCAAATGTGTCCTTTGAATCAGCTATGCCACGACTATGCAGATTGAAACCAATCAATAAATTTAAAGAGAATAGTATAGTTCTAAACATGGTATATTAACGTTATTAGTTATCTAAAATTTTATAAGCCCAAAATCTGCATTAGAAAAGCGGATTCGTATCAGAGTTTTACGGTCAATGTGTTAGATTAATTGACTAAAACTCTATCACGTCTCGTTTTTTTTGAACGAGACCACCTATCGCACTTTCCTTTTATTCATTTTTTAAATAATTTTTTAATGGAATTCATTATCTCTCTTCGTTCGTGTTCTTTCGTCATAGTCTTTTGTGGACTGTGGGATAAATTCGTTTGTCTGTAATCTATTTTGAGGCAGGTGGTGGGCTGCGCACGGAGCCGCTGTTTGACCTCTTCATCCGTGAGATAAGCTGTATCGATAATGATTTGCTGACACTGACTGCATTTTTTATTTTGAGCATTGGTTCTCTCCATATCTTCCCATGCCATGCGGTAGGGGCAGTGGAGCTTTTTCAGCAGTTCGCCGCTATCTGTATAGAGTTCGTTTTTGATTGGGTTAAATTTCATAATTTTTCTTTAAAATTAAAAATAACATAGGCTATCTGGCCGCGCAAAGCTAAGAGTGCTGATTTCTAGAAAATGTCGTTTATAAATAAAAAATAAAACGACAAGGTTCTGACGATTTTACACATTATTTTTGTAAGGGCATCATTGGAGACCTCAATTTTTGAGTGTCTTTGCGATTTAAATGTGACATCCTATTTCTTTTTGTAAACCTAATTGATGGTGAATAAGGCAAAGGGGGACATACCCAGCATAGGGAGAAATGAAAATATAAATTTTCATATTTGCATTAAACTCATTAAATGAAAATATAAATTCCTATATTTGCATCTAAAGACGATATGAGTATTCGATGAAAATAAGTAGTTTTAAATCAGGGAAATGGGTGCAAAGATTTCAATACAAAAGCTTTGAGCCGATATTTATTGATACACAATGGCATTTAGATAACGATGCTGTGACATTGCTATTGAGCCAGGCTGACCAAAAACTAGGAGAATTGAATGCTTTTAGTCAATTGATACCCGATGTGGATTTTTTTATAAAAATGCACGTACTAAAAGAAGGTACGAAAAGTAGTCATATAGAAGGTACACAAACCAATATAGACGAAGCCGTGCAGAAAGAAGAATACATTCATCCTGAAAAAAAAGACGATTGGCAAGAAGTTCAAAACTATATCCAAGCAATGAATACAGCCATTGCCAGCCTGAACAAGCTACCTTTAAGTAATCGAATACTGAAAGATACTCACAAAATATTACTACAAGGAGTGAGAGGAAAACACAAGCAACCAGGGGAATTTCGCATTAGTCAAAACTGGATTGGAGGAAGCAGCTTCGCAGATGCTAAATTTATTCCTCCTCATCAGGATGGCGTGATAGAATACATGTCAGATTTAGAGCAGTTTATTCACAGCGAAAATAGTCAACTTCCGCATTTAATTAAAATAGCGATTCTACATTATCAGTTCGAAACTATCCATCCATTTTTGGATGGAAATGGCAGAATTGGCAGACTTTTAATCACCCTCTATCTAGTTCATTCAGGCTTATTGGTCAAACCAACATTATATCTATCTGACTTTTTGGAAAAAAATAAAGAACACTACTACGATAATTTAACCGCTGTAAGAACAAAAAATGATTTAGCACAATGGCTCAAGTTTTTCTTAGAAGGGATTAGAGTCACTTCTGAAAACTCAATTTATACATTTAAAGAAATACTGGCATTGAGGGCAGATGTAGAAACCAAGATTATGTCTCTAGGTAAAAAGCAAATTCTGGCCAAAAATGTATTGCAATACCTCTATAGCCAACCTATCACCGATATGCAGAGCATGGCTAATGCAGTAGATGTAAGCGTAGCTAGCATCTCCAGATTACTCAATGACTTTGTACATCTCGAGATATTGGTAGAACGTACAGGATACAGACGCAATAGGGTATTCGCTTTTGAGCAATACTTGAAATTATTTAGATAATGAACTATTTTATTCTTCTTTTTTGGGCGATTTTATAGTAAATATAATAGCAGTACGAAGAAAAATCCTAAGTCCCTATTCGCATAGCTGAGCTAAAGACTTAGTATAGTGCGCGGTATGGTGGATAGCATGTGTTGGCATATAACGCCCGCAAAGCTAAAACCTAACCTTGTCAGAAAATGTCGTTTTATAAATAAAAAATAAAACGACAAGTTGTGGCGAGTATTCCAATTATATTTGATAATAAACAACAATCGAAAATACCATAATATAAAAATTAAAATCACCTGCTTAATTATATGGTTACACATAAAGATACTACACACTTTTTCAAACCCATCCACACCCAGATTTATATATTTACATACTGATTAAAACAGAAATAACGAATGTTCGAACAAACCTTTAAGAATATAGATGATATCCTGCATAAAGACGCAGGGTGCGGTAGTGAACTAGACTATGTAGAACAAACCTCTTGGATTTTATTTCTCAAATATCTGGATGACCTGGAGAAAGACCGAGCCACCGCTTCCGAACTCACTGGCAAGACTTACAAGCCGATTATAGACAAAGACTATCAATGGACTATCTGGGCAGCACCAAAAGGCAAAGACGGCAAACTAGACCACCACAAGGCACTGACTGGTGATGATCTCAATGATTTTGTCAACAATAAACTCTTTCCTTACCTCAAAAAGTTTAAGACCAGCGCTGAAAGTGCTGACACCATTGAATATAAGATTGGCGAGATATTCAGCGAACTAAAAAAACCGCATACAGAGTGGTTATAATTTACGCGAAGTGATTAACCGTATCGATGAGCTTCGTTTTCGCACTCATGCAGAGAAGCACGAAATGAGCCACTTGTATGAAGACAAGATTAAAAACATGGGGAATGCGGGGCGAAATGGTGGTGAATACTACACCCCTCGACCACTTATCACGACTATAGTAAAAGTAGTAGCGCCAAAAATTGGCGAAAAAATTTATGACGGTGCAGTAGGATCTGCGGGCTTCTTGTGTGAGGCCTTCGACTATCTGAAAAACAGTAAATCTCTTACTACTAAAGAAACCGAAATACTTCAAAAACGCACCTTTTACGGCAAAGAGAAAAAATCATTAGCCTATATCATCGGTATTATGAATATGATACTGCACGGTGTGGAAGCTCCCAACATCATACATACCAACACGCTTGCCGAAAACTTGGCTGATATACAGGAAAAAGACCGCTATGATGTGGTGCTTGCCAATCCGCCATTTGGTGGAAAGGAACGCGCCGAAGTGCAACAAAACTTCCCAATAAAAACAGGTGAAACGGCTTCCCTCTTTTTACAGCATTTCATTAAAATACTCAAAGCAGGTGGCAAAGCAGGTGTGGTCATTAAAAACACGTTTCTAAGCAATACAGATAATGCTTCTGTGGCTATTCGTAAAACCTTATTAGAAAGCTGCAATCTGCATACGGTATTGGATTTACCAGGTGGCACGTTTACCGGCGCAGGTGTCAAAACAGTCGTATTATTTTTTGAAAAAGGTTCTTCAACTAAAAAGGTATGGTTTTACCAACTGAACTTGGATAGGAACCTCGGCAAGACCAATGCCTTGAACGAAAAAGATTTAGAGGATTTTATCGAAAAACAAAAAACATTTGCCGATGGTCCTAATTCGTGGAGCATAGATGTGCAAGCCCCTATGGGGCGTGATACATCAAAGAAGAGCACAGCCCTTCGTAATACAGGTACAAGCACTAAAGCCCTGAAAGGGCGTGATACCTCGGAAGAAGATAACGCCCTTTCAGGGCTTGATGGAATAGCGGATAGTGTTAACGATGGACGGTATCCATCGTTGGGATATTCTGCCCCTTCAGGGCTGGGCAGTACCTATGACCTCAGCGCCAAAAACCCGAACAAAAAAGAAGAAGCTGCCCTTCGCCAACCGCAAGATATTTTGGAAGAAATGAAAGCATTGGACGCAGAAAGTGCCGAAATTCTAAACTCAATTTTGGAATTGATATGAAAGACGAAATAATAGTATATCGCCCTAATGAGCTTGCTGAGCACATTGAAGTAAGAATTGACGAAGAAAAGGAAACAGTCTGGCTAACTCAAGGTCAAATAGCTGAATTATTTCAAAGGGATAGAACTGTAATTACCAGGCACATACGAAACATTTTTGCTACCGAAGAATTAGACGAAAAAAGCAATGTGCAAAAAATGCACATTACTAATTCTGACAAGCCTGTTGTTTATTACAATCTTGATGTAATTTTATCTGTTGGTTACAGAGTAAATTCTATGCAGGGCACAAAATTTCGTCAATGGGCTACGCACCGTCTCAAAGATTATTTGCTAAAAGGCTATGCCATTAACAACCGAATGAATAGGCTGGAGGACAATGTAGAAGCCATAAAAAACAAAGTGAACCAAATAGACCTTCAAATAAACACTCATTTAATTCCCACCCAAGGCGTATTTTTTGATGGGCAAGTATTTGATGCGTATGTGTTGGCAAGTAAAATTATTGGTTCTGCCAAAAAATCAATTGTGTTAATTGATAATTATATTGACGAAAGTGTTTTGGTGCTTTTAGCCAAAAAAAACAAGAAAGTAAAAGTTACGCTACTTAGCAAAACCATTAGTAAACAATTGGCATTGGATGTAAAAAAAGCCAATGAACAATACGCCACCTTTGAAATAAAAGAATTTAACAAAAGCCACGACCGATTTATAATAATAGACGAACAAGAAGTATATCACTTAGGTGCATCGTTAAAAGACTTGGGCAAAAAATGGTTTGCTTTTTCTAAAATGGACAAAAGCTCGGTAAGTATTCTAAACTCAATTTTGGAACTGATATGAAGCAAGGTTGGGAAATTAAAAAGTTGGGAGAAGTTGCAGAAATTATCAATGGCAAAAACCAAAGCCAAGTAATTTCTGACGTTGGGAAATATCCAATCTATGGAAGCGGAGGAAATATTATGGGTTACGCCACCGATTACATTTGCGAAAAGGGAACTACAATTATTGGTAGGAAAGGCAATATCTCTAACCCAATTTTTATTAATGAAAGATTTTGGAATGTTGATACTGCATTTGGAATTTATCCGAAAAATCAATCTGACCCTAAATTTATTAATTATTTGTGTCAAACAATTGATTTCAAAAGTAGAAATAAGGGAACAACAATTCCAAGTTTAGTAAAATCAGATTTACTAACTATTGAAATCCCTTTCCCAAAATCTCTCCCCGAGCAACAACGCATCGTAGCCATTTTAGATGAAGCCTTTGCCGCCATAGCCAAGGCAAAAGCCAATGCAGAACAAAACCTCAAAAACGCGAAAGAACTTTTTGAAAGTTATTTGCAAGGGGTGTTTGAGAGTAAAGGTGAGGGTTGGGAAGTGAAAACTTTGGGCGAAATTGCAGATGTTGAATATGGATATACTGATAAATCAACAGAAGAAGGAGATTACCGTTATGATAGAATTACAGACATAGATAAAAATGGTGAACTCATTTTGGAAGACAAAAAGTATATAAAACATTCAAAGGAAGCAGAAGGATTTTTAATTCAAAACAATGATTTACTAATGGCAAGAACAGGAGCAACTTTTGCAAAAGTGCTTTTATACAATGGCGATGAACCTTCTGTATTTGCTTCCTATTTGATTAGAATAAAATTTAAAGAGAAAATTGAAAATGCTTTGTATTGGCATTTTACAAAAACAAAAAATTATTGGGAACAAGCGAATAGTTTGCAATCAGGAGCAGCACAGCCACATTTCAATGGTGCAGCAGTTAAGCAAGTTATTTTCGCTTATCCAAAATCAGTAAAAGAACAAAAATCTTTAATTGAAAAGTTTGAAACGCTTTCAATTGAAACCAAAAAATTAGAAGCCATTTATCAGCAAAAAATAAATGATTTAGAAGAGCTGAAAAAATCGGTTTTGCATAAAGCGTTTAGTGGGGAGTTGAAAACTGAAAAGACTGTTGCTATATGATTACATCATTTACCATATCGCCCATTACGAAACTATATCGCCCTTTCAGGGCTTGGGTTTCGTGGCGTGACCACGATAGCGAGGGGCGTTACCGCCTCGCTCACATATATCGCCCCTACGGGGCTATATCGCATAGCCCCGTAGGGGCAGCATCTGCTAACGATGGGTATAGCCCATCGGCATACAGAACATCATACATAACCAGCCCTGAAAGGGCGTAATACAAATGCAATGGGACAATCGCTCGTAAAAAATTATATGCACCTTGTATTCAGCACTAAACACCGTGAACCACTGATATATCCGCCCGTAGAGGCAGAATTACACGCCTATCTAGGTGGTATCTGTAATAAACTCGACTGTACAGTTATCAAAGTAGGCGGTTACATCGACCATGTCCATATACTCTGTATGCTATCAAAAAAGTTAGCTCTTATGAAACTGTTGGAAGAATTAAAATCACATTCATCTAAATGGATAAAAACAAAAGGAATAGGATACGAGAACTTTTACTGGCAAGATGGCTATGGTGCGTTTTCGGTGAATCCTGCCGAAGTAGATACGGTGATAGCCTATATAGCCAATCAACACGAACATCATACTAAGAAAAATTTTAAAGATGAATATCGTGGCTTTCTAAAAAAATATAATGTAGACTATGATGAGAAGTATGTTTGGGATTAACTATTTCGCCCTTTCAGGGCTTCTCCATCCTAGCCCTGAAAGGGCGAAATATACTAGCGAGGCGGTAACACCCCTCGCGATAAACATTAGCGAGGCGGCAACGTCCCTCGCGACAAAAATGAACCAAGCAGAAACAAGAGCAGAACTCATAGACCCCTTGCTTGCGAAAAATTGGTTATATTTCATTGTTGTCCGAGATAAATTAAGCTGACCTTCCGAAAAAGGTCAGCTTTTTTAGTTTTGCAAGTTCCTACACTTTTAAAACCATGAACAAAAGTACAAATTATTTCGGACAGCACCTATTTTCTCAAATAGCAAATTT
>JAJTHM010000109.1 GCA_021297855.1 Sphingobacteriales bacterium | reverse complement strand
TGAAAATTTGATTTAGAATCGGCTGTCCGAGAGATTTTGTATTTTTGTCCATGATAACTTTTGTGGTGCAAAAACAAAGTTATCAAAAAAAGGATAGCTGTAATGGCTATCCTTTGATTATTTTTGTCGGACAATAGTGAAATTATATATTAATGTCGTTTAGATAAGAAATACGAATGCTGCGCGAGACAAGCAGCATGGCGAACTGCAATGGTTCGTGGGGACACGAACCAATCAATAACTAAACGACATTGAATTATATATGTAATTCATGGTATAGCTGTCAGCCTCATCTCCATGCAGAATTATGATTTGAACTTTTTTCCGTCTGGGTGAAAATGGCAGAATAAAAATATTAATGTACATTTGTCCATATTATACAATAGGAATGTTTACAGGCATAATAAAGGATTTAGGTAAAATTGAAAGAATAGAATCCCAAAAAGATAACTTACAAGTTTGGATTTTGTCCTCACAAATTAATGAGATTAACATAGACCAGAGTATAGCCCATAATGGAATATGCCTAACTGTAGATGCCATTCAAGACGGATTTTATCGTGTGACTGCAATTCGCGAGACCATAAAAAAAACAACCATAGGAAACTGGAAGGTAGGCGATCAGGTCAATCTGGAGTTGTGTTTGAGACTGGGAGATCGTTTGGATGGGCATATCGTACAAGGGCACATAGACACGACAGGTGTATGTGAGTCCATCCAGGAAACAAAAGGAAGCTTTGAGGTTTGCTTTGTCTATCCGCCTGAATTTATGCCCTTGGTCATCGAGAAAGGCTCTATAGCTATTGATGGAATAAGCCTCACCTGCTATAGTTTACAAGAAAATAAACTGATGGTTTCAATCATACCTTATACCTGGCAGCATACCAATGCTCATTTATGGAAAATAGGTTCAAAAGTTAATATCGAGTTTGACCTTCTAGGTAAGTACCTACAAAGAAAATTCAATGTCGCATAGATAAGAAATACGAATGCTGCGTGAGACGCGCAGCATGGCGAACTGCAATGGTTCGTGTCCCCACGAACCAAACACGAACTCATTGAAAGAAAATTGTCTATTTTCTAAACGGATTGATCAGGTATTCCCAATAGTTCTTCTCCCTTTGATTTCTTGACGTCAATGCAGCTATGGGATTTTCTATGTAAATAAGTAATTGTTTAAACATCCGCAGACCTTGGCTAGATGAAGAACTAATCTGAATGTCGGTATGCCGAAGAGACGTGATGAAAACGATTTTTTCACGCGCTCTTGACATCAGTACGTTTAATCTATTCTCTCCCTTATAGGTTAGTATGGGCCCAAAAAACTGATATATTTTGCCTTGTTCATTCTTTCCATAACCAGTGCTAATTAGAATAATATCTCGCTCATCACCTTGCACTTGCTCTATACTTTTGACAAAAAAGGGCTCTGAACTTCGATCCAAATTATTCAAGGAATCCTGAAAACTTTTATTTACCATCAATTCAGCTTCGAGCTTGCTAAGAATGGCCTCTTTTTGTTGGATAGAAAAAGTTATAATTCCTATAGACTTTGAATTTTTTTCTCCCATCAGATGTGTTTTCAATTCTTTGATTATTTGATCTGCTTCTATCCTATTTTTCCGATTATGATATAATCCATCAGCGAGATATACTCTTTTGATGGCCTGAGCAGATGAATCATTTGTTGTCACTAACTTATTGTCATAGAAATGAAGATTTGAATACTGTATCAATTCGCGATGTTTGGCTCTATATTGATAATTTAACTGAATAGCAGGTAACTTTTCTTCTGCCAGTTCAAATATACTTTCATGTGGTTCTTCAATGTTGAAATTTTGATACTTAAAAAATCTACTAGGTGTAAGCTGCTGGCTGTCTCCAACAACAATTACCTTTTTGGCTCTCAGTAAAGCGGGAATACTATCTAATAATTCAATTTGACTCGCCTCGTCCAATAGGATCACATCATAAAGTTCAGAGGTCAAAGGAATGTACTGAGAAAATTTATCAAGACTAGCTATGGTAAGGGGCTTTAACCAGAGTAAAAAGTTGAAATCTAATCTGGAAAAGGCTTGAAAAAGAGAAGGTTTGGTTCGTTTTTGTGACCATTTTTTTTGTACAAATTGAATAGATGCCTTCCATAAGTCTCGCATTTCTTTCCCTTCTTGCTTTCTTGATTTTAACAAGGAAGAGAGAAAATCAAATTTTCCCGAATGATATAAATTCAATGCAGATCCTAACTGATATTTTGTGAAGTCAGTATAATTTGAACGCACGAAATTAGCCATTCGAACAAGCTCTCTGGCTGTATAATTTTTTAGTACAGGAAAAGTGTCTAACGGAGGCCTATGGCCATTTATATACATATTCCAATCTTCAAAACTCTTAAAGTCTAGACTGCAAAGCTTTTCCCAGCTGAATTTATCTAGAGTCCATTTAGCCTCCATGTCCAATTCTAAAAATCGACTTATCGTCCAACCACCTATAGAAGGATTTCTTCGAATTATCATCTTTATTAGCTGAATAAGCGTTCTCCAATCTTCCCTTTGAAAATTATTCTCATTTATCCAGTAGTTGGCGACGAATGACCAGGATGGCATATTGGACTGTAACTTATTTACGATATATTTCAACCCCTCAGCCTCTCCTCCGCCTAAGGTTTCCTGTTTCATTTTGTTTTCTTCTATTATAAGTCTCCTATAATCCGATTCCCATTGTAAATAGGTTAAAGCTCCCGTGATTTGCTCCATTTTATCCCAAAGTTTGAGCTCTGTCCAGTGTTTATTTGCATTTATAATTTCTTTAGTTACTTCTTTAGCTCGTGGATTATATAGTTTACTCCATAGTTTATCTTCCCTAAGAAATTTTAGATAATATTCCAGTTTTTCCTCATTGATTTTTGTTAGACTATTTTCTGGAGGCTTAACTCGAATATGATTTTTTATTTTCTTTTCGATTTGCCCCAGAGCTAAGGGGATTTTCTTTCGCTTTAAAACTTTCTTTAGTGTATTGGTATCATATTGGGAGAAAAGGTAAAGTGGTTGCTCCAAGGAAATGATGAATTCAAAATCTAATTGATGAGGCAGTTTTAAATTTCCAAGTAATTCCTTAACTATTGAAATTTCATTGATTAAGTCTTGCGGAATCTCCTTCATTAGACTCAAATTAGGGTAGTAGAAATTTAGCAAACTGTGAGAGAGGCTAGGTGTATCAAAATCGACTAGGACTGGTTTTTTCTTTTCTTTCGTCTTTATATAGTTCTTAGCGATAAAATAATCCTCTATGGTGCGAATACAATGTTTAAAAAAGGAAATATTGAAATCTGTATCATTTTTAAATTTATACTCGTATAAATAGCTCTCTAAAGTGGTTTCAATGCTATGATAAAACTCTTTCAAATTAGAATCATATACTAAGTTAAGAATAAAACCATTTAGTCCCAAAGCGTTCATTCTATTCAATAAAACATCTAGAGCTACTTTCTTTTGGGATAAAACAGCAACTCGCTTACCAGAAAGAACCTCCTGCATGGCCAAATTTACGATGGTTTGACTTTTACCAGTGCCAGGAGGTCCTGCTATATAGCAAGAAACTCTCTGGGCTAGGTCTATAGCTTCAGCCTGACTATAATCCATGGGTACACTATGGATGAGAGAGAGAAAATCTGGGATTGGCTTTAAATAAGGCATTCTGATTTTCTGGTTAAACAGGTCCTGTAAAGCCTGACTTGTCATCTTTAGAGATTGTATTTGAATCAAATCTTTTTGTATATAGGCCTTGTGATTTAAATCAAAGAAAAGCGCTTTTTGTCCAACCTTAATCTTTGAAGGTTCGAAGAGTAGCTGACTATCCACCCAATGAGTTAGTTCCTGACCAGATAAATCCAACTGGTGGGAGGACAAAGTAGGATTGATAAAAAAGGTAGAATTCGATTGCTGCCAATGCAGTTCCTTCTCTTTAGCTCGCCATTCAAGCTGCACATGAGTAAAAAAAAGGGGAGTCCATTCTCCTGCCGCAGTTAAAAAAAAATGCTCGCTAGATAAAAAAACTAAGTCTCTGCCCGATTCCTGATATATCTCGCGGACACTTCTAATAATACGTTTGACTAGCTTAATATCTTTATCTTCTAGCTCTTTAAATGAAAAATGACTCGACGAAATATCGAGCCATTTTTTATATCGCTGTTTGGTGTTGGAAGTATTTCTAGCCAGAAAATCCCAAATATCCACCAATGCTTTTTTGAACTACTTAGAAGGTTACCGCCGCAGGGGTAATATTGATTGGAATGATTTTCTTTGTAAAATCATAATTGTCTAAAATATTTTTTACTGGCTTGAACTTCAACATCGCTTCTCTTACCAGTCCGAGTAATTTAGCATTCCCTTTTAATTTAGCATAATTTGCACTCACTCCATATACGACATCAGCTATTAATTTTTGTGTTGAAGGATTACCATAATGTTGGCTTCTCAATTTTAAATCGTTTTTATCGTACTCAAGAACTCCGCTGTTCGGATTTATTTTAGATGCCACTTTAGGTACATTCTTCTCTAACTCTCTCAAAACAAAAAGACTTTGCTGCATATCAGTCAATGCTTTTATATTCTTATCAATATCTTCTGCGATGTCCTCATTACCATTAGCATTAAATATCTCCTTAGCCGCAATAACTTCCAATCCCATCATGTGATTGTATGCAGCGTATTGTTTTTCAAGTTTTGTATTTCCTAGCTTACCGTAAAGGCTCGAGGCTAAAACATAATTGTTGTCTCTTTCTGCTTGAACGGCATATTCACTTATACCATCCATATCATTTCTCTTTCTCAAAGTATCGGTTATAATTTCTACTACGGTGCTATACTCCTTGATTTTATCTGCTTTTTTTAGCTCATTGGCAAATTTTTGATACCCTTCAATAACGCCTCCTGTCGCATAATACTCCATAGCTTTGACTAAATCACCTCTATTATAATACAAATCACCCGCCTTTTTATATCCTTCTCTC
Organism: Sphingobacteriales bacterium; assembly: GCA_021297855.1. Classification (GTDB taxonomy): domain Bacteria; phylum Bacteroidota; class Bacteroidia; order Chitinophagales; family JADJOU01; genus CHPMRC01. The sequence goes on along the minus strand of JAJTHM010000109.1, from coordinate 863 downwards.
TGTTTTGTAATAATATAAGTGGCTGCAGCTTGCTCAACATTTTCTGGTTTTGCGGCATATAAATCAGCGATAAGGAAAATGCCTTCATTATACGCTGCTCTTTGATAGTAATCTAAGGCTTGTGGATAGTAGTCCATACCCATATCAAAAAACTCATTTCCTATCATTCGGTTTGCCTCAGCAGGGCTGTGAGCTTTGGATAAAGCTTTAAAAGCGTTGTCAAACGCTTTTTTCTGAAGTTTTGGATCAGTCTCTTTAAATGCTTCTTCTAAGTAAGCTTTCCCTACCTTTTCTTTCGTTTCTGATTTATTTTCTTTTCCACCTTTCGCGTAGTATCTGTCCGCAGCCTTTAACTCTCCCTTGTTGTAGAATGCATCTCCAATAGCTAAATTTCCTTCCTTTTGCATTTTCATCTCGCGATAAAGTTCTAATGCTGTATTGAGCATTTCATTTTGTTTACCTTTATCCTTCTCTTTCATTGCCTGACCTATTAAAGCATTGGCCTTGGCCAACTTTTTTTGATCTAGTTTTGGCGCATTGGCCTGACTGGTTTTTCCCTTTTGAGAATATGATGGCATGGTGGCACCCAAGAAAAACAGCACACACAAAATAATTCTTAACATATTGACATTTATTTAAATGATATCTTTTGGACAAATATATGATTTTTCTCCAAAATTTTATTTTAAAACTCCATTTTAGGGTAAATATTATATATAATTGCATTGTTGTCCGAGATAAATTAAGCTGACCTTCCGAAAAAGGTCAGCTTTTTTAGTTTTGCAAGTTCCTACACTTTTAAAACCATGAACAAAAGTACAAATTATTTCGGACAGCACCTATTTTCTCAAATAGCAAATTTA
>JAJTHM010000090.1 GCA_021297855.1 Sphingobacteriales bacterium | reverse complement strand
TCTTCGAAGGACAAACCGGTGGTCAATATACTATTCGGTCTGTGCAGCAGGTATTCAAACAGGCTATGACCAAGGCTAAAGTCAACAAAAAAATAGGTATTCACGGACTTCGTCACTCGTATGCTACTCATCTCCTCGAAGTTGGCGTCGACACTTTATTTATCAAAGAACTACTCGGTCACCGCGATATCAAGACGACTATGATATATACTCATGTAGCAGATCGGCATGTAGACAAGATTAGTTCTCCGCTGGATAGTCTGTAGTTAAAAGGTAAAAGTTAAAAGATAAAAGTGAAAAGTGAAAAGTTGAAAGGTAAAAGTTGAAAGTTGAAAGTAGAAAGAGGAAAGGTGAAAGTAGAAAGTGGGTCTATCTTGATTTGTGTGACGAAAAATTCTAGCATAGGAGTACGTCATTCCCTAAATTTATTTTTTGACTTACAAACCTTCTTTGAAAATAAATTATAGGGAATCTATTATAGTGATGATCTAATAGATTCCGTATAAAAAAATTGCATGTTTTTTGTTCAATTATAACTGAGAACTGCGACTTTTGACTACTATTATCACATTGCCCCATTTTCAAATTGAATTTAATCATCATCACTCCCGATAGCTATCGGGACACATCAACTCATCATCACATCAAACATCTTCTTCCAAAAACTCATCGATATCTCTTCGTTCTCGCTTAGTAGGTCGCCCTTTGCCTTTTTCTCTATCTATGGCAGAATGAAAAAATGCAGATTGGATTTTAGGTAAATCAGTGAGACTATTGAATACCTCGGTATAACATTCCTGAGCCAAGGCTGCTGATACGCGTTTTTCTATGATTTGGGTCACTTCGATTTCGAGTACTTGCTGCTCGCGTTTGATGCGATATTTTTCGCCTATCTTGACTTTCTTCGAGCCTTTGACACTATCTCCATCGAATTTGACCTTGCCACCATCGATAGCTTCAGAAGCTAGACTGCGCGACTTGAATATGCGTATCGCCCAAAGATATTTATCTATGCGTACATCGCTACTTTCCTTTGCGGGCTTCATAGGCTTGGTGAAATAGGATTCCTGCTGCTACTGACACATTGAGCGAGTCAAAGCGCTCTGTATTCATCGGTATTTTGATTTGGTGGTTGAGCATTTTCTGCACAGGCAAACTGATGCCCGTATTTTCATTTCCTAAAACTAAAAGGGTGGGTAAACTGAGGTCGAGTTGATCGATGGTCATTTGACCTTTTTCGGTGGCCCCCGCGAGCTGAAATCCGCATTGAATCAAATAGTCTATCGTTTCCCATACATTATCTACACGGCAGATAGGGATATGGGCTAAGGCTCCAGCACTGGATTTATTGGCTTGAGCATTGACCGACACGCTATTTTTATTGGGTATGATGATGGCATCGACATCAAAGCAGACGGCACTTCGCGCTATAGCACCAAAATTTCCTACATCGGTGATTCGGTCGAGAAAGACGAAAAAAGGTTGCTTGCCTTCGCCGATAAGAAAGTTGTAGATATCATCGAGCTTGGCATAGTCATATTCATTGAGAATGGCCACCACGCCCTGGTGGGTGATTTCATGGGGTTTGTAAAATGGAAATATGAGGTAGTCTATCTTTTGAATAGGCACTTTTTTTATCGGCACCTCGCTCGCCTTAGCCAGTTGCATGATTTCTCCCACATCTCTCGCCGTCTGACTGATCCATATTGTATCGATATTCATCCCGTTTTTGAGGGCCTCTACGATGGAGTTCTTTCCAAATAAAATGTCTTTCTTTTTCACTTCTCTTTTTTTTAATAATTTCTTTCCTAATTCTTAATACTTAATTCTTAATACCTTTTCTCAAATCTAACTTCTCACCTCTCAAATCTAACCTCTCACATTTAGCTTCTCACATCTAGCTTCTCACATCTCACATCTCACCTCTCATATCTCAAATCTCACATCTAACCTCTCACATCTACCTATACTCCACCACTTTTATCGGTGATATTTTGGAAATAGTGCGAAGTGGCAAGTAGGCGGTGACAAGGCAGGTGATTATCGTGAGCAGATTGATGAAAATAAAAACCTGCCAGTCAAAGGAAATAGGTGCGTAGGAAACATAATAAATCGCTGGGTCCAATTGGATAGGTTTGAAATAAAATAGAAAAGCAGTGAGAGCCAAGGCAATGGCATTGCCATAAGCGATACCGCGCAGGATGATAAAAAATACTTGGTAATACAATAATTGAATGATGGACTTATTCGGAGCACCTAGAACTTTCAGCATGCCAATTAGCTTGGTTTTTTCCAACACAAAAATACTGATACTACTAATGATATTGACCACTGCGACGATGAGCATGACGATGAAAATGATGAGTTCATTTTTCTTCATGAGTGCCAGCCAGTCGAAAAGTTGGGGATAGATTTCATAAATTGTATCGACCGATACATCCTGTAAATTTTGGTAGAGTCTATTCGCCAGTTGGTAGATATTGTTTTTATGCATAGATTGCACTTCGACCCAGCTATAGTCGTGTTCTCCCCATCGATTGAGTTTTTGGAGGACATGGATGTCGGTCAGGGCTATTTGAGCATCAAATTCTTCAATATTGGTCATATAGAGGTTGATGACTTTGGCTCGCATTGTCCTAGGCGTACTATCCAATATACTAATGAAAAAATTGGAACCTAGCTGGAGATTGAGCTTGTCCAGTGTATATTGTGATAAGATGACAGGGACTTCCTTGTCTTGGTCATAGTTTAGATTATAGTCATGGGTGAGATTAAAATTAGCTTTATTGTTTAGTGATATCCCACGAAGGATAATCCCTTCCATGTTGTCTTTATGTTTCAGTATAGCTCCTTTGTTGACGACTGGGGTTATTTTTTGAATGCCTTCCCGTCCGAGGTTCGCTATTTTTATATTCACTGGACTTTCACCTATTGGATTGACGGAGTTGCTCAGGTTGGAAATTCGGATATGCGACCAGAAGTTGAAAATCTTGTCTTCGATGGTCTTTTCAAATCCGCGAATGAGAAAAGAAGATAGGAGAATCGTGCAGATACAAAGTGCAATGGCTATTTGGCAAATGACCTGAATAAAATAGTGGCGCTGAAGAGTTTTATCAGTTCTTAAACTTTTTGCTAACTTTACACTCCAATTCATGACCAGACAAAGGTAAACTCTTTAACCCTATGCGACTTTCTTTTTTTCTATTTTTTGCTTTAATGATTCAGCTCGTTCATAGTCAGAGCCTATTGTCAGGTGCGGATAGAGGAGATGTCTATTTGTCGAAATTGAAAGGTAAAAAACTAGCGATTACGTGCAATCAGACTAGCGTCGTCGGCAAACAGCATATTGTTGATTATCTTATGTCACAGGGTATTGAAGTAGTCAAGATATTCTCTCCCGAACACGGTTTCCGCGGCGATGCCGACGCCGGTGCCAAGGTCAAGTCTGAGATAGATCCCAAAACGAACATAAGAATCAAATCGCTCTACGGCAAAAACTTAAAGCCCACAGCAGTGGACCTACATGGGGCAGATATCATGCTTTTTGATATTCAAGATGTGGGTGTGCGGTTTTACACGTATATCTCTACCTTGCAATATGTAATGGAAGCATGCGCTGATGCGCAGATTCCGATAATAGTATTGGATAGACCCAATCCGAATAGGCATTATATCGATGGGCCTGTATTGGATAAAAAATTTACGAGCTTTGTAGGTATGCAACCCGTGCCAGTAGTCTATGGTATGACGATTGGAGAATATGCCCGCATGCTCCTAGGTGAGCAGTGGCTCAATACCAAAAATAAACCTCTACTTGATGTGATATCCTGTTTGAATTATTCCCCGATGTCGATAGTAGAATTGAAAATTCCTCCCTCTCCAAATCTAAAATCCACGAATGCCATAAGGCATTATCCATCCTTGTGTTTTTTTGAAGGAACGGAGATATCGGTGGGACGAGGGACAGAAATTCCATTTGAATGTTATGGCTCGCCATACCAAGACAGACGCTATATGAAGGATAGTTTTGTGCCTATATCTAGAAAGGGGGCTAGCTCGCCTCCTTATATGAATCAAACTTGTTATGGAGAGAATTTGATAAAGGTTAAACCTGAATCGAGGATTAATTTATCCTATCTGATGAAAGCATATAAATATTGGACTAAGGATAAAAAAGACTTCTTTCTTGCGAGTCTATTTTTTGATAATCTAGCGGGGAATGCCACCCTTCGCTGGCAAATTATAAATGGAAAATCGGAAGATGAGATTAAAGCCTCATGGACTTCTGGTATAGCCAAGTTTAAAAAAATTCGCAAGAAATATTTGCTTTATGCAGATTTTTAATATTTAACCCACATTTCGTATTAGAAAATTCGTATTCAAACAAGAAATTGTATCAATCTCGTACGTGCGGGATTGAAACAATTTCTAAGTCGGGTCATGATGACTCCTAGAGTCCTATCGGACTCGCAGGAGGTTAAACCCAACTAAATTATATAGTTCGCAGCAAAGTGGCTTCCATTGATAGTTTGGATTTAACATTGAAGGGAAGGATTGTTGCATGCCAATTCACCTTTTCATTTTATGAATTAAAGCCTCATAATTCGTCATGTTTTGATTATATTTATTTATATTTGAATTCTAAATGATTGGCTTGATATGAGACGTTTACTAAAATTTATTGTTATTATAACTTTGCTGTCGTTTCAAACAGTGCTAACGGCTCAATCAAAAAAAGAGCTCCTTGAACAAAACGAGGAGTTGAAGAAGAGGTTTAACGAACTGACAGTTGAGAAAAAGAATATTGAAAAACAAAAGATGCTTTTGGAGGCTGATAGACAAGAGCTATCGCGAAAAACAAAGGCATTGGATGAGGCCGTAAAAAAGAAACAACAAGAGCTGAAACTCTCAGAACAGGAGATTGAAAGCAGTAAAGATCTGATCAAACAAAAGACCTATGAGATTATAGAAAAGAATGCGAATATAAGTAACTTGGAGGAAGAGAAGAAGATATCCGACCTCATCGCCAAGCATAATGAACTGGAACTTATAAATAAAAGATCAGCTCAAAAAATATTGATACTGGGTATTAGTCTAATTGGTTTGATATCTTTATTACTTTTGTTTATGTTCATCAATCGCAAGAAGGCGAGTAAAATTTTAGAATTAGAAAAGAAGAAATCTGATCAGTTATTGTTAAACATACTGCCCCAGGAAATAGCCGATGAATTAAAAAATACTCAAAAAACACAAGCCAGGAGTTATGACTTATCCACGGTATTGTTTGCGGATATTAAAGATTTTACGGGAATAAGCGCTACGTTAAAACCCTCCGTTTTAATTCAGGAATTAGATTTTATTTTTGGTGCCTTTGATGATATTATCCAAAAGCATAATATTGAAAAGATTAAAGTAATAGGCGATTGTTTTATGTGTGTAGGAGGCATACCCAATGCCAATACTACCAATCCGGAAGATGTAGTATACGCAGCGATCGAAATGCAAGAGTTTATGCATCGAATGAAGGAAGAAAGACTAAAAACAAAAGGTCAAGTCTACGAAGTGCGAATTGGCATCAATACAGGACCTATTGTCGCGGGCGTTATAGGAAGCAAAAAGTTCGCCTATGATGTATGGGGAGACACAGTAAATTTAGCCTCTAGACTAGAAGCTGCTTGCGAAGCTGGTAAAATTAACATTTCAGCCAATACCTATGAACGAGTAAAGGATAAGTTTGCCTGCGTATACCGCGGAAAAATAGATGTAAAAGGCAAAACTGGCCTAGATATGTATTTTGTAACAAATGCCGTTGTAACTAAACAAATTATTGAAAATATACCATCAGCATCATGAATTTTTACAAAGCAAAAAATTATATTTTAGATAGGCTTAAAAACGAATTGCCAAATTATCTTAGATATCATGGTTATCATCACACGTTCGACGTGTTCGAAAGGACAATAGAAATTGCCTCCGAAGAGGGAATTACCGACCAAGATGATATAACTCTTATGAAAACAGCAGCTCTTTATCACGATAGTGGTTTCCTTTCTGTTTACAAAGGGCATGAGGAAGTCAGTTGTTTATTGGTTCGTGATATCTTGCCACATTACGATTACAACGAAGAACAAATTGAAAAAATTTGTGGAATGATTCAAGCCACAAAAATACCTCAAGAACCTAAGAATATTTTAGAGGAAATCATAGCGGATGCGGACTTAGATTATTTAGGGAGATCTGATTTTTACCCCATATCCTATTCGCTTTATGAGGAGTTAAAGAGTATTGAAGCTATAAAGTCAGAAGAAGAATGGAATAGAATCCAAGTAAATTTTTTGGAGCAGCATCATTTCTTTACCAAAACATGTATTAATAAGCGAAAGGCTGAAAAAGAAAAGAGATTGATGGAATTAAAAAAACTAGTAGATTGATTATGAAAATGTCTCATTCTATAGATTGGAGCCAAATATACTCCTTAAAAAATATGATGTTTATTTTAGTGGGTACAACCTGTGGTGTTTTTGCGATGAAAGGATTTATGATACCTAATCATTTGATGGATGGCGGAGTGACGGGTGTTTCTATTCTGATTCATGAGATCTACCATATCAATATTTCCTTGCTCATTTTAGGTCTTAATGCTTATTTTATCTTTCTTAGTAAAAAATACATAGGAAGCACATTTGCCATTCAAACGAGTATAGCCATCGTATTACTGTCTTTAGGATTGGAGTTTCTGCCTGTTCCTACAATTACCAACGACAAAATATTAATAGCAATCTTTGGAGGATTCTTCATTGGGATTGGAATGGGTTTTGTGGTTCGAGCAGGAGGAGTCATTGATGGGGCAGAGGTCATAGCAGTGTTTACGACTAAAAGAATAGGTATCAGTATGAGTGAAATAATATTAATCTTTAATACGCTTATTTTTCTTACTGTGGCTTATAAGTTAGGGATAGAATCGGCTATGTATTCTATCATCACCTATTTCACGGCTACTAAAATGTGTGATTATGTAGCGGATGGAATTGAAGAGTATATAGCACTGTACATCATAAGCTCCCAGTGTGAACCTATAAAATCGATGATAGTCAATGATTTTAATAAAGGAATAGTAGTGTATAAAGGTGAGCGTGGTTATTTGCCGGGTAGTTTTGAAGTAAAACAAGATGTAGATGTTATTGTGACCATTATGACACGCCTAGAAATATTAAAAATTAAAGATTCGATATACGAAATAGATGATAAAGCATTTATGTATATCACCAGTGTGAAGGAAGCCAAAGGTGGCGTGTTGAAGAAGAAAAATGTCCACTAGGTTTATTTTTATTGATTTACTATGAATTCCAGCCAGGAAATAGCTATATTTTGGTTCAGAAGAGATTTGCGATGGGAAGATAATCATGGCTTTTATCAAGCCTTGAATTCTGGCTTGCCTGTGCTCCCTCTTTTTATTTTCGATCAGGATATACTCGATAAACTAGACGATAAAAAGGACCAACGTCTTCAATTTATTCATTACCACTGTCGGCTTATAAATGACAAATTTTGTGAATTCGGATCTGGTTTAAAGACCATATATGGTAAGCCATTGAATGTTTGGGAGAAAATAATAGAAGAATATAATGTTAGAGCTGTTTATACGAATCATGATTATGAACCCTATGCCATAACACGAGATATGGAAGTTCAGCAGTTTTTATATTCTAATGGTGTAGAATTTCACAGTTTCAAAGATCAAGTCATTTTTGAAAAAGGGGAAGTGGTCAAGGCGGACGGCAAACCCTATACAATTTTTACACCTTATTCAAAAGTATGGAAAGCCAAGCTCGCTGCTGAACCTATTCATTTCTATCCGAGTGAAGATTTTTTGTCAAATCTTTATAAGTTTCAATCGAAACTAATTTCATTAGAGCAATTAGGATTCGAAAGGAGTGATAGGGATTTTAGCCTATCTGGTTTTTATTTGGATGATACTATAAAAAATTATCACGATATAAGAAATATTCCTTCGAATACATTTGGTACCACTCGTTTGAGTGTGCATCTGCGTTTCGGAACGGTTAGTATTCGAAAATTAGTGAAGCTGGCGCTGCCTTTGAATGAAACCTGGCTTAACGAACTAATTTGGCGTGAATTTTTTATGCAAATATTATATCATTTTCCTAAGGTCGTCAATCACAGTTTTAAAGAAAAGTACGATAAAATTCCATGGCGGAATAATGAAAATGAGTTTAAGCGCTGGTGTCAAGGTCGCACCGGATATCCAATAGTGGATGCAGGTATGCGAGAATTGAACGAAACTGGTTTTATGCACAATCGGGTGCGCATGATTGTAGCTAGTTTTTTGACCAAGCATTTATTGATAGATTGGCGATGGGGCGAGGCTTATTTTGCAGAAAAATTGCTGGACTATGAATTATCAGCAAATAATGGAAACTGGCAATGGGCTGCGGGCACAGGCTGCGATGCAGCACCCTATTTTAGAGTGTTCAATCCTTCAGAGCAAACTAAAAAATTTGATTCGGAAGCAAAGTATATTAATAAATGGTTGTCATCAGAGGACTTGATGACGCCTCCCATGGTGGAGCATAGTTTCGCTCGCAAGAGAGCACTAGATGCGTATAAAAATGCATTACATAATGGAGAATGACTTCATAGAATTTCGAAATTATCTAGCTAAGTGCAATGATTTCACACACGAAGAAGAAGACTTTATTATTTCTAAATTTGAATACAAGAAGATCGCTAAAAAGACCTTCTTGCTTCAACCTGGTGAGGTATGTTCTTTCGAAGCTTTTATTTTAAAAGGATTGGGTATATCTTATATGGTCAATGAATCAGGTAATAAAACAGTTCTATCGTTCGCGAGTGAGAATTGGTGGTTAAGTGATATAGATAGTTTTCATGATGAGCGCGAGTCTAAAATGTTTATCGAAATACTAGAAGATACAGAATTATTAATGATAAATCTAAAGACAAAAGCGGAACTACTTGCAAAAGTACCGAAGCTAGAGAGAATGTATCGCCTGCTCGTGCAGAGGCATTTGATTCACTTCCAACAGCGATTTTATACCAATAGCGGTTTTAAAATGGTCCAACCCATTTTAAAACCTTGCTATGGTAAATGCCGTAGCTGTATTTGTTTAGTGCAATGAGCCATGCGACATTGGACTATTACTAATACGATTACGGTATTATAGCAATATCGCCTTAGATGGAAAAGAACGTTATCATAATTTTTTAAAGTCAAATGCATCTTTAGCGCAGCGAGTGCCCCAGCATTTGATCGCTTCCTATCTAGGTATGAGCGCCGAGTTTCTCAGTAGAATTCGAAAAGAAAAACCTTAAACCAAATTAATTATTAGGGATGATTGTGCTGCGAACTATGTGATTTAATTGGGTGTAGTTTAGTTTTACAATTTTTTGCAGTATAACTTATTTTATTGAACTAGGTCAATGGTTTTACCTTAGCATTTCGTCTATCTTTGTATTAAATTTATTTCCCATGAATAGAAAAGATTTTATAAGAAATACGCTTCTAGGTTCTACTCTGCTATCTGGATCAGGTCTTTTAGCTAGTGCTATAAAAAAGAATTGGAATAAAATTCAAGAGAACGAGATTTTAGGCTTCAATCATTTACCCACCCCCAAAACAAATAAAATGGAAAATTCAGTCTTACACAAAGCGAACACAAGAGGTCATGCCAATCATGGCTGGCTCGATGCACATCATTCATTTAGTTTTGCTAGCTACTACAACCCTGAGCGCATGCAGTTTGGTGCGCTTAGAGTGCTCAATGATGACATGGTCAGCGAGGGGCAAGGTTTTGGAACGCATCCACATGACAATATGGAAATTATTACTATCCCACTAGAAGGAGCGATAGAGCATAAAGACAGTATGGGCAATTCTTCAGTCATTCGAGCAGGGGAGATACAAGTGATGAGTTCAGGCTCGGGTATCACGCACAGTGAATTCAATCATTTTTCGGATAGAAAATTGAAGCTCCTTCAAATTTGGATTTTTCCAAATAAGCAAAATGTGAAACCGCGCTACGATCAGTTGAAATTAGACCCAGTGGATAAGCAAAATAGACTGCAACAAATACTTAGCCCTGTCGCAGAGGAAGCAGGTGTATGGATCCACCAAAATGCATGGTTTCACCTAGGGAAATTTGATAAGGATTTGATAGCGAATTATCAACTGAAAGATAAATCAAATGGCGTCTATGCTTTCGTCATCCAAGGTGAGTTTATGGTTAATAATCAAAAACTAGAAACGAGAGATGCGCTCGGCATCTGGAGTATAGAAAAATTAAGTTTATCTTCGCTTCGAGCAGACTCAGAAATATTGCTCATCGAAGTTCCTATGAACGTTTAACTAAACCAAATAAATGAAAGTACTCGCTTTTGCAGCTAGTAATAGCACTCAATCTATCAACAAAAAGTTTCTAGCTCACGTACTGACAAAATTCGATCAACACGACACCGAGTTATTGGATTTAAATGATTATGAATTACCACTTTATTCAATCGATAGAGAAAAAATATCTGGAATTCCAGATGCTGTCGTTCATTTTTCGAATAAATTAAATGAGTCCGATTTAATTTTAGTTTCTTTAGCAGAACATAACGGAAGCTATACCGCTGTTTTCAAAAATCTTTTTGATTGGTTATCCAGACATAAATTGAAAATGTTTGAATCTAAGAAGATGCTTCTTCTATCCACTGCCCCAGGCCCTAGAGGTGGAAGAGGCGTTATGGATGCAGCGCTGTCAAGGTTTCCAATCCATGGTGCAGAAATTCTGGGGCATTTTTGTCTTCCTAAATTTCAAGAAAATTTTGAATCAGAAAACGGTATTATTAATGAGGAACTTAATCGAGAATTCAATGCAGTTTTAAAATCAATTTTATAAATCCAATTGTAAACTCTATTTAACACACCCTTCTACTTTAAACTTTTCACGTTCTACTTTTCACTTTCTTCTATACTATACCTTCACTCCAAACAAATAACCTACCAAGGCGGTTAATACCATAGCTAGGCTGCCCCATAAAGTGATTCTTAATATAGCTTTCCACTTGCTAGATCCGCCCAGCTTAGCAGATACTGCTCCAAGTAGCATAAGAAATAGCATGGAAGATAGATAAAGGCTTGGTACAATGTATTCCATTGGGCTCAAAAAAGCAGCCATGGCAGGAAGCAATGCCCCAAAAGTAAAAGCCAATCCTGAGGCGAAAGCAGCCATTAATGGATTTGCTTGGCTGATTTCATTGATGCCCAACTCATCGCGCACATGAGCACCCAAGGCATCGTATGCCGTGAGCTCCTGAGCTACTTGAAGGGCAGTTTCTTTTTTTAGTCCTCTTTTCTCATATATAGAAGCTAAAATTTGTTGTTCTATTTCTGGCATTTCTTCCAATTCCTGCGCTTCGCGCGCTATATCTGATTGCTCCGTATCTGTTTGCGAACTTACAGACACATATTCTCCAGCTGCCATAGATAAAGCACCAGCTACCAAACCAGCTACTGTAGCCAGTATAATAGGCTCTCTTGAAACACTGGCAGCGGCGACCCCTATGGCGATACTCGATACAGAAATAATGCCATCATTGGCTCCTAGTACTGCTGCACGAAGCCAATTGCTGCGGTGGATGTAGTGACTGTCGAGGTAATTGTCTATATTGGGTTCCATTTTAAAAAATTCAATATCCAAATTTAAGCCATTTTTCACAATAGTCTTAAGAAGATTCGGAAACAAAAAAAGACCATCAAAGGATGGTCTTAAAATTTATACAAAGTGGTTTATCTCAAGCCTTGGCTTCGATAACCATTTTGCCTTTGTAGTATAGAGCGCCTTCTACATAGTATGCTCTATGTCTTAGGTGGGTCTCGCCGGTAGTGGCGCAGGTAGATAGTGTAGGGGCTAGAGCCTTGTAGTGTGTTCTTCTCTTATCTCTTCTGGTGGTCGATATTTTTTTCTTTGGATTTGGCATATTCTTTAGTTTTTAATTTTTATTACTTTGTTTTTAACTTATTCAATCTGGCCCATCGGGGGTCTATTTCTTCTTCCTCTTTTGGAGTTGCTTTTAACTTTTCTAGTATTTCAGGGTTGCATGTACTATTTCCATCGGCATCATTCGGGTGGAAAACTTGCATCGGAATATTGATGAGAATATAGTCGTAAATCAGATCTGCTATATTAAAAGAGCTTTCATTTCTTGAAATATACACTACATCAGCTTCATCTATGACTCCATTCTCTATCTCTTCAAATTTAACTATGACCTCAAAGTCAGCCATCAATTCATAATCGAATAACTCACTGCATCTGTCACAAGGTAAATTCACAATGCCATCTACTTGAAAATTCAAGATAAAAAAGGAATCTTTCTTATCTAAATTTAGTTTTACCAATAGATTAGCATCTGAGATTAGAGACTTTTCATACAGTTTAAAAAATGGAGCACCAATTTCATATTCAAAATGATGCATCGCATTTTTCAATCCCAGAAAATGTATGTCAAAATTTCTCCTCCTTTCCATACTAAAAAAAGAACTATTTTATTTTAGGAGTGCAAATATAGAAGTTTTATATTAAAATTCTATGATTTTCTTTGATTAAATACCATTGTTGTCCGAGATAAATTAAGCTGACCTTCCGAAAAAGGTCAGCTTTTTTAGTTTTGCAAGTTCCTACACTTTTAAAACCATGAACAAAAGTACAAATTATTTCGGACAGCACCTATTTTCTCAAATAGCAAATTT
>JAJTHM010000118.1 GCA_021297855.1 Sphingobacteriales bacterium | reverse complement strand
TAAATGTACCACCCCCCTGTGTACTACAAATCAAATCGAAACGAAAATACTAGGTTTACCGAGGATTTTATACCAAACTTACCCGATTTTTAACATCTAAAGGGCGTATTTTAACATTCTTGCTGCAATGTGGGTTAAGTTCAAAGGCAAAAGTATAATGTGAAAAGTGAAAAGTTTATAGCCAAGCTCCTATTCTAAAATAATTAGGTGAATGAGACAGAGTTCCCTGCCTGACTGCGTCATGCAGACAGGGAATCTCTGCAGCTCCACTTTTTAAGTTCAAAGGCAAAAGTATAAAGTCAGCGTCATCTGCCTTAAAATGACCTGACATTATTTTATTTGAATTTGATAATCATAAAATTTTCTATAGCAACCATTTTGTCCACTAACCACTATCTCTTTAAACAATAGCCTATCTCCACTCTTCATTCTTCTTATTTCATGCAATTGATAAGATGTAAGACGCTCATTGAAATTTTTTGTTATTCTACTTTCCTTTTTTTCAATCTTGAAAGTCTCTTTTCCAGTATTAAAATCTACTACCATAATAGTATTATAACCATTTTGAATTTCTGAACTATACAAGGATATAGTATCTTTATTCACAATTTTAAATAGTTCAAATGAAATTATATGCATCTTATACTTGAAATAATTATCTGGAATATAAACACTAAGATAAGGATTATTTATGGCTTGTAAAATAGTGATAAAACTGTCTCGAATATTTCCTAATGACACTTTAGGTTCATTCAATTTCTTAATTTTAAACGGCTGTTTGGCGATTATGATATCTCTATCCCAGAGGTAGACAGTGTCATTTCTATCCATTATGCTTGACAAATAAATATAACTATTTACTCCATTTTTCGTTAATCTAGTGCTACTATAAATTGAATTTAAAGATACCTTCTCTCCGTTTCTCAACCCGCTAATTGACAGAATATTATCGACTCCTTGGTAGGCAATAGGCAAAGTCGTATCAGTTAAACTCAGATTACTAATATTAATCTGAGAAAAAGATATATTTTCCAAAGAAAGCGAAATCATCAAAGCTATGAAAACTTTCAACTTTATACTTTATACTTTGAACTAAAATCTTTCAACTAAAATTCTCATATCCCCATAAAAACTTAGCCTTGTAAGGGTATCTCTCTGAGTAGAGTTTTTTAATTTTGGTGATTAATTCTTCTCTAAATTCTTGCAAATTTTCCATTTCTGTAGCTGAGATAAAAATGCAATTCTCATGTGTTTTGGAGATCCACATCTTCTTGAAATCTTCCAAAATCAATTCCTTTTCTTCGTCAAATAAAAATTCATCTAGATTTTTTTTTCGATACAAATCCATTTTATTAAAGACCATAATCGTGGGCTTGTCATCAACTTTTAACAGGCGCAGTGTGCTGTTCACCACATTGATATGATCTTCAAACTGGGGATGCGATATATCCACGACATGGATCAAAATATCACTTTCTAAGGACTCTACTAAAGTAGATTGAAAACTCTCTACTAAATGATGTGGGAGTTTTCGAATAAACCCTACGGTATCTGAAAGAAGGAATGGAATATTGTCTATAACGACCTTTCGGACCGTAGTATCTAGGGTGGCAAAAAGTTTGTCCTCCGCCAAAATATCGGCTTTAGACAATAAGTTCATTATAGTACTTTTGCCTACATTCGTATAACCCACCAGAGCCACACGAATCATCTCTCCCCTATTTTTGCGTTGGGTTACATTTTGTTTGGCTATTTCCTCTAGCTTTTCTTTCAATCGAGAAATTCTGGTTTGTGCAATACGCCTATCCGTTTCAATCTCTTTCTCCCCTGAACCACGCATACCAATGCCTCCTTTTATTCTGTCCAAATGCTGCCACATCCCTTTCAATCGAGGAAGTAAATATTGCGTCTGCGCTAGTTCTACCTGAGTTTTAGCTTGCATCGTTTTCGCATTTTGGGCGAAAATATCTAAAATCAACATACTTCTATCGAGCACCTTTATTTGAAGTTCTTTTTCGATATTATTTTGCTGTGAAGGACTAATCTCATCATCAAAAATAACAGCATCGATGGCATGCAATTTACAATACTCTTTTATCTCCTTCAATTTACCGCTACCAACAAAGAATTTTGTATCAGGCTTTTCTAATATTTGATGGAAGATTTCGACTGGCTCCACATTAGCGGTCGTCGATAAGAACTTTAACTCGTCGAGATATTCATGCAGTTTGGGCAAATCTGCTCTTGATTGCGCTATGCCGACTAATACTACGCGCTCTTTTACACGAAGGGTATTATCGACCTCAAATTCGACTCTATCGATTGCCATAATTTTAACCTTATTTTATTCGGATACCATCTTTGTACTTCACCAGAAAAGCATCCTTTATACCTTTGTTTTTTACTTTTTCCAGTCGAGCCAGTGCTTCCTTTTCATCCATATAGCTACCCACAAGGTACTTATACATATTATTTTCAAAGCTCACTTCAATTCCTTCAATAGATGAATTAATGGGATCATCACTTTTAATTTTGGATGAAGATGCTTTGATTTGAACTTTATATATAATTCCATTACTAGCTAAACTTGCTTTCGCGGGCGCAGGAGCTGCAGAACTAGTCGCTGGAGGCGGAGTGATAGTTTTGGACTTCGCATCTTTTTTTTCTGGCTTGACTGTGGATGCAAGAATGTTATTTCGCTTATCAATGCTTTTCGTGTTATCTAAAATTTCCTTTTTGATATCCTTATCGGCGATATAAGAAGGAACATTTGACCCCGTCTCATCTAGTTTTATTTTACCTGGAATGCTCGTATTTATTTTTAAACTAGGCTTTGGCTTTTCTTCTACATTTTTTAAAGATTTGTCAACAATCTGTTTTTTCATACTCTCTTTACTAGGTTTCTCTGGCTTAGCACTCACAGCAGAAGAATCAATCACTTTGGTCTTTTTATTAAACTTCTCTGCTATAGGAGTAGAAGTGAGTGATGGTTTTTTTTTAACCTCTAATTCTTCCATGCCCACTATGGTCTTTGAATTAGGTTTGGCTTCGAGGTTTGACGAAGTAGGCTTGTAAGTAGCTTTAACATTAGAAGACGGATTGACAATTGTAGTGGTTACATTATTACTTAATGAAGAATTCTCTTCGACTCTAGGTATGGTAGGATTTGTCCCTGAGAATTTTTCTACCTCATCTTCTACCACTATTTTTTTCTTATAATTACTCATGTCTAAATCTGAAGATACAGGCTTTGAGCTGGCTGCTATTTGAGGGCTCTCCTTTTTTATAACAGCGGCTACAGGCTTTGATTCATCTTCATTAATAGCCAAGTTCCCATTGGCTGAAGCTTTTGTAAATCCAGTATTTGCTAGATCTGAATTTTCTACAGGTAAGCTGGCTATCGTCTTGTTTTCTATAGCTTTTGAAACCTGCTTTATCGCACCACTTTCATATTTCAATTTATAATCTGCAAAGGCATTCGCTAAGTTGGCTGCTATCTTTGTTTGACCCGTTTCATTAGCTATGTATTGTTCCTCATCTGGATTGGATATGAACCCAACTTCAACCAGAACACTCGGCATGGAGGTTTTATAGAGCACGATGAAGCCAGCTTGTTTCGAACCACGATTGAGTTGATTATCTTCTCTGACAAACCTTGACTCCATCAGTTTCGCCAATTGAATACTCTGATCTAAATATTGATTCTGCTGCATCGTCATAATGATAGATCCTTCTGGTGAATTCGGGTCGAATCCATAATTTTTGCGCACGTCTTGTTCGAACTGTAAGGCAGCGTTTTCCTTTTTTACTACCTCTAGGTTTTCATCCGCTTTATGAAGTCCCAAGACCCAAAATTCTACGCCACTAGGACCCTGTTTAATCGTTGAGTTGGCGTGTACAGATATAAATAAATCTGCTTTCGCCTTATTTGCTATATCTGCCCGTTGATATAACTCGATAAACCGATCATCATTTCGAGTATACAAGACCTTTACTTCAGGGAATCGCTGATTGATTAATTTGCCTAATTTAAGCCCAATAGACAGGGCGATATCCTTTTCCTTTGACACTTTCCCAATGGCACCAGGATCTCTGCCACCATGGCCAGGGTCTATAACCACCGTGCCCACTCTACGATTTCCAATTTCAGTCTGTGCTTGAATGCAATATGCAAAAAGAAAATGGATTGCAATATATATGATATATTTGCCGTTTATTCTCGTCATTAAAGTTTTTAAAAAATTAGATTTAGTTATCTCCACTGCTTTGATTCTGCTTACTTATAATCTTTTAATTAATCTATGTAGATTGAATACAAAGTTAATAATTATTTGTTCATTTGTATTCAATTTTCTGATTGCACAAGCCCAAGTGAACAAGAAGGGAGACTCTTCAGTAGTCAAAATAGATTCCAACACTTTGGTATCGGCCAATGATGATATAGCCTCCAAAATCGAATACAAGGCAAAGGATAGTATAATCTACAATATTCGAACCAAGAAAATGCATTTATTTAATGAATCAAAGATAGCGTATACGGATATGCTTGTAGAAGCTTATTTCATTGATTATGATTGGACAAGTGGCATGCTGGCTGGAAACCAACTAAAGCAAAAAGATAGTGTCACAGGGAGACCATATATGCAGCAGGGTGGTAAAGACTATTATACTGATAAGTTACTCTACAATTTTAAATCAAAAAAAGGTAAAGTCTATGATATAATAACAAAAGAAGAAGAAGCGCTTCTGCACGGACATGAGGTAAAAAAAGATAGTATTGGAAACTGGTACATTTACAAGGCGAAATACACGACTTGTGACCTTGAGCATCCGCACTTTTACTTTAATGCCAAAAAACTAAAACTGACAACTAAAAAATCAATCGTTACTGGCCCAACGAATATAGTGATAAACGATGTCAAGACACCAATATATTTACCATTCGGGATATTCCCGGCTCAGAAGGGGCGAAGAAGTGGGATTATTTTTCCGCAACAATATGGATTTAGTCCTTTTTTCAACCTTCAAAATATGGGGGTATATTTTGGACTAAATGACTATATGGATGCTAAACTCTTGGCCGATGTTTATTTCAATGGAAGTTATAAATTCATTGGGAATCTGCGTTATAATAAGCTATACAAATATGATGGTGAATTTACAGCTGAAACCAACAGGATATTTACAGGCGATTCTGACAATCCAGTAGTATCAGGGACGACACCTATCAATTATATATTTAACTGGCGGCATACTCAGAGTCTTAAAGCGCATCCTACATTTACCTTTAATTCTGACCTACGATACATGACTCAAGGAGCCATCAATCGCTCACTCACCTTAGACCAGTCCAGAATAACTGGACAAATCAATTCCAACCTCAATGTGACAAAACGATTTAGACGAGCACCCATAACGATTAATGGTGGTATTAGTTATAATCAGGATCTCAAAACAGAAACCGTAAGTGGAAGCCTACCAAGCTTGCGAATTAATTACAACGGCAATATTTATAACAACCCAAATAAAGCCAATTCATTAGTTATTAACCTGCAGCATACGACCAATGCTTTGGCTCAGTTGCCTTCGACACCAGATAGCAATATATTCAATGGGAGATTTCTTAAAAATTTAAGCCTCGGGCTACAGCACAATGCTGTCTTTAGCTTTCAAAATATACGCTTGTTCAAGTATTTCAATTTAACTCCTAGACTTTCATACAACGATTACATGTATTTCAAGAAAATCAATATTTCGAGAGATACAGGGGAGAAAAAGCTAGACTCCATCATAACCAATGGCGTATATACCGCACGAGACTTTAATAGTGGAATAAACTTGAACACGGTGATAATCGGTACCTTCCCCATATCAAAAAAAGGATTAATTCGAGGAATTCGACACCAAATCACCCCAGTAGTTGATTTCAGCTATGCGCCAGACTTTAGCACAGACTTTTGGGGGTACTACAATCGGTATACAGATACATTAAATAAAGAAGTTCGCTATTTTCAATATTTAGGCTCCAATTCGTCCATAGGAGGCTATTCAACTGCCGTATTAAGTTTTGGTATCAATAATGCCCTAGAAGGTAAATTTAGAAACAAAAAAGATAGCACCCTAGGGACGAAGAAACTCATGCTTTTGGATGCATTAAGTATCAATAGCAGCTACAACTTTAATGCGGATAGTTTTAAAATGAATAAATATACGATTTCATTTAGTAACTCTACTCTGCAATTTCTCACCTTCAGTGGGTCCATGGTTTTTGATCCATATCATTATGAGATTGGCCAAAGAAAAGATAAGTTCAAACTCTTTGAAGGAGAGGGTTTAGCTAGATTGTTGAATATGAATGCCACGGTCAATTTAAATTTAAACGCGAGTAACGTCTCAAGAAGAATTCTCAATTCACAAAAGGGTAGCGAATATGAACGAAATTTTGTCTTTAGAAATTACCATTATTTTTATGACTTCAATAGTCCTTGGAATCTGGCCATGTCATTTAATGTGAACCTGGATAGAGGATTTACTGTAGATAAATTAAATGATACTTCCATTGTCAATGCATCTATCGTTCTGAATAATTTCGATTTCAACCTGACGAAAAACTGGAAGATTGCCATTTCCTCAGGATTTGATTTTAATACCAAGCAAATTGGGTTAACCACAATTAGTGCCATTCGCGATATGCATTGTTGGGAGTTTCGGGTCAATTACATTCCGATTTCGAATATTGGTCAGGCATATACCATTGAAATTAGGCCTAAGGCAGCACTATTACAAGATCTGCGACTGTCCAGAAATCGACCTTTAATAGAAAACTATTTCTAGTACTGTAAATCGTCTTGAAATTAGTTGACCATTTCTATCACGGAATTATACCAAACGATATTGGCTTAAATTTAAAATTTAGTTGGTATAATGCTGATAGTAAGGAGATATCATCCAATACACAATCACTCCAGTCAAGGCGACATAGAGCCATACGGGGAAAACATATTTAGCTAATTTTCTATGGCTCTCTACTTGCATCGTCTGACCTAGAAAAGCGGTATAGACTATGAATGGGAAGCTTACTGCTGCTAAAACCACATGCGTCACAAGAATTAAAAAATATAGACCTCGCATGAATCCAGCTCCTCCATACTTAGTCGTTTCTGATATCATGTGATAAAAAACGTAGTTTAGCAAGAATATGGTGGATAAGATACAAGCAGTGTAAATGAAGCGTCGATGTACTTGAACATTCTTGTTCTTGATAGCGCTAAACGCACTCAATAAACAAACAAAAACCAAGGAATTTAATGCGGCATTGATCAATGGTAAATTAGACTTATCAAACTCGGGGTAGTTTGCATCAAACCATTCTTTGACTCCAAATCCACTATACATTAGGAATACCAATCCCATAACCAGTGCGGTCAATAAACCTATTACTTTTTTTGCTTTCTGATTCATAGGGGTAGATTTTAGAGATTAGAGATTAGATTTTAGAAGTTAGATATTAGATATTAGAAGTTAGATATTAGATATTAGAAGTTAGATATTAGATATTAGAAGTTAGAGGTGGATAGACATCTGTGGCCAGTGATAAGTCGAAAGTGTGAAGTGGCACGGTTAAAGGAGATTAATTTCAAATTGCCACATAATTACACTATAAAATCAAAGGAAAATTTTCACAAAACTTCATCATCTCAATATTAGATATTGACATTGCACACACATTTTTAAATTTTCAAATTGACTAATTTTTAAATTATTTCTTCTTTCTCTCCAATCGATCTTTTTCACTCATCAATAATACAATATGATTCATCATTTTATTTACGCTTAGCGAGTCTGTTCCATCATAGTAGCCTCTAATATTTCTATTCCAATCCACTAAAATGAATCGTTCGCTGTGTAGAAAATTACCTTCTTCTTCATCTGGACCTACTGGTATTTTCAAACCCCAACGCCCAAAATTGAAAATAGAATCTTGTGGTGAACGTAGAAACTTCCATTGAACTAAATCTGCACCGTGATTGGCCGCAAAAGTTCTGAGAGTAGCTAAATCATCCCGCTCATAATCTACGCTGTAAGAGAAAATTTGAAATTGTTTATTTCTACCTAGACTCTCAAAAACTCTGGTCAAGTTTTTATTCATGATAGGACAGATGGATTGACACTTAGAAAAAAATGTCTCTATCACGGTCACTTTTCCATCCAATTCTGCAGTACTAACCAAACTACTGTCTGCATTCAAGGCTGTATAATTGGGAAGTTTAAAGAATAATGTATCCTTTCCATTTTCTGCCACTCCTATAGGCCACATTGGCCTTGGAGCCGCCGAGTTACGGAAATTATTATTCATTTTTGTATAATAAATAACGGCTGCCGGAATTGCCGTCACTGCAATAAAAACCAAAACCCAAAGCCAACTCTTCTTATTCATCTAATTATATTTAGAATTCAACTGCAATTTTACAGTAGATTATAGTAATAGGATTATAAAATATCAAAAAAAAAGACGACTAGTTGTAGCCGTCTTTTTAAACTGTGATTAATGATGTCCGTGATCCACTACTACACCTCCGTGCTGCTTCAATACACTAGGGTGCGGCTTCTCTCCAAATCTTTTTTTATTTCTACCATTCCAGTCATTCCCATCATAAATAAAGGAAATAATCATCCAAATGAGAAGTGAAAATGGAATCATAATTGTTAAAATAAATGCTTTTGCCTCGTGCTTTACGTGCATAAATACAGCCATAATGAATCCTGCCTTTAATAATGACATGACAACTAAGACCAGTTGTAAAATCCATAAAGGTGCGCCTGCTGGAATTAATGATTTTTCATAATAAATGGCAAACAAAACCTCTGCTATAGTAACAAAGGACAGAATACCTGTCGTTTTCCAAATATCTGTTTTATGATGACTATAATCTGCATCATTCAATGCCAAGTGGTTGTCGTGCTTTGGATATGTTTCGTTATGTTGGTGTCCCATATTCTGATAATTTCAAGTTCTGTGTTAAAAATAAATTGATTACATAAGGTAAAAAGCGAGGAATACATAGACCCATACTAAGTCTACAAAGTGCCAATAAAGTCCAATTTTTTCTACCATTTCATAATGACCTAATCTATCAAAATCTCCTTTGGTCGTTCTCAGTAGTAAATAAAGATTTAAAATAACCCCTCCGAATACGTGCAAGCCGTGAAAACCAGTAATTATGAAGAAATAAGATCCGAATTGATAAGCCACAGTACCATTTTCGCCAGCAAACTTAGCAGGCATAGAAGTCAAGGTCATACCATCATGCATCAAATGCGTCCACTCGAAATACTGGCAAAGTAAAAACAAAATACCAAAACCAATAGTTGGCAATAAATTTCTAATCACGCCCGCTCTATTCATACGTGAACCCTCTTGTACCGCACGCACCATAGTCACAGAACTTATGATAAGAATAAATGTCATAATACTGACGAATACTAACGGCAATTCATGAAACTTTTCAAACCCTGGAATAGGAATAGAACTAAATACTTTAGATGCTTTGGGCCAGGACTCAGCATTCACCATACGCACGGTGGCATAGGATACGAGAAATGCTACAAAGGTAAACGTATCTGATATTAAGAAATACCACATCATGGTTTTTCCATAACTAGCCTTCATAGGAGGCGCTCCTCCACCCCAGTGTGATTCCTTTAAATTTTCTACTGTTTCGATTGACATAAATGACTATTTATATATAATAAATTTAAAAAATAAGTATAATGAGACCCAAACTAAACCGATAAAATGCCAATATTGCATTAAAATATTGAATGTCATCTTTTGTTCTACTCCAATTGTAGATCTTCTAAAATTTAGAATAATGAGTAGAAAGGCAAGTATGCCTCCTAGATAATGTAACCCATGTATCCATGAAATGACATAGATAAATGATCCAGATGGATTGCCATTCAGAAATATATGCATACTTTGTAAATCTTTCCATCCTTTCAGTTGCAGCCCAACGAAAACGAATGATAGGATTAAAGTAAAGCAGCTCCACATAATAAATTTTTGCTTTGTCTCTATGTATTTATAAGCCAAGTGTATAGTAATACTAGATATAATTATAATAAACGTACTGTATAAAAATGCACTAGGTAAAGGCAATTCAATCCATGCTTGACGTATATCTCCTTTTCTAACTATTAGCGCACTACAAAATGCAGAAAACAGCATTAACATACTGCCAAAAGACAAATAGAGCAAGAACAACTTCGGGTGTATTCTTCCATTCACATTTTGATTCATATTCTTCACTTGATTCATTTCTTAGAAAAATAAGGAAATTAAGAATACCAATAAATATATAAATGATCCGAACATCAATTTTCTTGCATCTTTATCCTCACACTTTCTGTAAAATTCAAATGCGAGATAAGTAAACCCAATACTAGCCAATAAAAGAATACCACTTCCAACAGTCATGTAACCTTTTAGATAGGCAGGATAAAGAGACAACGGAATTAAAACGACTGTATAAATAAGTGTTATAAATGCACTCACTTTGGATTTGCCATCCCGACTTGGCAATAACATGATATTCGCTTTGAGATAATCTTCATAGCTCAGCCAAGCAATAGCCCAAAAGTGAGGAAACTGCCAAAAAAATTGAACCAAGAACAACCAAAAAGCATAATGATTTAGCTCATTAGTCGCCGCCACATAACCTAATAATGGTGGTAAAGCACCTGGTATTGCTCCTACAAAAACAGCTATCGATGAAACCTTTTTTAATGGTGTATAAATAAATCCATAAATAATTAAAGATAGTGCAGATAAAAGTCCTGCCATTGCATTGACTGCAAACGTCAGAGTCAAAATTCCAGCTAGAGCAGTGACACCAATGAAAAGTACCGCGTCCATTTGAGTCATCGCTGAAGTAGGCAATGGACGGCTCTGAGTACGAGTCATGAACTTATCTGAATCCTTTTCTATCAATTGATTAATAGCATTGGATGCAAATGTAACTAAGGTACCTCCAGCTGTAAAAAGTAGGAATTTGATCCAATCAAAACTAACTGATTGCGAACCTATAATAAAACCTATCGCTGAGGATAATACTACAAAAGAAGACAGACGAAATTTAGACAACGCAGCATAGTTCGCAAGTCTAGCTTGTATATTTATCTTCGTTGAAATAGACCTAATCTTAGTCACTCTTTTAAACTTTCTAGTTTTATAGGAAATTAATGTGCTTCTTCTCCTTCTTTCAAAGGTTCGGTCTGTGGTCTGAAATCACTATCACCATGGCCAGTTGAGTAATCATAAGGCCATCTGTGCACCTCAGGTAAATCACCAGGCCAGTTCCCATGCAAATGTTCTGCCGGTGTAGTCCACTCTAATGTGTTTGCCCCCCAAGGGTTTAAATTCTCACTAGTGAACTTTCTACCTTTAAATGCACTATAGACAATATTGACTACAAATAAAATCTGAGCCATAAATGAAATGATAGCAAATACAGAGATGAATTTAGAAACATCCTCGAATATGTTGAATGTTTGGAAATTCGAATATACATAATATCTTCTCGGTAAACTCAGCATGAAGTGCATAGGTATAAAGATAGCATAGGCACTAATTATTGTCACATAGAAATGAACATAACCCAATGTGTCATTGATATATCTACCAAACATTTTTGGAAACCAATGATAAACACCTGCAAACATAGCAAAGAAGGCCGCTACACCCATCACAATATGAAAGTGTGCAACTACAAAATACGTATCATGCAGCGCAATATCAATAGCAGAATTCCCAAGGTGAATACCCGTCAATCCTCCTGATATAAATAAAGAAACAAAACCAAGAGCAAACAACATGGCGGGAGTTAATCTTAAATTACCTTTCCAAATAGTCGTTAGCCAATTAAATACTTTTACCGCAGATGGAACTGCAATCAATAAGGTAAACAAGGTAAATATAGAACCTAAGAAAGGATTCATTCCTGACATATACATGTGATGTGCCCAGACTAAGAAACCTAATAAAACTATCACCCCAATGGCGTAAACCATGGCTCTGTATCCAAATACAGGCTTGCGGGAATTTACTGATAAAACCTCAGAAGTAATACCCATAGCAGGTAGAATAATAATATAAACTTCCGGATGACCCAAAAACCAAAATAAGTGCTGGAATAAAATTGGAGATCCACCCTTGTAATCCATCAAATTTCCTCCTACTACTATGTCAGATAGATAAAAAGAGGTGTCAAATATTCGATCAAATTCTAATAATAAGGCAGCGCTTAATAAAGGAGGGAAAGCTAGTACTCCCAGTATTGCCGTAAATAAAAGTGCCCAAACAGGTAGAGGCAATCTCCACATGGTCATACCTTTAGTTCTAAGATTTAATATTGTCGCTATATAATTCAGACCCCCTAATAAAGAAGAAACAATAAACATAGCCATACTAAAAAACCATAAATCAGTTCCCCACATAGAACCTGCATTGACTTTGGCATCACGAATACCACTCAATGGCGGATACATGGTCCAACCTCCAGAAGCAGCACCCGTCTGCACAAAAAGAGAGGCTAACATGATAACACCCGCTAAAAGGAAGAACCAATACGAAAGCATATTCATAAATGGAGACGCCATATCTCTCGCACCAATTTGATAAGGTATCAAAAGGTTAGCAAAAGTACCTGAAAGTCCAGCCGTCAATACGAAGAATACCAGTATAGTGCCATGCATCGTGACTAGTGAATAATAAAACTCATTTGAGATTCTACCACCTTCTGCCCATTTTCCAAGCAGTGTTTCCAGGAAAGGAAAGGTTTCATTTGGCCATCCTAACTGCAGTCTAAAAAGAACTGACATAGCTGCTCCTATAATAGACCAAAATATTCCAGTAAATAAAAATTGCCTTGCAATCATTTTATGGTCTTGGCTGAAAATATATTTCTCCAAGAATGAATCTTCGTGATGTCCGTGCTCGGCGTGTGCTGTATTTGCCATAATTATTTTTTTGTTATCTTCTTTTCTTAATTAAAATCAAATTCTGTTCTTCTATTCTTTTGTTTTCCCTCCTTCGAAGCATTGTCAGCTATGGGTTGTGTTTCCCCAAATCCTTTTGCAGCTATTCTATCCGACTTAATTCCTTTGGTTAATAGATAGGCCGAACATGCATCTGCTCTTTTCTGACTCAATTCCAAATTTTTAGCATCATCTCCATCACTATCCGTATGGGCAGCCAGCGCTATTTTACTATCTGTGTTCTTTTCAAGTAAAAGAGCCAACTGATCTAAAGTTGCTTTTGACTTTGCATTCAATTCCGAACTACCGCTAGAAAATTCTATAGCATCCGTTTCATAAACTGCATCCTTGTCAATTCCCATTTTCATGACTTCCTCAAAATTAAACGAGGTATGATTGCTTACCTCAGGAGCACTTGCTGTTAAATTTCTCGCGGCTAACCATGCTTGAATTTTATCTTTATTTACCTCATAAAAAGGTTTTTGAGTTTTCATCCATTCATCAAACTTGGATTGGGACACCACATGAGCAGGCATCATCATACCATAATGTGACTTACCACATAACTCGGCACAAGCCAGTTCATAATTAAACTTCATATACCGAGGCTCATTCGTTTCTGGATCAATTGCAGCCCAATGTTTGTTTGTTTTTAATAACTCCCTTGTTTCCTCATTTGTCAAAGTAGGCGTAAATCCTATCCCTGTAGGTACCCCAGGTACACAGTCCATTTTCATTCTAAAATGAGGTAAATAAAAACTATGTAACACGTCTAAAGCTCCAAGATTAAAATGAACAGGTCTCCCTTTTACCATATAAAGCTCAGAAGCAAAAAAGTCATCATGACTAGCAGGATCCGTCCAATCAATTCCCAATTCGTTATCAGCACTAATAAACTCTTTGGAAATAACTCTTTTCCCGAAGACGCCGTCTGGACCAGGATAACGCAGCATCCAATTAAATTGTTTAGCTGTAGCCTCTATGGTTAATTGATTTGCAGGCAAGGTCTTTTTATTTGGAAATACATTAAACCATGTCTTTAATCCCATAACAACTAGAACAGCCATTGTCAAGGCCGGTATACTAGTCCAAATAAGTTCTAACTTACCACTATGTGCAAAGAATGTGGCACTTCTATCTTCTCTGCCTCTGTATTTCCAAACAAAATAAAACAATGACACATGAGTAATCACAAATACTATACCTGTAATCCAACATGTAACCCAAAAGAGTTTATCTATTTCTACCCCCCAATTAGATGCTGGAGTAGGAAGAATTGCAAATTCCATATACTTCAAACTAAAGGCACACATCAGCAAGAAAAACAATCCATATATCATGAATAATTTTCCATGTGTTTGATTATTTCTAGAATAATTCAACTCTTCTCCCCTCAAAGTTCTAATGCGCTCTACTATATTGGCTAAAATAAGTGCCACAGCGTAAAACAAAACAATAACTCCTAAGGTCAATAAAATATTTAACATCGCTATATTATTTTTCTTTGACTAAATTTATTTCTTAAGTATGATAATTTAAACTCTCTTCCAAATATGGAGTCTTTAATGGTACTAATCTATTTTTGCTTAGTGTCGACAAGATAACAAATAAGAAAAGACCTATGAATCCAATGAACATTAAAACTTCAATTAATCCTAAAGTAGCATGATGACTAGGCTTATGATGCGTGTCATGACTTGCAGCTACATCAGAATGTGCATGAGTGGGAGCAGCATCCGTATGAGCTGACTCTGCATGCGTTTGTTTGGCTGCTTGAGCAGCAAGAGGAGTAGAATGACTCGTATCACTTGAATGATTCTCAGCATATAATTTTAAAGATGCGTTCGAAGAGGCATGTTTTACTTCTTCATGGTGCTGAGGCTCGGCATTAGGTTCGAACATGACCATAGAATAGAAATCTAAGTAATGACCAAATAAAAGAATGACTGCTGCGATACCATATATCCAAGGATTTCTCTTCGCTCTTCTTTTCATCAAGAAAAGGAAGGGGAAAATGAAGTTTATAACAAACGCTATCCAGAAGAATGCTTTAAACATAGGTACTTCGAACCGCTTGAAAAACCACATAGTATCTTCTGGAACGTTACCATACCATATAAGCATAAACTGAGAGAACCACAAATAAGTCCAAAATACACTAAATCCAAACAAGAATAAAACAATATTGTGCATATGGCTATCATTGACAAAAGCAAGATTTCCTTTGGCTTTCAATATAAGAATAATCAAAATAGTCATACATAAGAAGCCACACATATAACTGGCGAAATTATACCAACCAAACAAAGTAGAGTACCAATGTGGATCCAAAGACATAACGGCTAACCAGCTAAATACAGAAGTACCGACACCAAAGAAAACAATATAACCTGCTGCAATATATTTCGACTTTTGATGATAGGCTATCTCATCTGTGTAGTGATCTGATGCCAATGAATGTTTCTTAAACCACTGAGAGAATACTATCCATCCACCAAAGAATAATAAACTAAGGAAAGTGAACATTTCTTTATTCAAAAATGCTTTTTTATCTCCTACTATCATATCGTCAGCAGGAGCATGCGTCCAATGATGATAAAGACTATGCCAATCCATCCATAGCCCAGCAATGATAATAATAAAACAAATGAACCCAACAATAATAAAGCTACTAAAACTTTCAAAAATTCTTTTCACTGAAGTTATCCAACCTCCATAACCAATGGTATGTGCAGCTATGAAGAAGACAGCTGTCAAAGCCATCGCATTGAAATAATATGAGTTTAAAAGGAAGTTAGACCAAAAACGAGCATGATGATTCCAACCACCATTATCAAAAAAAGCCCAAATAGCACCTATTACTCCCAGGGCCATAAAAACAATTGTCATGGTTTTAATGCTACCTTCGAACCTGTAGTGTTCCTTATTTAAATCGAAATGTACTTTTTCGTGTCCCATTTTTATTATCTATTTATCTATTATCTTAACTCAATTATTTTTTTGTAGAATCAACCGCTGTAGTAGCAGTCGCTACTGCACCATTCAATCCACCTAGTTCTTTGATATAACAAACTAACTTCCATCTATCATCTGCTTTCACATGAGCACGGTGAGGACCCATTAAGTTTTTACCATAGGTTATTGAATGGAAAATTTCACCATCCTTCATACCTTTCAATCTATCTGAATACTGTGGTGGAACAGCTTTATAGGCTCCGTCACTTCCGTCTTCTCTAATAATAAGTTTTCCATCTCCCATTCCTTTTTCACCATGACAAATAGCACATTGTTTATCATATACTACCTTGGCTCTAGCTAATACAGCCTCTGTCGGCTGATATGGGTTCTTTAATTCAACACCAGCTCTCGCCTTATCAGTATCGTTAAACTTATAAAAACGTGAATAGTTATATGAATAGATAACTGAATTTTCTTTTTGATATAACTCTTCGCTTGGTAGAGCATTTCTCGAAACGGTATTGGCTACAGGCATAATAGTTCCTCTAGGGTTATTATCTGCATAGGTCTCATATGCTCGAGAATAAGCCATATCTGGTGCATATATACTTCCTGGTGATTTTGCACTCTTGTACAGCAAAAATGCTATGAAAAGAAGTGCAACACCAATTTTTAAATAAAACTTTTTAGTCTGACTATCCATCTTTACTTAATATTATTATTTATTATTCAAACGATTTTGTATTGACCTCTTCTGCTCCACTCTTTTGTAAGGCAGATTTAATTTTTGCGACTTCATCTGCAGATTTTCCATCTACGCTAAATGCCAATGCGAACTTATCATCCGTTGTTCTATCATCTATAATCATAGGGATTTTACCAGGGAAGAGTTCATTTCTTTTGATATAAACAAAGAACATTCCAACAGCAGCCATTAAAACGGTCGTTTCAAACATCACAGGTATAAAAGCAGGTAATGACCAAAATGGTTTACCCCCAAATATGGTAGGATAGGCCATGGTATTTACATAAGTCATAACGCCAAAGGCAGTTACAGTTCCCGTAAGTCCAAGGGTAAAGCCAGCCTTGTGCAGACTTGTTTCCTTGACACCCAAAATATCATCGATACCATGTACAGGAAATGGAGAATAAGCGTCATCTATTGTCAACCCATCTGCCTGAACACTTTTTATAGCATCTAAGAAATTGGTTTCATGGGAATAAACCCCATAAACATACTCTTTGTGCTCTATTTTTCCTTGACTCATATTTTTATACTATTTATTAAATCAAATTAATGTGAACTATCTTTTCTGGCTTTGGCTTGTGCAGCTTCAGAAATAGAAGAGAAAATGGCCTTAACCTCAGCGATAGCGATAACTGGAAATGCACGTGTAAATAACAAGAAACAAGTGAAGAACAATCCTAAACTTCCTATAAAAATGGACATATCGACCCATGTAGGCGTAAAGTAATTCCAACTTGAAACCAAGAAGTCTTTGTGCAATGATGTGACAATAATTACAAAACGCTCAAACCACATACCTACATTCACGAAAATAGACATGACAAAACTAACAAATATGCTTCTTCTAAACTTCTTGAACCAGAATAACTGAGGGGAGAGTACGTTACAAGTCATCATAGAGGCATATGCCCACCAATAATCACCAAATGCTCTATTATAAAACGCATACTGCTCATAAAGATAACCTGAATACCAGGCAATAAATAATTCTGTAATATAAGCGATACCAACGATAGAACCAGTTAGTACAATCACTTTATTCATAGACTCAATGTGAGCGATTGTTATATAATCTTCTAATTTTTGTACCTTTCTAGTAATGAGCATAAGCGTCTGAACCATGGCAAATCCAGAAAAGATAGCTCCTGCTACGAAGTATGGAGGAAAAATAGTCGTATGCCAGCCTGGAATAACAGAAGTGGCGAAGTCAAAAGATACCACAGAGTGAACCGAAAGTACAAGAGGTGTGGAAAGACCCGCCAATACTAAAGAAAGACTCTCAAACCTAGACCACTGAATAGCGGTTCCTCTCCATCCGAAGCTCAATAGATTATATATTTTCTTTCTTTTAGCTGATTTAGCCCTGTCTCGAATTGTGGCGAAATCAGGCATCAGACCAGAATACCAGAATAAACAAGATACCGTAAAATAAGTAGAAATCGCGAATACGTCCCAAAGGAGCGGGGAGTTAAAGTTTACCCATAGTGGACCTCTTGTATTGGCATACGGGAAAATGAAAAATCCCTGCCATATACGACCCATGTGAATTAACGGGAACTGACCAGCACAAATCACCGCAAAGATAGTCATAGCTTCCGCCGCGCGGTTAATACCCGTTCTCCACTTTTGCTTAAATAGAAGAAGTACAGCAGAAATAAGGGTTCCAGCGTGACCAATACCTACCCACCAAACAAAGTTTGTAATATCCCAAGCCCAATTCACTGTTTTTTGAAGACCCCATACACCAATTCCTTTGAATATGGTCCAACTCACGGCAATCACATACAATAACAAGCCTGCCAATGCAAAACCAAAAGCTATCCACCAATCCTTTGGAGGGTTTCCTTCTGTATTGCGAACGATGTCGTCTGTTATTTTCCCGTAGGTCTTGTCTAGGCCATTTATCAATGGTTCTCTCAATAATGAATCTACTTGTGACATATATTTTAGTTTATTCAGCAGTCAGTGGTTTTATCACCAAATACTTTAGAATTATTTATTAATTAATTATGCTTTTTTCGAAATATCTCTGTTTCTAACCTTGGTCATATAATTAACCGATGGTTTTGTATAAATTTCCTCTACAACTCCAAAAGTTCTCTCATCATTCGATAATTTGGCCACCAAGGAATCTTCATTATTAATGTCACCAAATACAATTGCACCTGTAGAACAGGCTGATTGACAAGCAGTAATTATTTCACCATCTTTCAATAATCTATTTTCTTTTTTCGCATCGAGCTTGCTCGCTTGAATTCGTTGAGCGCAGAAACTACATTTCTCAATAACCCCTCTAGAACGAACTGTTACATCTGGATTCAATACCATTCGAGCTATGTCATCTGTTCTATTCAATGGATCATTATCATTCGCTGATCCAAAAGAATCCGCTCCTGTATAATCGAACCAGTTAAACCTTCTCACTTTATATGGACAGTTATTCGCACAATATCTTGTTCCAATACATCTATTATAAGCCATTTGGTTAAGACCTTCGCTACTATGGTTAGTGGCACTTACTGGGCAAACGTTTTCACATGGAGCATTCTCACAGTGCTGACATAGCATAGGCTGAAAAGTCACATCAGGGTTATTGACATCCCCTGTATGGTATTTATCAATTCGCATCCAATGCATATCATGTGATCGGAAGACTTCTTTACGACCTACCACAGGTACGTTATTTTCTACATTACACGCTACTACACATGCTCCACAACCTACACAAGAATTCAAATCAATCGCCATAGCCCACTTGTGACCAGGAAATTCGTGCTTGGGGTACAAGGTCACCAAATGGTGTTCTATCCACTCTTTTCTACCCTTACCACCTATTAAGTTTCCGGCCTCAGGATTTGATTTGTACTCACTCAAAGTCGTTTCCTTAATCAAATCTCTCGTTTTCTCTCCTCCCAGACCCATATGATTTAGGGTGAAATATGACTGAACGGATGCCATTTCATCCATTTTGCCCGTATTAGACACATCTACTTTAGAGACAACATTACTTCGACTATTTGGAAGAGCATTGAATGCATTATAACCATATTGATATTCTGAACTAGCTGTTTTAGTTCTACCCCATCCATATTTAATACCCAAAGTGCCAGGTGCTACACCAGCCATAGGAACCACTGGCAGAGACACTTCCTTACCATTGATATTCGCCTTTAGTATTGTATATTTTTTCTCATTTAAAATCGCATCAGCTCCCAAAGCCTTTACATCATCTGGGTTACCCAAGAAATAATTGCTCCATGTCATTCTGGAAATAGGATCTGGTAATTCTTGTATAAATGGATTATCAGAAGCAGAACCGTCTCCATGAACAGACTCATAAAATCTAACTTCAAACTTATCGCTCTTTACATAGTTCGCATTTATTTGAGCTATAGCACCACTTAGGTCTCCTGCATTAAATGAAGAAGAAGAAGAGGAACCGTATGAGGGGCTTGCAAACTCTCCCTTTTGCAGAGTATAAGACCAGAAAGCATCAAAATTATGATAACTGGAGCCAGAATTGTATGAGGAAGCTGTATTGCGTATATAATCATAGTAGGTGCCCGCGGTGCCAATCCATTTCATTAAAGTCTGCTGAAATTGTCTAGTATTGAACAATGGAGCTATGACTGGCTGAGCTATTGCATAAACGCCTTGCTCTGCTTCATAGTCATTCCAGCTTTCGAGGTAATGATTATTTGGACAAATAAATTGACAATGCTCTGAAGTCTCATCAATTCTATCTGAGAAAGAAACGCTTAAAGCAAGTCCTTTGATTTTCTCTGCGAATTCTGAACCACCTGGTATTGAATAAACTGGATTGCAATCTAAAAACAAAGCCCCTTTGATAGAGCCGCTTTTCAATTCGGCAACAAATGTATCGGTATCAGCTTGAACTCCTTTTTTATAATTAACTTTAGGTCCCACAAATACTGTTTTACCTATGGCACCCAAGAAACTATTCAAAGCAAAGGTTAGCCTCTGAACATTGGTATCGTTCACTCCATTTACTACAAGTATAGATTTTCCTTCATTTTTAGCCTTGACGAGGGTTTCAGCAACCTTGGCTACCCCATTGATCTTAGAGGATGCACCGGTAGTTATAGCACTATACAATTCGGATATGAATTTAGCTTCTTCCGAGGCAGAAACCATATATTTATAATCGGCTGTGGAGCTAGTCGGACTTGGAACAGACTCTACTTGAATATGGGTACTCATGTTTGTATTATCCTTGTTGACTTTTCTTCGCTTGATATACTGCTTAGAGAATCCAACTGGATTTAACCAAGTGGCTGCAAAATCGGCACCGATAGAAAGTATGACATCTGCATTATCAAATCTATATTGAGGTAAAGTTCTCACTCCAAAAGACTGCTCTGTAGCGGTCAACAAGCCAGACATAGATACCGCATCATGTGTTATGTGAACCACATTTGGATACTTGGTCAAAAAATCAAATATGAGTGCACTAGTAGAGGGGCTCATAATGGTAGAGGTCACCAAAGCCACCTTGCCATTCGAATTTCTTAGTTCATTCAACTTGGCTAATATCTCTGCATCTACTGTTTTCCATTCTGCATCCTTGCCCCCTTTTTTAGGATTCTGGTGTCTATTTGAATCATATAAAGAAACCACAGAAGCCTGAGCTAATGCAGTAGTCCCTCCACCCGATAATACGGAGTCGGGATTTCCCTCAATCTTAATAGGACGTCCATCTCTGTTTTTCACCAAGATACTATTATACTGACCACCTTGGGCAAATACGGATGCATAATATGATGCTAGGCCTGGAACTATCTCCTCGGGTCTTGAAATATAAGGAATTGACTTCTTTTCAGGAATAGAACAAGAAGCTGCAATACTAGCAGCACTTACTGTGAATCCTAAGGTTTTGAGAAAATCTCTTCTATTGGTTTCTTGATCGGTTATTGGTTCTAGAATACCTTGTAATACAGGAAGCTCTTCGCCAAATTCATTATTTATATTCGAATTCATTTCTTCTTTTGTTTGAATTTTGAATTTATCTTTCAATATTATTTATTTTCAATCTTAGTAGTGACATTTTTGACATTCTGTGCCTCCTATATCTTCTACTGTGACACGCTTTCTGTCGCCAGCCTTCATACCATCATGAAATTTCTTAAATGTGTTATAATAAGCATTATCGACAAATTGTACATCATGGTTTCTGTGGCAATTGACACACCAACCCATGGATAATGGAGAATATTGATATACCTCTTCCATAGTCTCTATCGGTCCGTGGCATGTTTGACACTCTACTTTACCGGCAGTCACGTGCTGTGCATGGTTAAAATAAACGTGGTCGGGCAGATTGTGAATTCTTACCCATTCTACTTTTTTCGGTTCTTTCGAATAGGTATTTGTCGCTGGATCCCAACCCACAGCCTCGTAAATCTTATTAATTTCTGTCTTACCATATTGCGGACCACTTTGAACAGCCGCATGGCAATTCATACAAGTACTAACAGAAGGGATATTCGCATGCTTACTATCCGCAGCGGTAAAGTGACAATATTGACAGTCAATTTTGTTCTTACCTGCATGTAAAGCGTGGGAGAACTTAATTGGTTGTGTCGGTTGATAACCTTGTTGTCTGCCTAGACCAATTGCACTCTTACCTAAAGCGAATACAAAGACCAATACTGTAGCTAGCAGCAAGAACGACTTAAATGAAGATTTAAGATAGAATGGAGTTTTATCTTCTTTTGAAATATTTACCGCAAACTGTCCATCCTTCTTTTTTTCAACAGATACTAAATCTAAACTTTTTGCGGTCTTACCTAGAAAGTAAGCAAGCAATAATAGTAAAACGAAAGCTCCAAGAATAGCCAAAGTATAAGATGTTTTACTATCGTCTTTCGAGTCAGTGACAGCTGCACCTGCCGCTTTATCACCACCACCTGCAGGAGCTGCCGCAGCAGGATCCTTTATATAAGCCAGCATATTCGCATATTCCACTTCAGATATCTGACCCGCAAAGACAGTCATGGCACTCGCATCGAAGTTTTGCATTTTATTAGCATAGGGATTGCCAGAAGCCACGGCATCATTCCAGTTGTAGATCCAAGTCTTTAACCATTCTTCTCCTGATTTACCTTTGAAGGCTCCACCGGCATTCCATCTGTCAATAACACCTGCCAGAGCAGGGCCTGTCATTTTTTGCTGTAAGGATACGTCATGACAACTTCCACATTTACTTCTAAACGTTGCCTTTCCTGCCTTGGCATCTTGGGCAACCACTGTGCTTAGCGATAAAACTGTGAAAGACAGGAATAAACCTAGCTTTTTAATAGTGTGTATCATTATATAAAATATAAATTGAATTTGAATTTTAAGCGTTGCAAATATAGACATTTGTCCTTAATATTATAATGGTTTAAATAAATTTATCCACATCAATGTTATTTAGAATTATTACAAATAAGCTCAGTTGAATACCATAGTTTTATAACTTTATCTAATATTCAACTTTTTCTTCATTCTGTCCATTTCGCGTTTATTGTCCTTATTTTTGATCGCATCTCTCTTGTCAAATACCTTTTTACCTTGAGCCAACGAAACTTCGATTTTAATAAATCCTCGTTCGTTAATGGATAACTCCACTGGAACAATCGTCAGACCTTTCTCCTTCACTTTTTGAAGTAGTTGATTGATTTCTGATTTCTTCAAAAGCAGTTTCCGTTCACGATTGGGGAGGTGATTGAGATAAGTCCCGAAATCATATTCCCCTACATTCATATTTTTGATAAAAAGTTCCGACTTTTTAAAGTAACAAAAGGCCTCGTTGATACTAACTCTGCCCATGCGTATTGCCTTGACCTCCGTGCCTTGCAATATAATACCGGCCGAGTATTTCTTGACTAAATTGTACAAGAATCCCGCTTTCTTATTCGCTATTCGTATTTGTCCTTTTATTTCCTTATTCACAGATGATTCGATTAGTAATTATAGCCATATCCAAAGAGTAATGGCCACAGAAATTGTAATGAATATCAAATTTGAAACTATAGCCATAGCCTCATTTTCTTTCTTTTTCAAACACCATGTATTGGCTAGAAAAAGACACAGTGAAGCCACCAAACATACATATGCTGCAACTTCGTACCATCTCAAGACCATGAGACAAGCCAGAGCATACAAAACATTTAAAGCAGATAGAATTCGCAACAACTGAACCATAGCCAGCAAAGTTAGGCAGTTTAAAATAGTTGATAAGTCTAAAGTTGCTAGCATTTAGAATTCAATGATCTAACTTGTTCAATTCGATAGGAGAACTATCAATTATTTAAACCCAGTCCCATTCTTCCTATTTGCCGCTTAATCCAGTTTTTTCTTCTTAGGACATAGCTAGAAGGATTGTCCACTTTAAAGCGAATAGGATTAGGCAAAACAGCTGCCAGAAGCGCTGCCTCGTCTTTTGTGAGTTTGCTTGCAGGCTTTTTAAAAAAATGTTGTGCAGCCGCTTCGACGCCGTAGATTCCATTACCAAATTCAATCACATTGAGATAAACCTCTACAATTCGATCCTTGGACCATAACAATTCTATTAGTATAGTAAAATATGCCTCCAATCCTTTT
Source organism: Sphingobacteriales bacterium (assembly GCA_021297855.1). Taxonomy (GTDB): domain Bacteria; phylum Bacteroidota; class Bacteroidia; order Chitinophagales; family JADJOU01; genus CHPMRC01. The sequence continues at coordinate 2,171 of JAJTHM010000118.1, read as the reverse complement.
CGCATATAGCTTCTATGTGGCAATAGAAACGCATTCTTTGCTGTTTGTTGAGATATGGTGCTTCCTCCTTTGAGTCGTCTTCCCTTTTCATTGTTTCGTATAGCCTTTCTTATAGCTGCGAAATCGAAACCAAAGTGCTCATAAAATAATTGATCTTCGGCGGCGATAACGGCCAGTTTCATATTTGGAGAAATATTAGATAAGGATTCCCAATCTTTCTTCAATACAACCTTTCTCTCCGAATCAAATGCTTGTTCTCCCAATAAATAAAGCATAGTCGGAGTTATCGGAATAGGGATAAAGCGAAACAAAATCACAGAGACAATCGAAATGATAAAAAACCATTTCATAAACGTTAAGATTTTTCTAAAAAGAAGTCCTACGATAGCCATTATTATTTGTTGTGAAATTTATAGTTCATGGCATAAAAATACTTATTAAAGGTTTCTATGAACGAAACTTTTGCTAGGTGCCAGCCAAAGTATCCATCGCGGAACCCTTGTAGAAAAAAATAACCCTTGATAAATTTAAATATCGGGTTGACTATAAGAGACTTTAGGAGAAAAATCCAAGATTTCGTTTTGTAGCTCTGTGCGGCTAACTTGGCGTACTTATCGGCTTTTTCTAACATTTCTACACAAGTCGAATATGCATTGTGATGGAGCCTCGCAGTAGAGAGGAGCACGTTTGCATCCGAATCTAATGCAAAATGTTCATGCGGTATAGACCCTGCCCAATGTCCTTTTCCTCTTTTCCATAAACGAATCTTGATATCTCTTTTCCATATACCATGTTTTATAGCATAGCCACCGATATGATTTATTCTTAAAAATTTAACCGCATCATATTTCGTATATTCTCTGGATTGAATGAAACGTTGAAGAGAGACATCAACATATTCATCCGCATCCAGACTTAAAATATAATCCGACTGAACCAAAGAATTCGCATAGTTTTTTTGAGCTATATAATTATCAAATTCCCTTTGATAGACTCTAGTTTGAGAGAATTTGGAAACATATTCCAAGGTTTTATCCGTTGAATAACTATCTAAAACAATCATTTCGTCACAAAAAGATTCGATAGATGACAAACATTGAACAATGTTCTTTTCTTCGTTTTTTGTAATAATGACAACTGCTAGACTCAATTCTCTTTATATAATTTTATCGAATGCACAATAAGCAAAGGTAAACTAAAAATCGTCAATCCTAATTGAGTTTCGAGCATAGGTTCTAACATATTAGCAACGACCATAGCAAGTGTATAAGCTAATGCCAGCCAATTTTGTTTTTTAAACGCTGACCAAAATGAAATGACGAAAATAGCTATAAAACTCATCAAACCAATAATGCCATTCTGTGCCCATACAACGATAAACTGGTTATGCGGCAATTTATTAATTGGAGAATCCATATAGAGCACTAAATTTCCCTCTCCCACCCCCAAAGCAGGGTTTTGTCGAGCTATTTCATAGCCTTTCATAATAGATACGATGCGTTCCCCATCAGAATATGTCTTATAATTTTTCTCTTTATATTTCCCCAAATCCCAAGAAAAATAGGACAATTTATTTTTGATAGTTGGGATATACTCCACCATAAAATAAACAGTTCCCAGTAAAAAAATAAGAACAAGTCCACCCTTTAGATAAAGTTTTTTTATCCATATTTTATAGGCCACAAAGCACAGTATGATTATCAACGAAATTAACATCCCGGTTTTCACAGCTAGAAATTGTACAAAACCAAATAGTCCAAAACTGACCAATAGCCAGAAATAAAACCCCCTTGTTTGAAAATTTTTTCTAGAATTATCCGCCCGATGAATACTTAAAATAAGACCAAAACATAAGAGAATCGAATAGCGAATATGATCTTTAAATGGAACGGGTATAGGCTGACCTCTCAGTATATTATCCAATATCTCTGACCAATGCAAACAATAATTTACGATAACATAGATAGCCGAAACAGCGATAGCAAAAATCAAACCTTGAGTAAACAACTTGAACTGTCTGGCTGTCCACGGATTCCAAACTAGAAAACAAAAGGGCATACCCAAAAGAATTACCTTCATCCTTATTGAATCCAAAAATAAACTCTTATCACCTGCCCAAAGACCAGAAATACAAAGAGTGAAATAAAACACCCCTATAGCCCAAGCCACTG
>JAJTHM010000038.1 GCA_021297855.1 Sphingobacteriales bacterium | reverse complement strand
TTTCTTCTTCTTGAGATAAGAAACTACTAGCTTTCGCTTAGTCTCCTGACTATCTTTTGTACCTCTAATTTTATTCATGAGGCAAAGATAATAATTTCAACCCAATTGTATCACTAAATTATGCACTTATTAATAAATATTGTTATGATGCTGATTCTATTAATCCTAGAACTTACTTCATAAAAGGTTATGATTTGCGAATTGATAGTAGTAAGCGAGATAGTTTTATATTTGTAAGACTTAAACACAAGGGCGAAACGATTAAGGACTATAGAATTAAATTCCTTGAAAATTGGGGTTGGAGAAATAGAAGTGTGGGGTTAGCTACTAGAAAGAATATAACACAGATGTTATCTATACCAGTCGATTCTATATTAAGAATAAGTCTATATTCTGGGTCAATTCCCTATGATGAATTATTAGTACCCTACACAGATTTTTATCATATGGAAATAAGTTTTGATTTTCCATTTTATCGGGAATCAGATCCTATAGTGTTTAATTGCTGTGATAAAGGAAAAGATTCTAGCAAAGCTAAAGAAGTGGTATGTCCCCACAATAAAAAAAGGCGAAAACACAAAGTAAACAATAAACCAAATTGTATTGAATGCAAAATGGCTTACAAAATCTTTGAATAATTTATTCCGACCTCAGAGGCTCAAACAATGAACTAAAAAAATAAATAGTTGAAAATACTGACTATATTTTGACTTCTAGTGTTTAGTTTAAACATAACTTTGTATAATTTAATCGCTTTTACCTATCCCACTTCATCACAAAATCATTCATAAAATAGCCCTGCCCTATGTCAAAATCTGCGACATGGTCTATTTTAAAACCGAGTTTGAAATAGAAATTGATGGATTTGTAATTGCTGCGATTCACCGTCAAAGTAAATGATTTTACTGATGGATACAAGCTGAGGAGCACTTTAAAAGTAGCCTCTCCATGGCCTTTGCCTTGGACATCTTGGTCTATATAGAATTTATGAATAAACATATCCTCTCCACCGCTGACGGATAAAAATCCCATCACTTCTTCATTGATTTCTATTAAGTAAAACTGATGTTTTTTCTCCGACATTTGATGAGTCAGATCCTCTGTTGAGTAAATCTTAGCTAACATATAGTCCACCTGCTCCTGCCCTACAATAGGAACATAGTGGTGATTCCATATTTTTACTGCGAGATTGTAAATGCTAGGTATATCTGAAGGATTAGCGGGAATTAATTTTATCATGATTAAATACTTTGTAAAAAGAGAAATTAGCCAAGCTGAAAAGATTCCTGAATTTCCCTGCGTGCTCGGCAGACAGGGCTTCGCTTCATTAGGAACGACGGTTTTAGAAAGAAAAATAGTAACATCGAAGTATTGTCATTCATAACATTTCTTCAATTTACATTTCAAATGCACTGGCTAAAGTATAGATATTCAAACTGGCGCAACCTGAATCTAATAGAGCCTGAGCAGCCGAAATCAACGTAGCTCCCGTAGTGACGACATCGTCCAATAAAAGAACACGTTTCCCCTGGATTGTAGTCGCATCTTCAATAGCAAATGCATTGTCTAAATTTTGAAATCGATCTTGACGATTGAGTTTGGTTTGGGAACTTGTTTTCTTTATGCGCTTGAGTTGATCATTTAAGATTGGGATTCCTGTAACTTCATGCAAACCTATAGCGAAATATTCCGTTTGATTATATCCTCGAATTCTCAATTTTGTCTTGTGCAAAGGAATTGGAATTATAACCTCCGCCGCATCTTGAAACATTGTCTCTTGGCCTCCTGCCGCCAACCGACCCATCTCCATTGCCAACTCCTTGTTATTATTATACTTCATTTCCCAGAGAATTTGCTTGACCATTTCATTTTGATTATAATATAGAAATGATCCAGCGGCTCGCAGTGGAGTGAAGGGTTTTAATTTATCCAACACGATATTATTTTCTGATAAATTAAAATAGGTTCTCGGCAAAAGTCCGTTGCATTCCAAGCAGAATAGATTCTTAGAAGCTAGGATGCGCTTATTGCAGTAGGCGCAGGTATTGAGAAATACATCCATACTTAGCTTCTAATTTTTCGAGCCAAAAGAAAAAAACTGCAAGCTCCTATAAAATTGCAAACCGTATCTTCCCAAGAAAAAAACCGATTGAAAGGAAGTATCTTCTGTAAAACTTCGATGATAAAACCATAAAGTCCCAAAAAAATAGGGAGCCACCAAAGAGAAATGGATTGGTCAAGGATTTTCTCATAGAGCGCGATACTAAGTGAGTAGGCGAGTGAGGCATACATCAGCAGGTGCACGACAAGATCTATGCGAGTAAATCCTACCTTAGGTATTGATTGCTGAGGAATGAGAGACAATACAAGGATGATTATACATAAAAATATAAATAACCCCCACTTGTTTCGAAAAAAACTAGGGAAAAAATAGGTATTAGCCCACAATGGCTGCATAGTCATCTGCGCTGAGCAAACCGGCTAATTCACTTTCATCTGCTAACTCTATTTCTACCATCCAACCAGCACCATAGGGATCTGTATTCACTAACTGAGGGTCAGCTTCTAAAACTGCATTCATACCTATGATAGTACCTGTAACGGGCATATAAAGGTCAGAAACTGTTTTCACCGCTTCGATCGTACCAAAGATTTCATTCTGAGCTACTTTCTTTCCTTGTGTATTGATATCGAGGTAAACGATATCGCCCAATTCTTTTTGTGCAAAATCCGTAATTCCGATTTTTGCCTTATTACCTTCGATGAGAATCCATTCGTGCTCTTTAGTATATTTTAGATTAGCTGGGAAGTTCATTTATTTATTTTTTATTTTAAAAGTACAAATTTAACTAGGAAGATAAAACTGGTTAGAAAAATTATTGACTTCTTGTTTTATACTAGTCAAAACTTCGTCATTTTCATGATTCATTAAGGTTTTATCTATCCAATCTACTATTTTCTCCATATCAGCAGTATCCATCTTTCTAGAGGTGATAGCAGGAGTCCCAATCCTTATGCCCGAGGTGATAAATGGAGATTTATCATCGAATGGCACCATATTTTTATTGACGGTAATATCTACTTTACCCAGGGTTATTTCTGCTTTTTTGCCTGAGATGTTTTTATTTCTCAAATCTATAAGCATAAGGTGATTATCCGTACCTCCCGACACCAGATTATAACCCTTGGCTGTAAAAGCCTTGGCCATAGCCTGCGCATTGGCCACCACCTGCTTCTGATAACTTACAAATTCTTCCGTTAAGGCTTCACCAAAAGCTACAGCCTTGCCCGCAATGACATGCTCCAAAGGGCCACCTTGCGTACCCGGAAACACCGCTAAGTCAATCAATTCACCCATAGTTCTCACCTCCCCTTTCGGATTGGTATGCCCCCAAGGATTAGGAAAATCCTTTCCTATGATAATGACGCCACCTCTTGGACCACGGAGTGTTTTATGGGTAGTGGATGTTATGATATGACAATATGGAACCGGATCATTCATTAGCTTGGCCGCTATTAGCCCTGCCGTGTGCGAAATATCCGCCAATAAGATAGCTCCAACTTCATCAGCAATAGCCCTAAATCGCTTAAAATCCCAATCGCGCGTATAAGCGGATGCTCCACAAATAATCATTTTTGGAAGATAGGTCTTTGCTTTCTCATGGACTTTATCCATATCTATTCTGCCCGTCTCCTGCTCTACTCCATAGAATTCTGCTTTATATAGTTTTCCTGAGAAATTGACAGGTGAACCGTGCGTCAAATGTCCTCCGTGCGCTAGATCGAGACCTAGAATGGAATCACCCGGTTTAAGGCAAGCTAACATGACTGCCGCATTGGCTTGCGCACCAGAGTGAGGCTGCACATTGGCATAATCCGCTCCAAACAGTTTTTTTAATCTATCGATAGCTTCTTGCTCCACTTTATCGACTACAGCGCATCCGCCATAATATCTTCTGCCTGGATATCCTTCAGCATATTTATTGGTCAGACAAGAACCTATGGCTCGCATCACGCTTTCAGAGGTATAATTTTCACTCGCTATGAGCTCTATGCCTTCTCGCTGTCTTATATATTCTTCTTGAATGAATCCTTCGATTACTTTGTCGTTCATCTTTTCTTTTTGTATGGAGCAAATGTAATAAATTGGAAAATAAAAACCTTGTATTGTTATTTTTTGTGAATAGTTATAGTTTTTAAAATTATTTTTTAGTGGAATTCATTATCTCTCCTTGTTCGAGATCCTTCGTCAAACTGTATTGCATGTTGTAGGTTGAATAAGTATCCTGAGGGATAGGCTCCAAGTTTTTGGGTTCAGTCCGAATTTCAGTGATTAGTAATTCATTATTACAAATTCATTGCTTATTCTATTTGTACAAAAAATTCAAATAATTCTGAAATTAACCCAATTATCTACTAATTTTGGACAGCAAAGTATTATTATATACTAGTTTTGAACTAAAATATGGATATTTGAGGCTTTATTCAAAAATGAACCAATTGATTCGCTTAGGTCTTAAAAACATAATTGCCTCTCTCATATTAATAATGTGCATAGGGAGAACTCATGCCCAAGAGAATGGGTTCAATATAGCTGCTATTCGAGTAGAAGGCCCCATAACCTCCGATAAGGCAATGATTGTTGCATTATCTGGACTTAGCGTCGGCCAAACAATTAATATCCCTGGTCAGGAAGTCACTCAGGCTATCAAGCTTCTATGGAAGCAGGGGCTATTTTCCAATATTGATATTCAAGCAGAGCGCTACCAAGGGAAAAGCGTTTTTTTACTTATAAAACTTGAAGAAAAACCAAGAATTACAAAATATAAAATCACTGGAATAAAAAAAGGTGATATCGATGAATTGCGACCTAAGTTAGAATTGCGTGCTGGTTCGATTTTAAATGATCAATTGGAAACTAACATTCAAAACATTGTTAGAAATTACTACAAAGAAAAGGCTTTCATTTATCCTAAGATTCAAATTGAAAAGATAGCCGACTCTACTATAGCCAATGGAGTAGCCATTCAAATTAAAATTGATAGGGGATATAAATATGTAGTGAAGGATATCGTATTTATAGATAATGAAAAAGCTTCTACTTCAAGCCTTAAAAAAGAAATGAAGGAGAATAAAACACAGGCGGGTATTCAATTGTTAGAAATGTTTCGATTTAAGAAGCATCTGGCAAATCCAGGTTGGACATGGTACGACTACCTTGGAGCTATTACGCCGAAGAACATAAAAAATTATGCCTCGGAGTTTATACAGCCAAACATTTTTGTCGGTGCTAAATACAAACCTGATGAGTTAAAGCAGGCAGATTTTGCCTCTATCAAAGATCATTATGCCAGCCTGGGATATCGGGATGCTAAAATCACCTGGGATACTGTTGTTGAGGAATCTAACCAACGCGTGAAGATTTTTATCAAAATAGATGAAGGAAAAAAATACTACTTCAGAAATATCAGCTGGGTTGGTAACACAAAGTATGCCGATTCCATCCTCTCTCAGATTTTGGATATCAGAAAAGGGGACCCATTTGATCAGAAAAAGTTAGATCAAAGATTGCAGCAAAATCCAGAAGGTGGCGATGTGTCTGGACTATATATGGATGACGGGTATTTATTTTTCCGAATAGATCCACAAGAAGTAGCTGTAGTAGGTGATAGCGTAGATTATCTCATGCGCGTGTATGAGGGCAATCAATCCACAATAAATAATATAACGATTTCTGGTAACATTAAAACGAATGAACATGTCATTCGCCGTGAATTGAAACTTAGACCGGGAGATAAATTTGACCGATCGAAACTTATCCGAACTCAGCGTGAGTTGGCAGCCATGGGTTATTTCAATCCTGAAGCCACGCAGATACTACCCAAACCAAATGAAGATGGCACGGTTGATATTGACCTCGTTGTAGAGGAAAAGCCAAACGACCAATTATCCTTATCGCTAGGTTATGCTAACTTTTTCTACGGGCAGGTGGGTATGAATTTCACCAATTTCTCTCTGAGAAACATGTTCAATCTGAAGACTTGGAAGCCCCTTCCTTCTGGGGATGGTCAAACCTTAGCTATCAATGTTCAGTCATCTGGCGCTCAAAGTCAAATTTTTAATGTGTCCTTTACAGAACCGTGGTTAGGAGGCAAAAGTCCTACATCCCTTACTGTAGCTGGCACGCATAGCCGATTTTCTAATCCATTGCAGGATGGATCGCGAAGCTTGTTTATAAGAAACAATTTTTCAGTAGAAGTAGGTAAACGCCTTCGCTGGCCAGATGATTATTTTGTAGCCTTCTTTGGAGTGACCATGGAAAACAACATTCTGGAAAACAATAACCAATTTGGTTCTGACTTCTCTACCGGGGTGGTCAATAACTTATATGGAAGGTTTACCCTTACGCGAAATTCATTGAATGGGCCTATAGGTCCTCAGATTTATCCTACTACTGGATCTAATATCTCCTTCTCCGTTCAAGCCACTCTTCCCTATTCAAAAATATTTAGCTCGAGAATGCTGAATTACGAGGATCCTAATCTCAGTAAAGCACAACAATGGAATTGGATCGAATATCATAAATGGAAATTTTCTACAGATATCTATATGCCAGTGGCGGGAAATTTAGTCGCGCGTTTTGCTTCCCGATTTGGAACCATAGGCTCCTTCAATAGTCGATATGGAATTTCTCCTTTCGAACGATTTAGAATTGGGGGCGATGGATTAGTTATGTGGAATCAGTTTGGTCAGGAAACCTATGCTTTAAGAGGATACGATGAACGAGAAGTAACGGTAAACCGTGAAGGCGAATTTTTCCAAGGAGCTACGGTATTCAATAAATATATTTTTGAATTGCGTTATCCAATTATGCTCAATCCTGGATCTTCTATTTATACGATGTTATTTGCCGAGGCAGGAAATGGTTGGGAGCGTTTCAAAGATTTCGATCCCTTCAATGTCAAAAAATCCTATGGACTGGGTGTGAGATTCTTCTTACCTATGTTTGGATTGCTAGGATTTGACTATGGTTTAGGGGTTGATAAATATGTGCCTCCTGGTCTTCAAAATGCCAGTATATTTGATAAGTATGGCAAGTTTAGATTTATTCTAAGCTTCGAGCCTCAATAGGTTTTAGTTAATAGTTACTAGTTAAAAGTTGCGAGTTTAGTCAAGACTAAAACCAGACTCTACAACAAAGTTCATCTTCTCATTTGTCGTCGGATGAATGAAAGATAACTCCTCTGCATGCAGAAATAGTCTTTTATCGTGTTTACCATATAAATCATCGCCGAGTATAGGTGTATTTAACCCTGACTGGTGTGCAGAGTGCACGCGTAATTGATGCGTGCGACCATTTATTGGAAAGAAATGAATCAAGGTTTTATTATTTCTTTTTTCAACAACTTCATATCGTGTTTGTGCCGATTTCCCATGTTCATAGCATACTTTTTGTCTCGGTCTATTTTCATAATCTACTACAAGCGGCAAATCTATGATACCTGAGTTCTCTAAAATCAAACCATCTAGTATGGCGACGTATTTTTTATGAATAGTTTTATGCAAGAATTGCAACTGTATATGTTTATGCGCGGACTTATTCTTAGCAAATAAAATCAACCCAGAGGTGGACATATCCAATCTGTGAACCACCATGAGCTCTTTGATTTCGGGATACAGCATTTGAATACGCGTATAGATAGAATCTACAATATTTCTTCCGGGTACAGACAAAAAATCGTATGGCTTATTGATGACAATGATATCTTCATCTTCAAAAACAATATCTAGTTGAGTAATTTTAGCCGGATTATCTTCTAATGGGTTTGGATCTAGTTCCAAACCTTCGAGCATATGGGTTAATATAGGCAAGCATTTTGTCTTACAGGCAGGATAAAAATAACCGTGTTTTCTAATCTCTGAATTGGGAGATTTTCCATACCAGAACTCAGCTAGGCATATTGGGTCTAGATTGTGCGCATAAGCATAGTGCAATAACTTGGGCGCGGCGCACTCTCCAGCACCCGATGGGGGCAACTCCCCATTATGAATAGGAAATATAGCATGCAGAGATTTGCTTTCCATCCTTGCATTGAGAAAGGTATAATTTTCAAACAATCTATGTTGTAGGGCGACAGACATATTTTTTCTTTGCCTCCTTGCCCTACGTATAACCTCCTTATGCGCATCAATCTTTGTTGTTAAGGCAAGAATTACATTCTTCCAATGCAGGGTGAGATGCTTTAAATCATAATGCAATTTAGCACTTTCATTATCAAGCTCTTTCAGAGCCTTTTGTCTTTCAACTTCGTCAGGCCATGTTTCAATCTCCTGACGCTTTTCCTCACGATTTAGCTTCGCTATTTTTTTTTCTTCTTTGAATATCGCTATTTCTAAAACACTTTGATTATTGGCAAATTCAAGCTCTTCTTGCCACTGAATAAATTCTTCATCCTGCTCTAAGCTATGTATTTCTTGAGTTTTTAAATGTATTCTCACCTCTTCTTCTTTATAAAACCCATCTGCTAAAAGCATATCATATACTGGAGGCACAAATTTATCATAATCATTTTTCATACCTAATTTGCCCGAGAAGGCGCTGATATAACCTACCTCACCTTTTGAATTTCTCACCACCAATACCCCGAACATTTTTCCTATTCCCTGTGGTGAATTATCCCATCCAAAATTGTGAAGAGGTTCAATTTGCAGTTTTATATAGGCTTGCAATTCTTTTGCAGCGAATTCCGCTATGGGCTCTGGAGTATAATTAAATGGGAAAGTAAATTTTTCAGGAAGTGAAAATTGGCTAATATCCGAGGCAAAGGAAGTAAAGTATGACACAATGAATTTTACCTTTTATAGAAGTCATTGAAGACTAATAAAATGACTACAGACAGACGGACAAACCTAATAGTAAATGAGGGGCTACTATGGTCATATTTATGCACAAAGTGAGTTGCTTTTGACAAATTCATTTGCTAAAATAGCGTATATTTGTCTATCAAATTTTAAAATATGCCACATTATCAAAGAGTAGGCTCTGTGCCACCTAAGCGCCATACTCAATTTAGAAAGCCCGATGGCAGTCTATATCAGGAAGAATTAGTTAGCACGGAGGGTTTTTCGAATAATTATTCTTTGGTCTATCATAGCCATCCGCCAACCATAGCGACTAAATATCATGAGGCTTTCTCTGTAGCGCCTCCGGTGGTTGAAGTAGAGCATTGCAGACCTCGAGCATTTATGGGATACAAACACGCTCCTACAGAGGACTATCTCAAAGGGAGAAAACCACTTATGGTCAATAATGATTGTGAAATTACGGTGTGTGCACCTACTAAATCTATGACGGATTATTTTTATAAAAATAGCTCTGCCGATGAATGTATTTTCATCCACGAAGGTGAAGGAATTTTCAAATCTGTTTATGGGGAATTAGAATTCAAATACGGAGACTATATCATGGTGCCGAGAGGAACTATATATCAACTGCATTTCAATTCAGAAAATAACCGTTTACTTATAGTCGAATCCTTCGGTCCTTATGAGTTTCCGAAGCGCTATCTATCCAGATATGGTCAGCTTATGGAGCATTCTCCCTATTATGAGCGAGATATCATAGCGCCTTCCAATCTGAAGACACATGATGAGAAAGGAGAATTTTTAGTCTATATCAAAAAGAATCAAATGATGTATCCCACCACGTATATGTACCATCCATTTGGCGCTATAGGTTGGGACGGCTGTCACTATCCATATATATTTTCCATACACAACTTCGAGCCGATAACAGGACGCCTGCATATGCCTCCTCCGATACATCAAACATGGGATGGGAAGGATTTCGTCATCTGCAGTTTCGTGCCGAGAAAGTATGATTACCATCCGCTTTCTATTCCTGCGCCCTACCATCATGCCAATGTCGATAGCGATGAAGTACTATACTACGTGGCAGGTGATTTTATGAGCCGAAATCATGTGGAAAAAGGCATGTTCTCCCTTCATCCGATAGGGATACCCCATGGACCTCACCCAGGCGCTATCGAGCGAAGTCTTGGTAAAGAACAAACCGATGAACTCGCGGTGATGATAGATACCTTCCGACCTCTCAAGCTCACTCAATATGCATTGGATATTGAATGGACGGAGTATGCTTATAGTTGGGTGCATTAGTAAGTTGAAGGTTTCGAGCTGTAGTGTTTTTATTAAATTGAATAAAAAAAATTTAATTTAGGAACGCGCCTCGTAAGAACGCGCCTCGTAGGAACGCGCCTCTAGGCGGGTTCTTACAGATTATGTTCTAAAAAATAAGGCAACATAATTTTCAAATTGTCCATTGATTTTTCATTGTCATGAAAGACAAAAATGGAGCCCTCTTTTGCAGATTTTATTTTTGTCTTAATTTTTTCTATAGGTTCAATATCTTTTTTCCAATCCTCAGCGAGTATGTCCCATAGGATGATTTTTATTCCTTTATTTTTTAAATACCGGTACATAAACCAAGTCAATTTTCCGTATGGAGGTCGATAAATGGGCGAAGGAAATAGGGCTTCACATTTTTCAAAATCAGCTACAAAATCCTGCTTTGACTGTCGCCAAGCATTGATATGACGATAAGAATGATAACCTACCTTATGGCCTCGATCGAGGATTAACTGGAAGTTGTTTGGATAGATTTCGATATTTTTTCCAACACAAAAAAAGGTGGCCTTAACTTGGTAGAAATCTAGCAAATCTAGAATCCATGGGGTATGATTGCTGGGACTATCATCAATGGTTAAATGCCATTTATTTGAGTATGATTTATAAAATTCTACGTTGGGGAAGCAAAACTGTATCCACTTGTACATCCATCTCATACCATATCTAAGTTTTTTTTAGTCCAAATTATCACGGTATCACGCTAGATTCTTTTTCATTTTATAATGTGGAATACCTACCTCTTCAAATTCCTCTGATACAATTTTAAACCCTAATTTTTGATAAAAGACTAAAGCTGATTTTCGAGCATGACAGTAGATTTCATTGACCCCCTGTTTTTTCAATTCCTCTTCACAATGTAAATATAATTCCTTTCCGAAACCTTTGCCTTGAAAGTTCATGGCTGTGGCTACTTGTCGCATTTTAGCTTTTTTATTTTCTAATATAAATTGACAGGATGCCACAATTTTTCCATCAACTTCACAAGCGTAAATCCATTCATCTTTTTCCTTTTCGATATCCTGCGCACTATATCGCATACCGAGCGGCAGGCGCAGCACCAGTTCACGCATTCGCAATAGCTGCCAATACTCTACACTATCAAATATTATTTTCGTGAATCTCAATTATTAATTAAATTTGTAGTTAGACAAAGTTAGTTAGAATCTAACCTGTGAGAGAAAATAGTTCAAAGTATATGCGAATTGCCATTTTATTTGTCACCTTTATGTTTGCAGGTAATTCTCAAGGACAGTCGCTGGCTATGAAACTCAAGCTAAATAATCATATTGGAGACTATCCATTGATTATAGAAGCCGAGGCAGCCGACTTGGCTCATTATTTAGAGGCGCACAAAGCGATTAAGATAGGGTCTTCGATTGCCAACTTTCATACTATATATGCTCCGCAAAATGAAGTGCAAGAACTCTATAAGCAGTCTTGGATCAAACGAATAGAAGATGGACTTATAGAAATGAGACCTCTCTTAGATTCTGTTCGAATTTTAAACAACATTGATTCTGTTCATGCAGGTATAGCTCCGCTATTAACGAATTATAAAGGGAGAAACATATTAGTTGGTCTTATTGATTTTGGTTTGGAGTGGCGGCATTTAGATTTCAAAAACAGTCCTAACGATAGTAGAATACTGGGACTATGGGATCAGAATAAGGATAGCATTCCACCTGCTGGCTATAGTTATGGTCATCTATGGACCAAGGGCTCCATCGATTCTGGATACTGTCGTCATTCTGCGAATATATCCACTAGTCATGGAACCAATGTCACGGGAATCGCTGTCGGAAATGGAAACTCCTATGCTCCCAATCGAGGCATCGCACCTGAGGCGAAAATCGCTTTTGTATCATTAAAAAACAATGCGGCTTGGTTAACCAATCTTGTGGATGGTATAAACTACCTGTTTCGACTTGCCGATAGTCTTCGTATTCCTGCAGTCATAAATCTCAGTGTTGGCTCCTATGAAGGCTCTCACGATGGCAGAGATGCCAGCACAGAATGATCGAAGCCACACTCAACAAAAAAGGTCGCGCTATTATAGCTGCCTCAGGGAATGCGGGACACATGAATCAGCACATTCGCTTTGCTCCAAATAATGACACTAGTTTTACGGACTTCACTTATAGCGCAGGTTTCTCAGGAACCTATTTCAACTTCTGGGCAGATACTATGGATGTGCGAAATCTAACGATAGGTATTCAAGCAGATTCCAATCCTACTCTTTTACCCCTATCCAAGTCTTATTTTTTTCCGTTCAAAACACGATTCTTGGATTCGTTGATAACATATGGCTACTACGAAGACTCGATAATCGTGAGAAATAGCCTAGACAGTCCTATGGGGAAGGCGAAATTTTATGTTTTAAAACAAGAAAATACCGTCAATTTTCAATGTTATATCATTCCGAATAAAACGACCTATCTGTGGAGATTTACGGCTGCTGGTCAGGGCAAACTAGATATGTGGGTGCATCCATCTTTACAGACTACATGCTCCTTATACACCAGTCCACTTCCCTCACCTACCGTCAATCCATCTATAGGACGATATAAACTCTCAGATCAGGCATCTTCTATTGTTTCTGGATTTCAATGCTCAGATAAAATTATTACAGTAGGGAACTACGTCAATAAATATGGAATAACGGATATGGATACCATCTACCAATCCTTTGGTGGCAAACAAAATGAAATAGCGAGCAATTCTAGTAAAGGTCCTACTCGTGACGATCGGATTAAACCAGATATTGTAGCTACGGGTGCTGGAACCTTGACTACCATTGATTCTATAACTGGAGCTGCCTATGCAGCCAACCCTGCACTGCGCAGGCGATTGGGCATTACCGGTAAATATGTCATAGCAGGGGGTACTTCTATGTCTTCACCTGTCGTTACAGGAGCTTTAGCTTTATTATTGGAAAAGAAATCTGATTATTGGTCACACCAAATGCTCTATCTTATTAAAAAAACAGCAAAAAAAGATAGTTTTACCACGAACCTTGCGAATAATACCTATGGATATGGCAAAATAGATGGTATGAAACTTCTAAGCTATTCGTCTAGCTTTGGGTGCAGAGATACAGGAAGTTTAAACTACAACCCGAGTACTGATTTTGAAGATAGCAGTTTATGTATTAAAAAAGTATATGGGTGCACCGACACTGGGAGTATCAATTACAATCCATTAGCCAACGTAAATAATAGCACTTGTATAAAGAAAATCTATGGATGCACCGATACTGGAAGCGTCAATTATAATCCATTAGCCAACACTAATAATGGAACCTGTGTAAAGAAAATTTACGGCTGCCTAGATACTGGAAGCATCAATTACAACCCATTAGCGAATTATGACAATGGATCATGTATCAAGAAGGTATATGGATGCTCTGATACAGGGAGTGTCAATTACGACCCAAGGGTAAACGTAGATAATGGAACTTGTATCAAAAAAGTTTACGGATGCACCGATACAGGGAGCATAAACTATAATCCATTAGCCAATGTGAACAATGGAACTTGTATAAAAAAGATTTATGGGTGCTTAGATACAGGTAGTATAAACTTCAACCCACTCGCCAATACGGACAATGGCAGCTGTATAAAAAAAGTCTATGGATGCACAGATTCTTTGGCGACCAATTATAATGCCAAAGCAAACATCAATGACGGTTCTTGTATTTATGCTACTTCCATCATTCAAAGTGGAGACCTGGATGAGTTTAATATTTTTCCTAATCCAACCTCAGATAAAATATGTATCTCGCTACCAAAAGGCATAAATTCTATTCCAATTTCCATATATTCAGTCTTGGGGATCAAGGTTTATGATACTCAGATTATGAACAAACAAACCATTTCATTGCGTCATTTAACCTCTGGGGTGTATCATTTACTAGTCTTTTATCCAGGAAGCATTGAGAAATATAAAATTTTATTGAAATAAAATCTTAATTTTGTTCAAAATTTAAACCCATGATCATAAAAAGCATTCACGGACTTGTGGCTTACTTCTTCCTTATTTCCACTGTTCTTTTTGTAATAGCATCCTTTATTGGATTCTTTAAAAAGTCAGAATTTAAGAAAGCCAATATGACCTTAGCCAGACTTTCTTTTATTTCATGTCACACACAATTAGTTCTCGGCTTTTTACTTTGGTATACCCAAGGGTACTTAACCTTGATGAGTGAGAATATGAAAGCAGTGATGAGTGACAAATCGATAAGATTATTAGCGGTAGAGCATCCAGCTATCAATATTTTGGGTATTGCTATTCTCACTATAGGTTTTATTTCCATAAAGAAATCTGCTTTAGATCAAACCAAACATATTAAGGGTATTCTATATTTCGGCATAGCCTTAATACTCATTTTATCTAGAATACCATATAAATCATGGTTAAACCTTTAGAGGATAGTTCCAAAGTCATTTTAGATACAAAGCAGCTCGATTTTATTCTGCACCGTTTAGCTCATCAGCTCATAGAAGTGCACGGTGATTTCAAAGATACTATCTTACTAGGCGTGCAACCCAGAGGCATTACGCTATGCGATATCATTCATCAGCTCATAGAGAAAAAATTAAATCGCGCTATCCATAAAGGCTACCTTGATATTTCTATGCATAGGGATGACATTCATCTGCAAGGAACGAATTTAACTATGGCTAAAACGGAGATTCCAATTTCCCTTGACAAAAAAAATATAGTCCTCATCGATGATGTACTATATACAGGTAGAACTATACGCGCTGCCTTGGACACCCTGATGGACTATGGCAGACCAAAAGACATCGAGTTATTAGTTTTAATTGATCGACGACTCCACAGACATGTACCTATTCAGGCAAAATATGTTGGTCGCTCCATAGATTCTATCGAAGAAGAAAAGGTCAAGGTGTTTTTAGAAAAAGATTCGAAAAAAAATAGAGTAGAAATTCTCACATAGGACTAAAGATATGTTTAAACATAAGCATTTACTGGGCATAGAGCCTCTGAACAAAGAAGAAATTATTCAAATTCTAGACCAGGCTCAGCAGTTCAAGGACATTATCAATCGACCGGTAAAAAAAGTGCCGACCCTGCGTGATTTCACCGTAGCTAATTTATTTTTTGAAAACTCTACCCGCACCAAGTTGTCCTTCGAGTTAGCGCAGAAGAGACTCTCTGCGGATGTTTTAAACTTCTCTAGTTCGAATTCATCCGTCAAAAAAGGAGAAACACTCCTCGATACTGTCAACAATATCCTCGCGATGAAAGTCGATATGGTCGTCATAAGACATAGTAGTCCCGGTGTACCTATTTTCCTCTCAAAACATATCGATGCCCATATAGTCAATGCAGGCGATGGTACGCACGAGCACCCAACTCAGGCCCTTCTCGATGCCTTCTCCATCCGTGAAAAGTACAATGAATTTAAAGGACTCAATGTAGCCATTATTGGAGATATTTTGCATTCCCGTGTAGCGCTATCGAATATATTTTGTTTGAAAAAACTAGGAGCTAATGTCAGGCTTTGCGGCCCACCCACTTTGATACCAAAATATGTAGAAGAACTCGGCGTCACGGTCAGTCATAATATAGAAGAAACTCTTGCTTGGTGCGATGTCGCTAATGTTCTGCGCATTCAAATGGAACGTGCAGACGATGCTTATTTCCCTTCGACCAGCGAATACGCACAGTTTTATGGGGTGAATATGGAACGGCTCAATTCCTTAAATAAAAATATAACTATCCTTCACCCAGGCCCTATCAATCGGGGTGTAGAAATCACTACCGATGTGGCAGATTCTTCACATTCTGTCATTCTAGACCAAGTAGAAAATGGGGTGGCGGTAAGAATGGCCGTTACTTATTTACTCTTTTCACAGAGAATGCCGAGGGGGTAAAGTCGTTCAAATAATTCCTTTAGTGAAATGAAACTAGATTTCAAAAATAAATGGGTATTGGTTACTGGAGCTTCTTCTGGATTAGGCAAAGCTATTTGCATGGAATTAGCTTTGAAAGAAGGGGCGAATTTAATTATGGTTGCTCGAAGATTAGACAGACTGAATGAATTAAAAAATAGTATAAAACTTAAGAGTGCAGTAAAGATTGAAGTTATTTCTACTGATCTAACTCAAGAAAATGAAATTAACAGCTTAGCTCAAATACTAGAGAAAACTTATAATATTTATGCTGCAGTCATTAATGCTGGTATGACTTTAATGAAGAAACAAAATCAAATCACTGAGGAAGAAACTAGGAATATTATTGATTTAAATATTCGAAGTACTATCCATTTAACCAATTATTTTATTGCTCATTTCCAAAAAAGGAATAGCAATGGCGGACTGCTTTACATATCAAGCCTGTCATCGGGTTTTCCTACGCCATATCAATCATTATATTCTGGAACAAAAGCCTTTCTCAACAACTTCATTTTAGCTCTCTCACAGGAACATGCTCAAGAGAAATTTAGTTTCTCAATTTATGCTCCAGGAGGCATTTCAACTGATATGACGAATAATGTACAAGTAAAACATTTGGAAAAATTTCTTAAACGCCCAGCTGATTGCGCAAGGACTGCTATTTATGGCTTCAAGCTAAGAAAGCTATTATTTTCATCGTATACTTCTATTGAATTATTATTTGCAGATATACTTCCAATACGTCTGAAACTATATATAATGCGAAAATTATAC
Organism: Sphingobacteriales bacterium; assembly: GCA_021297855.1. Lineage (GTDB taxonomy): Bacteria > Bacteroidota > Bacteroidia > Chitinophagales > JADJOU01 > CHPMRC01. The sequence continues at coordinate 8,613 of JAJTHM010000038.1, read as the reverse complement.
GAACGCAAAAATTAATCAGCGCCTTCAAGCTCTTCCAACCTTGAATTAGTTATTTTCTTTCACTGTATCATCTAATTCTTATTTTATAGTACTCATGTTTTTAGTTTAGGGACAACACCTTGACTGGCTAAGATTAGGAATTAGTGGTTTACGCCTTCTTTCTGAGCACAAAATTTTGCCCTAAATAAACTTTTCTTACCGTTTCATCTTGGCTGAGTTCCTCAGCTGTACCGGATTTCAACACACTTCCTTCGAAGAGAAGATACGCCCGCTCTATGATAGAGAGTGTTTCTTGTACGTTATGATCGGTGATCAGTACACCTATGTTCTTGTCTTTGAGTTGTATGACGATTTTTTGAATATCCTCTACCGCAATAGGGTCAATGCCCGCGAAGGGTTCGTCGAGTAGTATAAAATCTGGACTAGTCGCCAAGCAGCGCGCTATCTCTGTTCTTCTTCTCTCCCCTCCTGATAGTACATCCCCATTGCTTTTTCTCACATGACCTAGTCTAAATTCTGCGATAAGATTTTCCAATCTATCTTTCTGTTCTTGCTTGGAGAGATTGGTCATTTCCAGTACGGCAGTTATATTATCTTCTACCGTCATTTTTCTAAATACGGAGGGTTCTTGCGGTAAATAACCTATCCCCATTTGTGCCCGTTTGTACATCGGTATTTTAGAAATTTCTATATCGTTGAGAAAGACCTTGCCAGCGTCTGGTTTAATAAGACCTACTGTGATATAAAATGAGGTTGTCTTTCCTGCGCCGTTAGGACCAAGCAAGCCTACTATTTCACCTTGTTTCACTTCTATGGAAACGTCATTGACTACCTTTCTACCTTTGTATGCCTTGACAATGTGCTCTGTTCGTAGCGTCTTCAATCCTTTCAAATTATAAATGATTACTTTGTATTTTTATATCCTAATTGTATAAGAAGTTCCTTTGCCTTAGCTAAATAATCTCCTTGAATGATAATTTCACCTTCTTTCAACGAGCCGCCTACACCCAATTTCGTTTTCAACTTTTTTGCTAATGCCTCCAATTCGCTTTCTGACCCTTGATATCCATGGATGATCGTAGCTTTTTTTCCCGCACGCTGTTTCGTCTCTAATCGAATTCTGAGTTTTTGACTCGAAGCTTCGAGGCTAATATCTTCATCCTCTATCTCATCATTCAATGACTGATTAGGATTGGTAGAATAAATTAATTTATTTTTACTCATAATTGTATTGATGATTCAAAAGTAGAGCTTTTATAACATTTAGTTATCAAATATTATACAATGTCGTTTAGATAAGAAATACGAATGCTGCGTGAGACAGGCAGCATGGCGAACTGCAATGGTTCGTGTCCCCACAAACCAAACACTAACTAAACGACATTGAAATATTATACTAGTTGGGCTGTTGTTACTTTCTAAATAGATTCCTGAATTCCACTTCGCTTCATTAGGAACGAAGTGCGCAGAGGTTCGTCATTTCTGAGAACCTCTGCAGACCAAAGCACGGTATGCAGTAATCTCTATCCTAGTCACTTCCTCACACGCTAACATATTTGACTTATACTTTAGCTAAAATCCTATATGCAATATCAAAGGTTTCTTGGTTGTAGGCTGCGAAGGAATCTTCCTTTCTCAATTCTTCTATCCTTGATTTCTCCATCCATTTTATGTCTGATACCTCATCATTCAATATAATTTTCCCCAACATGATAGACGGCAGAAATCCACTAAACAAAGTCACTAAAGAAGTTCCTATGGTAAACTCAGATTGCATTTCCAAATCTAACTGTGTACCTTTTAAACCCAACTCCTCTTCGACCTCTCGATAAGCAACTTGAATTATATCATTTTCACCACTGACCATACTACCCGTAGTGGTCGCCCACCGATTGGGGAACCAAGACAGATGGGGCGCGCGTTTCTGAATTAAAAATTCTTGCTTTTCGTTGTATATCCAGATATGCACTATCCTATGATACAACCCTTCTGGAATCGGCTCGCTACGACGTATAGAAATTTCCTGTAGCTCCCCTTCTGCATTATATAAGTCCCAAGATTCCATTTATCTTAAAAGAGTCACATTTCCAGATTGAACTATGCGTTCACCATCAAAAGTAAAGGCTTCTGCATACCAAACATAAACACCTGCAGGAGATTTTTCTCCATCTTTTGTCCCATCCCAACCAGTATTGATATCTGTCGTAGAAAAAACGATTTCTCCCCATCGATTAAATACCTTGAAATAACTAATACTGCGAATATTGAGGTGTTTGACTATTTTGAACTCATCATTAATGCCGTCTCCATTAGGTGAAAATCCGGTAGGGATGAGCATAACATTTTTGCCATAAACGAAAACATAAATGCTATCTCGACCTATGCAACCCCTGCCATCTGTAGCCTCCAGCCAATATAGAGTGGTATCTCTTGGGCTTACGCGTATCGCTTTGTCAAAGGGATTGGATTCCACTTCGCGTTTTGGAAACCATTCTATTTTATCGACATCTACATCCGCAGAAATGAATATTTCTTGTCCTCGATAAATACTAGTGTCCTTGCCCAAATTTACTTTTGGCAAACTATCTACATATACATCTACTTTGAAGGAATCTAAGAAACAATCATTGGATATATATGCCGTATAGGTTGTAAAAGAATCTGGGAAAACTTGAGGAGTTCTGGATAATGTATCGCTAATATTGTAAGGAGGTTTCCAGAGATAATACAAGCCTCCTTCTGCAAAGAGATCAATGAATTTCCCCTTACAAATCCTTACGGGACCCTTGGCATAGGGCTTTATGGGCTTCTGAACGTTTATAACAAAGCTATCCGTCCATGTACATTGATGGATATTGGTGGCTCGAATATAGTATTTGGTGGTTTCTTCTGGAAAAGCTTGAATAGTTTTGGCTGTGTCGGAATTAAGTCCTAGCCTAGGTCTCCATAAATAGTCGCACCTTTCTTTGGTCACCACAGTGAGGGATACCGTATCACCCTGACAGAGATAGCGAGGGATATTCAGAACAGCCAAATATGGCAATTCATGCACTAATAGTCTTATTGAATCTGTGTTGGTACACGTATTTGTGTCAATGACTTTTAAACTATAGGTTTGGGATATCAAAGGTTTGGCTGTAGGATTTGATATTTTCCGATTACTGAAACTCGGTTCGTTGGTCGTCCAAGTATAGTCCACATGTCCTGTATTCGAACTAAACTGATAAGTCTCGCCATAGCAGATAGAATCTAAGTCAATAAGTCCAACTACTGGCAATGGAAATACTTTAACTAATACCGTATCAAATCTTGTATAACAATAATTGGAAATTCTCAGTACAAACTCTGTAGTGACTGCTGGCTTCAGAATCGGTGTGCGGATATTTGAGTTGGAGATATTCAAAAATGTACTTGGATTGGACGTCCAACTATAGTTAGAAAATTCACCTTGATCGTGAGGAATAATTTTAAATGTATCACGCGGACAAATGGAAGTATCTCTCATCGGGATAAAATTAAAATTTGGATCTAAGACAATGACACGAATAGTGTCTTTCATCAAGCATTTGTTCGAGTCTATTCCATGAAAAATATAGTCTGTATTCTGCAAGGGTCTGGCTATGGGTGCTGAGGTATTCGCATTTGTCAATGTAGCTGCTGGCAACCAATATACAGAGTTGAAAACTCCCTTACCATTCAGCTGCACGAAATCACGAGCATTCACACTCGGTGGCAAACATATACTAGTATCGGAGCCCGCATTGATAAACGTTTTTATATAATATCGAATTTTGACAGAATCAAAATTAAAACATTGATTAGCATCTGTTCCCTTTACAATATAAATGATCGAGTCTGGATAAGGTGGACTAGCAATGGTTGATGCGGCATTAGAATTTTCTAAATAGAGTGGAGGAGACCATTGATAAGTAGTGCCCCCCGTAGCTGATATTGGAGCTGACTGATCATAGCAAATCGTTGTATCTCCAAAAGCTCGAATAACAGGAAGTGGATTCACCTTAAAAGGAAAATTCATAGAATCTCTACAACCGAAATTGGAGATCGCCCAAAGATTTACTGCACCACTAGCCATGCTAGTAGGGGTATAGGTGGCGCTGCACGTTGGCAACTCTAGACCACTAGGCAATGTCCATCTGAAGGCTGTAATTGTAGACGGAGAATTAATTGTCACATTGCATTGTAAATTCATAGGCTGTCCAATGCATCCGTTGGGCACCATAGCGGCAATATTTGGCTTCGGGTAAATAGTGACTTTCATTGCTGTATCGGATGAGCAACCTGCCTGAGTATTCACTTTAAGTTTTACTTGATAATCTCCAGAGGTCAAATAAGTATAGGTCGAATTTTTTAAACTTGATTTTTGTCCATTGCCAAATTCCCACTCCCATTTGACAATAGATCCACTCGTAGGAGGTGTTAAATCATTAAATTGGACTGGGGTGCCTTGACAGACTTGATCTTGTCGACTGAAATTCACTCTTGGTTTTGGATAGACCTTACAAATTCTACGCGTAGTATCAAAGCAGAGTTGTCCGTCTATTCTTTTTTTGAAAGCTCTCAGTACAACTGTGTAAGTTCCTGTATCAGAGAAGGTATGTGTTGGATTGGTCTGGGTAGAAATATTGTTGGCACCACTGGCGGGATCTCCGAAATTCCACTCATATCGATCGGCATTGGTGCTGGTGTTAGAAAAATTTACTTTGAAATCAGAACAAAGAATATAGGTGCCGATATCTTGCTTTGGATCATAGGTTCCAGAAATGAAAGGTGCGTCAGCATTGGGTAAATCACAATCGACTACGTTGTATTGAAAATCCCTAGCGAATGAATTTATCTCTACGCCATTTCTATATTCCTGCACCAAAACAGAAGCCACAAATCGCCCGACTCTATTCGGTTTGCATACCAATAAACCGGTGACAGAATCAATACTCATAGGTGGCGTACCTCCTATCATGTTATTGAGACCGTAGCCATTTGACCATGAAATAGGGCTTACATTAAGGGTTTGATTCTTATCAATTGGATTATCAGAGTCCAAGCCCGCGAGAGGAGTGGTAAGGGAATATTTCAAAATGTCGCCGTCCGCGTCGGTGGCAGCATGGTCAAAATAAAAAGTCTGATTAACACAAATAAAAATAGGTGGAAACTCTTTGAATCTGGCAGAATTATTAGGCTTGGATCCATATGGAGGAATAAAGGTTCTCAAAGTGAAGCCCGGTTTGTCTTGCTTGCCAGGTTGATTTTGAATATTGAGAATACCATCATTTCGGCAACAGCGCATGTGCTGAATAGTATAACCCACATTATTTTTGGGTAAACTAATTATGGTTTCATATACACCGCGCTCCACACAGGTGCTTTTATCTATTTTCAAACATGGATTGACAATGACGGGTCTAATTTCTACTTTGTCCAGAAGATTAAGCGCGTTGCTGCCCGCATAAATATTATTGTTTATATCTCCTTCAAAAACACTGAAATAAAAAGGGGGTAACTGAAATTGCGGATTGTTGGATGGACTGCCATCAAATCCTACAACCACCGTCGAACCGCAGTCTTTATACACTTCGAAAATAAGTTTATATCGATTGCCTCCTAGGTATTCGTAATATATAACTCCTCCAACAATATGCGTTGAATATCCACTATAAGAGCAGAAGAGCCCTAGCAGAAGAATAATATAAAAATAAAATGTTCGTTTCAAGTATAAGCATTTGACGATTACAAATTTAAAGAAATAAATACTAATTAAATATTATTTCTTTGTCAATGAAAGGTGGATTAACAATATTTTAGAAGGGTTAATCTTTTTTATATAACGTCAAATCGTGGTAGAAAATTATATTTGCATAAAACAAAAAAATAATGGCAAACAACGCTACGGATATTAGAGAGCTTAATGAAATCGTCAATAGAGAGAGTTTATTCATCGAAGTCATAGAACGCGAACTATCCAAAAAAATTATTGGACAAAGGGATATGATTGATAAGATCCTATTAGCCCTTCTATCCCATGGTCACATTTTACTGGAAGGTATGCCAGGATTGGCTAAGACTCTTACTATAAAGTCTTTGTCTGATTCATTGAAGTGTACTTTTAACCGCATCCAATTCACTCCAGATCTGCTGCCTGCTGACATTGTAGGCACTATGATTTATAACCAAAAACTAGGGGAATTCCAAGTGAAGAAAGGCCCGGTATTCGCCAATTTTCTTTTAGCAGATGAAATCAACCGAGCACCTTCCAAAGTGCAATCCGCCCTATTGGAAGCTATGCAGGAGAAGCAAGTCACCTTAGGCGATCAATCGTATAGACTAGATGAACCATTTTTGGTCATGGCTACACAGAATCCTTTGGAGCAGGAAGGCACTTATCCCTTGCCAGAGGCTCAATTAGATAGATTTATGATGAAAATCATAGTAAAATACCCTTCAAAAAAAGAAGAAATCGAAATTTTAAAACAAAACTCCAGCGACTATCGCTCTATCATAGAACCAGTGGTGGACAAAATGGCTATCATTAAGGCCAAAGAAATCGTCAAGCAAATCTATATGGATGAGAAAATTGAACAATACATTATCGACATTGTATTTGCTTCCAGATTCCCAGCTGAAAATAAATTGGATAAATTGAAGCATTTAATCTCATACGGCGGTTCGCCTAGAGCTTCTATCAATCTAGCTATGGCAGCCAAGGCCAATGCGTTTATGAAGCGCAGAGGCTATGTAATACCAGAAGATGTGAGAAATGTATGCTATGATGTGTTGAGACATAGAATAGGCCTCACCTATGAAGCAGAGGCGGAAAACATCACGACCGATGATATCATCACCGAACTGCTCAATTCTGTAGAAGTACCATAAACCGAATGGAAGTATCTGAACTCATAAAAAAAGTTCGTAAACTCGAACTCAAGACCCGTAAACAGAGCAAGGACCTCTTTACAGGAAATTACACCTCTACGTTTAAAGGTAAGGGTATTTCTTTCCATGGAGTCAGAGCATATAGCTACGGAGACGATGTTCGCACTATAGATTGGAACGTTACTTCCAGAAGTCAAGAACCCTATATCAAAGAGTTTGAAGAAGAAAGAGAATTGACTTTTATTTTACTAGTCGATATTTCTCTTTCCAATTATTTTGGCAGCCAAGAGACAACCAAGCGCGATATTGTAAATGAAGTGGCAGCCACGTTGTCTTTCAGCGCACTTAACAATAATGACAAAGTGGGCGTCATTTTTTTTAGTGAGAAGGTAGAAAAGTACATTCCTCCTAAAAAAGGAAAAGCACATATTCTTACTATTCTCAGAGAACTCATAAATATCGAGCCTTCTCGAACTACTACCAATGTAGGAGAAGCTATATTATTTGTACATAATACCATCAAAAAAAAATCCACAGTTTTTGTGCTATCCGATTTTATAGAAAGCGGCGATTTTGAAAAAGAATTGATTATTTCCCGCACCAAACACAACTTTTATGCCCTTCAATTTTACGATAAGGCAGAAGAAAATTTCCCCGATCTAGGCTTGGTAGAGCTTTACAATCCTGAAAAGCTATCCTATGAGTGGGTCGATACTTCATCTTCACAGTTTCGAAACCACATGAAAATGAAAGTTCAAGAAAATCTCAAAAAACACAAAACCATTTTCAAAAAACTAGGTGGCGAATACTGCGCGATCAATGTGCAAGAGCCCTATATTCACAAGGTAGCGGAGTTGTTTAAGAAATAAACTCTGTATGATTCATTAATGATACAACCTAACAATCTCTCGATTAAAGTTCCACTCTAGCTTGGCTTTGGAGACTTCAAGCTCCGCATTGAGGAGTTGATTTTGATAGGTGGCGAACTCGAAAAAATCTATCAGATTGAGTTCATATTTTTCTTTAGCCATTTGATAGCGTTCTTTCTGCGCATTGAGCACTTTCAGGCTCGTTTCATGTCGTTTTTTGGCTGCCAAGACATTAGAAAAAGCTTGAAAATAGTTTTCCTTAATTTTTTGTTCTGTGAGTTTTACTCTGTATTCTTGTTGTTTGGTTTGCAATTCTGCTAGTTTTACGTTAGTTCTGCGCTGTCCCTTCCCAAAAATCTGCCATTGGAGGTTGAGTTGAAACTGATGTTGTTTATTATTTCCAAGCTGTGTAAAAAGAGGGATAGCGGACTCCGACACAGCTACACTTTGATTACTCACTGATCGCACCAATGATTTACTACTATCATTCACAAAACCAATGACAGGATTGTTGATGGTTCTGCGCTCTGTAATAGTGGATGCTGTATTGATAAAATTGGAGCCAAATGCGTAACCAAATGTTAGCGTTGGAAGCAAACTACCTTTGTTAATCTCTAATTGTTTTTCTGCCGAAGCTAGTCTCATTTGTTCTAATTGAACATCTGGATTATTGTTAAACTTTTTAAAGTCTAATTGATGAGAATTATAGTAATCTTCCATTGTTGTCCGACAAATATAAGAAATGGCCCTTTTAGGGATTCAAAGTAGTTGAAAACATTGATAAGACTTTTTAAAATGAAATAGCAGGGGGGTCAGCTGGAATTGAATAAGTCTGGCACTGCTTTTTTCTTGTTCA
>JAJTHM010000126.1 GCA_021297855.1 Sphingobacteriales bacterium | reverse complement strand
TAAATGTACCACCCCCCTGTGTACTACAAATCAAATCGAAACGAAAATACTAGGTTTACCGAGGATTTTATACCAAACTTACCCGATTTTTAACATCTAAAGGGCGTATTTTAACATTCTTGCTGCAATGTGGGTTAAGTTGTTGTTCAAATTCTTCTACAAACTGTGTTCGGATATCTCTATTTTCAGCAAATATTAAAGATAGTACATTATTATTTAGCAAAGATATTGATGAAAAGGATAAAGCATTTTACATAAAGTTATTTCGAGATAGTTTTATTTTAAAAATATCTAAGCACCTACCTAAAAAGGTTGAAACTTGTGAAGCAAGACCCTAGTATGCCATAGTCTATAATCGAAGTCGTGCAGCAGTTCGGCATAGTTTTTAACTATCCCGTAAAAAGACGGGACAGGTTGTCGGTGTGATAGTAAATTTGTAATTTAAGCTGAAAATATCGGGTGGTTTGCTCGACATTTTCTATTGCGGGTATTTATCGGGGTCTTGGGAAGTATGGAATATGGACAGAATATCTATAATATTGTCTTCTTCGATAACGGAAAAAATGATAATGTATGGAAACTTATGGAGAGGTAAAACTCTATAATCATTAATTCTTTCCTCAAAATATGGATTCTGTTTCAGTGTAAGAAAACTATTATCTAAATCTTCATCAAAGGAAAAGGCAGTTTGTGGGCTAATTTGCAAATAATATTCAAGGGCTTCTTCAATCTCGATGACGGCTTCTTCTCTTAATCTAATCTCAAAAGCCATACTTGGCATATTTAGCTTTGATTTTTAATTTCAATTCGTCTAAAGTAATTGATTTTTCAATTGGTTTTGCTCTTCTTTCCTCCAATACTTTAATCATTTGAGGAGTTAAAATATCCTCAAATTCATTCTTATCATTTTCCAATGAAATCTCCTTAAACTCGGACAATATTTGTTTATAATAAGTAAGTTTATTGTCGGGAACATTAATCGTTATAAAAGCCATTGCAATATATTTTAGTACAAAAATACTTCAATATATTGAGCAATCAAAACAAATAATTTATCCACATCATTATTTTTATTGAAATCCTTACTGGTAAAGGGATTTAAGCGAATAGAATATTGAGCAATATTCGTCAAATATTTACTTTTCCACCGCCACATTGTCTGCGTTAAATCTTGTGAAATTTAAGTCAATTCGCCCAACTAGCGGAGTTGTAACACGAATGACTGGCAGAGTTAAGTCCCGATAGCTATCGCGGGTTTCTGTGCCTTCATTTAAAGCGAATGAAGATAGAAAAGCGAGAAAGAACTAATGCAAAACTATCTTAGAAGCATAAAATTACCCTCTTTAAATACTCGTTTGTTAGGGATATAAGATTCCCCCTCTATGGTATAAAAGTAGGTGTCAGAGTTCTGTGGTTCTCCTTTGTAGTTGCCATCCCAGCCATCCTTTTCAGATATAGAGAGAAAAATTAAGGTTCCTTGTCTATTATAAATTTTAAACGCGGTTAGTTTTTTAATACCAAATCCTTTGGCATAAAAAACATCATTATTCCCATCGCCATTTGGAGAAAAGGCCGTAGGTGCTGAAACTAAAATGTCAGGAAAGATATTAATTTTGTAGATGGAACTATCTCGGAAACAGTTTTTAATTTTATCGTAGAAAATGACTTTGTAGGTTATGGGATTTAATAAGTATTGAGCTCTAGGATCAGGGCAATCGAGGCAACTAATGAAACTATCGGGTTGCCAAATAAAACCATAATTGGCAGCGGGAGTGAATGGAAGGAGTACATCTGCACCGGGTGCTATAATCGTATCTAGCTTTTGTTTTACCATAGGTGGGATTACAGTAATCAGACCTTGGGCTTCTTTTATGCATTTGGTAGTTGTATCTATAGCTATAGACCTATACTGCATACTCGAGTCTCGTTTGTAAAAAATGGTATCGCTTCTATTATTTAAATGAATACCCGTGGGTGTCCAAATGTATTTTACGTTTTTTTGCGCGATTTGTTGATATACTTTAGCTGTATCACCCAAGCACACAGTATCATTGGTCGGGCTAGAGTTTGGCAAAGCAACTAATTCTACAGAATCTTTAAATGTATCTTTACATCCATAAGTAAGACTTTCTATAGCCAATTGAACCTGATATTTTTGACTATTTGGATAGGTTTTCAGTCCAGGCTCTCTCATGGTACCAGTGCTGCCATCACCAAAATTCCAAAAATATTTATCGGCACCTATCGAGCTATCTTTGATCAGGACAGCTCTATAACAGATTGGGGTATCTGCTGTACCATCTATAGAAAATTTAGCAAAAACTTCGTGAATACGAATGGTAGTATCAAATGGTTTACCTACGCATTCATAGCCACTAGCCAGAAAAATTCCCTTAGCCACGGTTTTCCCACCCAATGGCACATAGGTGTATTTGTGTTTAATGATAGGCGTATTGCTTATTACAGTACCATCACCTAGATCTACAGAATAGTCGGATACGTCGATAAGATTTTGAACGGTAAACGTTATTTCATCTCCTTTGCAAATATCATTATTATCTATGGTCATGGTGCCAGAAGGTGCACGAACGATATAATCTTTCACTACAGTATCTTGGCAGTAGGCTGTATTCGCAATAAGTTGAACTTTATTCATGCCTTTATGCAGTGATCGCGAAATAGTCAAATTGTTATTATAATTCGTCGATCCGGTACTATCTATAATTAACCACTTCCTAGTTATGATTGGCGTCGTATTGGAATCAATATAGCCTAAATCAATATTGACAGGGTCGCAGAGAACGCGGAAGGTATCTTTATCGGAAGTTAATCCTAGATTTGGTTTTTTATGTACCAATACGGTGGCAGGAGACAATGTATCTATGCAGTTCGCATTCGAAGAGTCCGTAGCTATGATATGAAAATTGTAGCTTCCTGTGTTAGAGAAATTATAGTTAATCGTCTTGCCATATTGGATAGTATTATCAGGTTTTTGCCATCGGAAAGAACTAGGATAGAGAGGGTCCACCTTCGCAGAGATATTGACTGGCACTGTGCTGGATTGTAAACAAAGGTTAGCACTATAGGGCTCTAGAGTTAAATTCAATTTCTTAACTATCAGCGTTTTTGTTGTTTGTAATTTACAACCTTTGACTGTTTCCGCATTAAACGTATTATCGTAAAATATGGCGGTTTTCATTGAAAAATGGTAAATATGAAACGTATCTAATTTATCAGCACTGTCACCATCGCCAAACTTCCATCTCTGCATACTTATTGGAAGCAGTGAAGTCATAACTCCGCTGTATTTTACGGTGTCCCCATTACAAATCGTATCGGGTTTTATGGTATAATTCAATTTAATTTCATCTACATAAATTACAGCAGTGTCTCTACGGATGCAGTTCATAAAATTCCTGACGGATACGACGGCTAAATCTTGAATCCTGGTATGAACATCATAGTCTATACTATCCCGAAAAGTGCGCGTAGGTCCTCGACCTTGTTCAAACTCCCAAATAAAACCTGTATTTTGATTATCCTGAATATATCCTTTGGAATTTCGAGCTCCTATCATCTGACTGATATCTGTATGACAAAATGAATACGTATCTTTATCAAATTGGGCGACTGGAGTTTGAATTTGAACCGGAAGGGAATACGTATCTGCTGGACAACCATTGCTAGCATGGTAAGCTATCAGTTGCACCCTATAAATACTATCTTTTAAATAGGTATGTTTTGGATTCGTATCTGTTGAGGTTGAACCATCACCAAACTGCCAAAGATACGAATTGGCTTCTTGAGATTTATTGGTAAATTCTACTTTTCGAGGCGAGTCACAATTTTGGTTTTGGACAAATTCAGAAACTGGTCCTTTGATAGTAATGGTCTTGGTAGTAGACGAAAAACAACCGCGATCCACTACTTCCATTTTTATAGGATAAGTTCCAGCGCGATTGTTGGGTTTAAAAGTCATATTATTCCACTGAACACAGCGATGGCCATCGGCCCAAAATTTTGTTTGTTGAACTAAATTGGGATTCACGGTACTTTGTAAGGTCACCGTTGTATTGGGATCTGAGGCGCAGAGACTGCCCGATGTCGCAATCGTGAAATCAGGGGTCAAGGTATCTCCGACCTCTATTTTTGTGACGTAGGTGGTATCAATACAGCCATATTTATTTTTCACTATCATACGCATATCATAGACTCCACGATTCATATAGGTGTGATAGAACGTATCACTAAAGCTGTTTCTTGTCACTTCATTGCCATCACCAAAAATTAATTTCCATTCTTTGAGTGTATCCATGCGATAGAGAAGAGTTCTATCGTAAAATCCAACCAGCAGAGGTTTGCAACCACTCGTAACAGTTGGAGCCACATGGGCTATCAAGGGATCCATATCAAATAAATCCTGCATTTTTATAATACAACCGCCGTGTTTGGTAGTGGCTGCTGCTCTTAATAAAAATTTATGATAGCGCCAAGGAATTGTATCCAAATCAATCGTATGGGTCACGGGTTGGGTAAAATTAGTTCCTAGTATTCGCACAAAGGCTGTATCACCTGGCCTCCGAATTAGATGAAGACTCCATTGAATATCACTAAATAGCTGCGAGTTGGTGCAGGTAAGGGTAAATGTATTTTGCTTATTACACAAGGGTTTTGGAGCTAAAGTATAGTCTATTTGTGGATCTATGACCAGGACCTTTTTTGTCAATGTCTTGGGACAGATATTCCCGAGATAAAAGGATGTCACAGTGATAGTTTTTAATCCAGGTGTAGTATAATAATCGTTTACAGGTCTGCCAAAGGCGAAATTGCCATTTCCGAGCAACCACTGAGCAGACAATCCTGCGTTGCCATCAATATTTAGACTTAAGTTTTTATGTACACAAATAGTATCCAAAGAAATAATTTTAGTCATATCATTGTTTCTGACGATGACACTTGTCGTTTGCGTTTTTTCGCACCCATTGGCATCTTTCACAGTGAGTCTAACGTTAAAATTACCAGTCTGCGTATAGGTATGAGAGGGTAGCGCAGCGGTCGATGTATTACCATCTCCAAAATCCCATTCATAGCTGACTATGGCTTTTTTTGCTTGAATACTATGCGTAAAATTGACATTGAGTGGAGGAGTACATCCTGCAGAGGGACTCGCCTGTAACCAGTTAAAAGTAATACTGGAAGTTTCTACCGTATTCGGTATGACCACCGTGTGATCGCAACCAGCATTGACAGGAGACGTCTTTAGCTCAAAACTCACTGTATATGTTTTGTCAGGATCAGTATATGTATTGGATGCTGGACTTAGGTTCGGGGGTGTTTTTGTTTGAGAGTTTCCATCACCAAAGATATATTTTAGACTCGTGATAGATACCCCGGGCGGCATGGATATATTAGGATTGAAACTTACATTTAAAGGGGGGCAACCCTTGGACGTAGGCACGGTTACGGTTGGCTTTGGATGAGCTTGAATATCTATAGTATGGAGAATAGGGCATGTTTTACAAGCTCTTAAACTCACTTTATATGGATTTTTAGGTGTACTAAAAACGACATTGGGCGTAGAATCCTCACTCGAACCACCATTGTCAAAATCCCAGTAATAGGTAGTCATACCCGCAGGAGGTTTAAAACTCACAGTCAGTGGCGCACAACCTGCGGATTTATCTACTGTAATCTGACTATAACCTGACGTAAAGATTATAGGAAGGATAAAAAAAGCTAATAATTTATTCAAAATATTGGAAAGCATAGTACTTACTACCTCAAAGATAGAAAAAAAATCATTGTTGTCCGAGATAAATTAAGCTGACCTTCCGAAAAAGGTCAGCTTTTTTAGTTTTGCAAGTTCCTACACTTTTAAAACCATGAACAAAAGTACAAATTATTTCGGACAGCACCTATTTTCTCAAATAGCAAATTT
>JAJTHM010000046.1 GCA_021297855.1 Sphingobacteriales bacterium | reverse complement strand
TAAATGTACCACCCCCCTGTGTACTACAAATCAAATCGAAACGAAAATACTAGGTTTACCGAGGATTTTATACCAAACTTACCCGATTTTTAACATCTAAAGGGCGTATTTTAACATTCTTGCTGCAATGTGGGTTAATATAAAAATCCATCATTGCCGTAAAATCGCTTTCGGCTTCCCGTTTGAAAAAGTTGAGTAGTTTTCTCGTAGCTCCAATCAAACTATGATCGCCCTCATAGGGTTTCATGGCGTCTAGTTTACCCATACTTTCATCCACCAGCGCTGTCTGTGCAGAGATATTTTGTTGAATGGCATTGACATCGCCCTTAGCCATCGCTTCGAGTATATACTTCTCCTGATGAAAACACTTGAGTTGGATAAGATATGCTTCGTGATAATAATGGAGGGTTTCAGCCATTTTTTTGATCCGCTTACTTTTTTTATCGAGTTCTCCCTCGATGAGTTTTACTTCATAAGTCTCGGCAAATGCTCTATAGGCCACATCAAAACTATCGGATGCTTCATACAATTTTTCATTGGCTTTTTCCTGCATATTGAGATACATCTCCATGTTGTCATAGGATTTTTCAGCAATTTCTTCTAGGTCCATGATTTTGGCATAATCATCCTTGAGGATAGTTTTTTGCAAACCCAGGTATTTAATACTGGCTTCTTTCAAAGCATTATCTCCGTTATAACTTCTCACTAAACGGATTTCACTGATTTCAGCGACGATCTGTTGTAAAAGATCTTGTCTTCTATTTTCTATTTTTCGGGCACTTCTCCCTTTGGTGATAGCCTTTAAATAAGAAAACATCTCGTCCTTTGATTTCTCCAATACTACCTGAATCTGATTCATATGTTCTACAGCACTTCCTTGTGCTGACAAGCTGCCGTAACTGGTCAAGAGTAAGAATAGGGCAGACCAAAATAGCCTAGATTTTTTAAGCATAATATTTAGTTATTTAGTGAGCAAATTTAAGTCATTTAGTATGGAATAGGCTTCAAGAATATTAAGATCCTGTTTTAATTCTTTACATCTCAATTCTCTTATAAGTTGGTGAGCTTCTGACTGTTTTCCTAAGCTCATAATATGTTCAGGCAGTCTGACTTCCAAGGCAGAATTTTCAGATTTAAAGCTCGTTTGCTCTGCACTTTCCATCGACTGTATAAATTTCTTGAATCCCTCCAAGTAAACAGGAATCCATTTATTTTGAAGGTAAACTGCCTGCTCTGCATAAAAGTCATCTAATTCTTTGTAGCGTTTATTTTCAATCAGTCGCATTTTGCTTTTTGTATTGAGGTCCTCTAGTGGAAGAGCTGGTAGGGGGTAATAATAAGTTTTTTTATCTATTGTCTTGGCAGACAATGCCCTTGGTTCATTTGATTCTCCTATGTCTAGATATTTATATATATCGGGCAAGTAGATATCTGCCTTTACCCCTTCTTTCTGATATGACTTCCCCGTGCATCTATACATCTGGCCAATGGTCAATTTAAGATAGTCTTTCATTGTATTGAGTGATTCGGAATCATTCAATACAGAATTTGCATTAAGCGGGAGGATTGCTTGACAAGTGGATTTACCGTAAGTATCCCCACCTACTATAACGGCTCTATTGTAATCCTGCATAACGGCAGCGAAAAGCTCTGCCGCCGAGCAACTGCTTTTGTCCACCAATAAGATCATAGGACCATCATAGACCGAGCCTTTATTTAAATCTTTGACCGTTTCAGGGTCACCCTCTCTGTATTTAAAAATAAATAAAGCGCCATGATTGATAAACATACCACAGAGCTTTAGAGCCTCTTCTAAAGAGCCTCCACCGTTTCCTCTTAGATCGAAAATTAAACCTTCTATCCCTTCTTTTTTGAGTTGAATCAACTCTTTTGCAATATCATTTGCACAGCCATTTCCAGTTTCATTATTGTTATAGAAACTCGGGAGAGCTATATAGGCCATTTTTTTGGTTGATTCTATTAGATAGCTATTGATTAAGTTATCGTCATTATTTATAAACGATTTAATCAGATCGAGATTTTCTTGTTGACCGCTGCTCTTCTTTAATTTGAATTTTCCTTCTTCTACCTTGTCGCTGGATAGATAGGTGCGAGCTTTGGCTAATGATATATTGGAAAAATCAATTTCTTTTTTTCCCTTGGGTCTGAAAGAAAGTATGATATCTCCTATCTGAAATTGGTCTGAATTCCATGCTGAACTTCCGGGAATAATGGAGGTAATTTCGATTTCATTGTCATCGTTCATGTCTATCTCCAAACCAAAGGTATGCTTAGTGGCAGAGAGGCTTTCATCGAATTCTTCTCTTTCCTTAGGGGAGAAATAATCAGAATGGGGGTCAAAAGCCTGTGCCAAAGAAGAGAGAAAACTGTTTTTTATGCGTGAATAAACGAAGTCTTTACTTTCTATCCTTTCCTCTAACGTTTTTATTTGCTCCTCTATTGCAGTATCTTTAATTCTATGCAGTCTGCCAATATCTATAGATATGTTCTTTTCAGCTGAATCTAACTGGTCGGTATATTCTCTTAAGGCTATGAGCTTTAGCCAACGCTGCCATTTATTAATTATTTGCCCTTTTAGAACACTGGGTGATTTTTCAGAATAAAAAAATGTATCTAACGCCTCAAAATCGAATTCCTGACCTTTTAACTGCTGGAGCATATTCACAGTTTCATTTTGTCTCGTTTTATAGAGGGAATGCAAGTCATTTAAAAAGTCTTCGGACTCTTCTGTGATTTTTGTCCCAAGAACAAACTTATATTTATCCAATCCTTGAATATCTTCTTGGGTATAGAATAGTCCATACTTGTCTATGCTTTGGATAGTATTAATATAAATGAACTCGGAAGCTTTATTGTCAATTTCCTTATAGTCAACATGTAGCTTTTCTATAGTCTTTAACATGGTATTGGCGTCAGACATAGTCGTTTTATATTGACAAAAAACTATGGAAGGTATTAGAAAAGAAAGTAAGAAAAATTGTTTCAAGATAGCTATAGCAAAGTAAAATGATGATTATTTCAATAAATCTGGTCTTCGGTCTTGTGTCCGTTTGACCGATTGTTCATAATTCCAATCTTCGATTTTTTTGTGATGACCCGATAGGAGAATTTCAGGGACACGCAGACCTTCCCATTCTTCGGGTCGCGTATAAACAGGTGGAGCGAGCAGTCCATCTTGAAAACTATCTGAAAGCGCAGAGGTTTCATCATTGAGCACTCCAGGTATCAATCGTCCTATGCTATCAATCAAAACGGCAGCGCCCAGTTCGCCGCCCGACAAAACATAGTCGCCGATGGAGATCTCCATGGTGACATATTTCTCTCGAATCCGTTCGTCAATACCTTTATAGTGACCACAAATCAGCAATAAATTTCCTTTGAGAGAAAGGGCATTGGCTATTTTTTGATTATAGGTTTTTCCATCTGGGCAGAGATAAATGATTTCATCATAATCTCTCTCTTTTTTTAGTTCCTCAATGCAAGCTGCCATTGGCTCGCACATCATGACCATCCCTGCGTCGCCCCCATATTGATAGTCGTCAATTTGATTGTTCTTGCCCAGACCAAAAGGTCTTAGAGAATGTGTGTGTATGGATAGAAGCCCTTTTTGCTGCGCTCGTTTTATAATAGAATGCGACAGAAAGCTATCCATCAATTCGGGCAATACGCTAATCACGTCAATTTTCATAGAACAAAGTTAGTTAATTTTGAATTTTCAATTTTGAATTTTATACAAGCTAGTTTGAATATGAGCTACTAAAATCTAGCTCGTGAATAGTTCGATAAAGTCCTTATCTAAATCGCAGTGTATAGTCTGCTTGTCATCATCTATTGTTATTATATAGGCTTCGATCAGAGGAATCAATAAGCGCTTAGAATTTCCTAGTTCTACTTCCAAGGTTTCTTGCTGATTCGATTGATATAGGTCGATGACTTTGCCTAGGTTCTCTTCTCTATTGTAAACTTCATAACCTATCAAATCATCTAGTTCTTCTTCAGCGAAATACTTACTAATTTGAACTTCATCGAGAAATAATTCTTTGTTGTGCAGCACCTGGGCTTGCTCCTTGGAGTTATAATTCTTCCATTTTATTTGTAATGTAAAATCATCCATTTGTTCCATTTTCTCAATCAACAATGGCAGATACATACTGCCTTTGGATATAAATAAGGCTTTAAAATCTGCTTTTAAAATAGGAAAGTCACAAGATACAATGGTCGTGCCATCGAAGCCTTTGGTTTTGAGAATGGAGCCGATTTTTTTAGGTGAATTCATCGTAATTTATTTGTTTACCCATCGCTGCCTCACTACCTCATATAATAAAATACTCGCACTATTCGCTACGTTCATCGAATCTATTTTGCCTAGCATAGGGATTTTGATTTTATGTTCTGTATTTGATATCCAAAAATCTGAAACGCCTGTACTCTCCGTTCCGAAAACAAGAGCAGTAGGAAGTCTGAAGTCTTCCTGATAGTATAATTTTTCCGTATGCAAGTAGGTGGAGTATATTTTTAAATGATGTTTTTTACAAAAGTCTAAAGCCTCTTGATTCGTGCAGGAGACAATTTGCTTGGAAAACACACAGCCCAGGCTATTGCGCACCACGTTATGATTATAAATATCCGTTTTCATTTCTGTACACAAGATCACATCGACATTGGCAGCATCTGCTGTGCGGAAGAGTGAACCTAAATTTCCAGGTTTTTCTATATTCTCCAAAATGAGTATGAATGGGTTTTCACTCAGTTTGACCTCGGATAGAGATAAATAATTCGCACGAGCCACTCCTATAATAGAGGACTTAACATCTCTTATAGCTATCTTTTCCATCACTTCTGCGGAACATTCAAAGACTTCTTGTGCGGCATCTCTTAAGGATGGATTCGTTAATTCTAGGTTTTTTTCTAATAATAATTTTTCAATGACTAGTCCGGAAGCTATTGCTATTTCTAGCTCTTTTTGGCCTTCTATAATGCAGAGACTCTGCTCCTTTCGTTTAGCAGCCTTGAACTTTAGTTCAACGATAGATTTGACCAATTGATTTTGTGTGCTGCTTATCTCCTTCAAGCCCTTGGATATTAATAATTTTCTAAAGGTCAAATTTAGTTTGATTTGTTTAAATTTGTAGAAACAGTATTGTATGAGATTTAAATACTTTTTATTAGCATTGGTTTTGGCTGTTGAATTACCTTCATTAGGACAGAATCTCGGTATGCCCCTTGACTATCTTATTTCGTTGTCGGGCAACTACGCTGCGCTCAGAAAGAACCACTTTCATATGGGCTTGGATTTCCGCACGGACAATAAAGAGAACTTGCGGATTTTATCTGTCGAAGATGGTTATGTGTCACGAGTGGTCGTTTCTCCAAACGGTTATGGTAAGGCTATTTATGTTCACCACCCACAGATAGGTTTAACGAGCATCTACGCTCACCTCAATGCATTTCGTCCTGATATAGAAGCCTGGCTGGACCAAGTTCAATATGCACTTAAAAGAAATACCATCGATACTTCCTTTACTCGACCAAGATTTGATGTTAGAAAGGGAGAGCATTTAGCTTTTTCAGGCAATACAGGAAGCTCGGAAGGACCGCACCTGCACTTCGAAATAAGAAATCTTAGGACAGAAAAAACAATTAATCCCTTGCATTATTATACACAAATAGAGGATACGATTCAACCTCTATTGAGCAAAATACTATTCTATCACTATGAAGGAGAATCTATATTCATACATAGTTTTCCAAAAGAAGATGTCCACAAACAAACGCTGGAGATCAATTCTGGTAGCGTGGGGATAGGTATATCCGCTATGGATAAAATGAATAATACTCCGAATACTTTTGGAATTTATGCCTTCAGACTATATGAAGATAATAAATTGATATATCAGTTTAAGCTGGATAGCCTTGATTTCAGATGGCAAAGTCATATTAAAGCAACAAGTGACTATGGCTTGGGCATAAGTGATGTTTACAAGGGATTTTTTGAAAACTGTAGTTTTAACTTGACGGATAGTAATTCTAAGAATGGCATTATTTATTTAAATAAGGGAGATAATAAATACATTAGATTGGAAGTATATGATTTTAAGGGCAATATGTCTTCAGTGGATTTCAACCTTACCACAACTGCTGATTTTTTTGCAGATAAATCTAGACAAATTAATTGTCAACAAGAACAAATCCTCACAGATCAAAAAAGCTTTCAGATCATGATACCTAGCAAAGGCCTGGCTGAGAACTATACTATTGAATACACATTGGAAAAATTAGCTACAAACGAGGTGTTTAAAATGACTGTTTTGGACTCTTCTGTAGCTGCGCTCAAGCCTTATCAGCTGTCCTATTTTATACCTAAGGACCAAGTGGATGCAACTAAACTATATCTTGAAACACGTGGAGATAATAGACTAAAAACATACACGGGCATCATTCAAGATAATGCACTTACTTTTCCCAAGGTAAAAAATTATGGATTACTGATTGTGAAATACGATAAAAAAAGCCCTATTATTAGTCCTGAACTGATTCGAAAAACCAATAAAGTAATTTTTTCTGCCAAAGACGAAGAATCGGGTATTGGGGAATATCAACTCTATATCGAAGGCCTATGGAGAAAGCTCTATTATGACGAAAAAAATAATCAATTCGTTTACAGCATCATTTCTTCTGATAAAGGAAAGAAAGTCAAGGCTTTATTAGAAATTGCTGATCAAGTAGGCAATAAAAATTCAAAAACAATGGAAATTTTATTCTGAAAAATCTGTTATACCAAGTACAAACCTAAAACAAATAGTTCGCGAATGAATGATGTGAGAAAGCGATTTTTGAACTATATACAATATGAGAAGAGACTCTCACCCAATACTCTTGTTGCCTATGAGCAAGATATAAATCAATTTCAATCTTTCATAGAAGCCAACTTTCAGCATACGGATTTGCTCACAGCGAACTCAAGTATGATTCGTTCATGGACAATTTCTTTGATAGAAAAAAAAGATGCAGCCACTACGGTGAATCGTAAAATTTCCTGTCTTAAATCATTTTATAAATTCCAATTGAAAAGCGGGGTTGTCAGTCAAAATCCAACCGCAAAAATTATTCGACCTAAGACGCCCAAACGCTTGCCTAAGGATGTCGCAGCCAATAAGCTTCAAGATATAAAAGATAAATTAGAGATTGGTCTCTCTGAAGATAGTTTTGATACACGTCGTGATTATACCATGTTTATGACCTTTTATCTCTGCGGAATCCGAAGAAGTGAACTGATGGAAATGCGATGGAGCCAGATTGATTTGGCCAAAAGGCAAATTTCGGTTGTAGGCAAAGGCAAGAAGCAACGTCTCATCCCAGTAGATGATCGTTTAATCAAACTTTTATCGGAATACAGAAATGAACTCAATGCCCATAACATTGTGACAGAAGAAGATAGAGTTTTTGTTTTAACTAATGGGAAAAAGCTCTATCCAAATTTTATCTATCGAACAATCAAAAACTATCTTTCTGAAGTGACTTCACAGAAGGGAATCGGACCGCATAGTTTACGCCATAGTTTCGCCACACATCTTTTAAACGAAGGCGCGGAGCTCAATGCTATTAAAGGCTTGCTCGGGCATAGCTCTTTGGCTTCTACCCAGGTTTATACCCATAATAGTATCGAAAAATTAAAACATATACATAAATTATCTCACCCTAAATCTTAAAACAGTATGAACAGAAAAATTCAAGCAGACGGATTCGTAGTAGATCAGAAATTGGTGGATTTTATAGAAACCAAGACAGACAAGTTGACCACTTTTTTCGATAAAATCATTGACATTGATGTCAAACTAAAAACGGATAGTCATCAAAAAATAAAAGATAAGGTTGTGCATATGCTTTGTCATATTCCTGGCAATAATCTATTTGTAGAATCTACAGCTAAAACCTTTGAAGAAGCTACCGACGAGGCTGTAGAAGATTTGAAACGACAAATCAAACGGAAAAAGGAAATCGCCTTGGGTAAAACTGCCAGTGGATCATCTGAAGCTATTCAAGATAGAGATTGGGAAGATTATGATGATTAATTAATCCCAGATTACGAATTAGGCTTTGACGAAGGAGAAGACTAAGTCGTTAAGTGGGTTTAACCTCCTACGAGTCTGATACGACTATAGGAGTTATCAAGACCCGTGCTAGATTTTGTTTCAATATTTTTAAAAGATTGAAATGCAATCCCAAACGTGTGGGAATACGAATCGGTGCCGCACATACGGTACTGATTTTGGGTTAATTGAAGACTTTTATTAAATTATATTATTTTATGTCCCTATGGATATTGGGTTCCCTTGTCTTATTTTGTTGATTTTGTGAAATATTTAATACTTTGCATTGCAATTAACTTAAATTTTAAAATTGAAAAATTTAGCCGAATTATTAAATATAGAACATTCTATCATAGTGGCTCCCATGTTTCTCATTTCCAATGTAGAAATGGTAGTAGCTGCTTGTGAATCTGGAGCTACGGGGGCTTTTCCTGCTTTGAATTATCGAAGTCTGGATGAACTAAGGCAAGCTATTCGTACTATTCGCTCTAGGACAGACAAGCCTTTTGGTGTAAATTTGATTGTCAATAAATCGAATTTAAAATATAAAGGACAACTCGAAATCTTGATCGAGGAAAAAGTGGATTATATCATAACTTCACTTGGCAGTCCAGAAGAAACGATTCGTTCTTGCAAGCCTGCAGGGATAAAAGTCTTCTGCGATGTTATCGATGCTAATTATGCAAAGAAAGTGGAAGCAATGGGTGCAGATGCCGTCATAGCGGTGAACAATAGCGCTGGAGGTCATTGCGGAAATTTAGCAGAAAAATCATTGATTCAAGCTATTCAAGCCGAATGTAAAATACCCATCATATCTGCAGGTGGAATAGGCACTAAAGCACAGATAGACCAAGTGATGAAATTAGGCGCAATAGGAGTTTCCGTTGGCACGATATTCTTAGCCAGTGAAGAAGCCAAAATTTCCCCAGACTACAAACAAGCATTGATTGATTATCAAGCAAAAGATATTGTTTTAACTACAAAAATGTCGGGTTCACACCTCACGGTCATTAACACACCTTATGTTCAGTCTCTAGGAACGAAAGCTAGTTTTCTAGAGAAGATTCTACATAAAAATAAGTGGCTCAAGAAATACATCAAGATGTTGCTTGCATTCAAAGGGATGCGGGCTATTGAAAAATCTACCTTCAAATCTACTTATGAAACGGTCTGGTGTGCGGGTCCTTCGATAGAATATATAAAGTCCATAAGGCCATTGAAGGAGATAATGAAGGATTTGGTTTGATGTGAAAATCAGGATGATATAATATGAAAAATCTAGTTTACATCCAATTATTCATTTATTTGACAAGTATCGTTTCATGTTCTAAAGAAGTAACATTAAATGCAATAAGAGAGGGTAAATATAGATGTAACGGAGACTTTCATAGTTACTGTAGGTCTTGCATTCCTAAAGAAACACAGTATAGTTATATAGATGCTATTAGAATTATTTTATTTAATGGAGATAGTGTTGTATTTGAGAATAACTACACTATGTGGAAAATTAATAATGATAGTTTTGTATATGATAGGGGACCAGGATATCCAGGTATTTATTATAGTCTAAGATTTTTCGGGAAGGATTCATTTAACTTTCGTTATGTCCAATCTACTCTAGCAATCGGAGTATATAAAAATTCATTTTGTAAAAAAATGGAATAATAAGATAACCAATGAAACGAATGACTATTGAAATACAATAAGTATTGAGAGTAATCATTTCTAATTATTAATTTGGAATAAATAGGCAAAGGTTAGAAAGAACTATATCAAGCAATAATTAATTCTTGACTATGTAAATTGTCAATAGCCTCTTTCGCTAATTCTTGTGTCAACCCAATGGTAGATGAAGTTTGAATTAGTTTCGCTTTCAGGTTTTTAGGCAAAGCGTTTAATGATTTATCATCGTCGATGATTACAAAAGGCATTTGTTTGCTTAGATGTTGAAACCAATTTGTTATTTCATCTCTTCTATTTAGATAATTTACATTGTCATTCAATTTCATAATTTTTTGAACAGTTATATTTCGCTCATTAAATATTTCTTTCCATCGAGTTAACGAGTAGCTACTTTTATGGGAGGTCGTCAACAGTATATTGGCATTAGTTTCTTCGATAATTTTATTAAGTGCTATACAAGCTTTATGACTAAATTGCATAAAACCATCGTCTAAGATTTCAGGTTGTTTCCAAGGGGTGGACGGCACCATTACTCCATCTATATCTAATAAAATCAACATATTGCAAACTTAACTCTTATTTTATTATTTCATTTATTTTTTCTATCGATAGGTTATTATAATGAGCATCTTTTTCATTAAGTAAAACTATTTTTTCTAAAGTGTCCCATTCCTCATTCACAAAGTTAACAGATTCCCAGTTGTATTCTATTGTTGCGGTTGTCCTCGCAGAAACAATAGATTTCAATTCAATGCCAGCTATTAATGAACTAATATAGCGGTGATGTCCATCAATGATAAGACCTTTTTCAATTTTTATATCATCAAATCGAATTCCGAATTTCATTTTTCTTGTTATTCGTTCTATAATAGGCAATGAGAGTTTATTTTGACTCGGAGAAAGCTTTATCGTTTGGTCATTAATTTTAGTAATGATATAATCTTTAGTATAGTCCATTTTGCAGATTAAATTTTATTCAATTATAAATTAAGTTTAATAATAAACCCACATCAAAACCATTGTTGTCCGACAAATATAAGAAATGGCCCTTTTAGGGATTCAAAGTAGTTGAAAACATTGATAAGACTTTTTAAAATGAAATAGCAGGGGGGTCAGCTGGAATTGAATAAGTCTGGCACTGCTTTTTTC